>JAJTER010000169.1 GCA_021299835.1 Saprospiraceae bacterium | reverse complement strand
TTAATTAAATGGATGGATGATCTGTTGGGTTCATGGTAAATGAAAAAAATCAGGTAATGGTTAAAAAAGGGCGAATTCAATTCGCCCCTACATGAACTATTAAACGATGTTGATATCTACAGAATTGGTAATAAAAAAACTCAGAACCGAAATCCTGAGTTTACCATATCTGATCAACGTATTCCTGATTAGTTGCTCCTCAGCAGAGCTAATTTCCGCTTCCGTTGATGACAATAAAGGTAAAACTATTTTAGGATTAAAATTAAAGTGTAAATTTGTATCAGGACTATTTTTAAAGAATTGTTAAATCTGTAAACTTTTTTTAGGACGGGTCAACTGGTCTTAAATCAGGATTTACAGAATTATCACTTTCGTAGGGGCGAATTGCATTCGCCCTCCCATGATACAGGTACATTTCCCTATTTGCGGAACAATGATCATTTTTCCTTCGTGTTACAGTCGTATTTGCAAGTTAATTAAATGGATGGATGATCTGTTGGGTGCATGGTAAATGGAATAAAAAAATAGGTAATGGTTAAAAAAGGGCGAATTCAATTCGCCCCTACGTGAACTATTAAACGATGTTGATGGCAACTGGTCTTGAATCAGGATTTACAGGATTTCGAGGATTTTTCTAGTTGCGGACATTATCTAAGATACTGCGCGCAGCAGCTTGTAAATTCCCGCCGATGATCAACTAACATACCATTTTGCCGCTGCGATCATCGCATCGACGAAATTTCATATAATGTATAAATTATTATAATTAACCATACATCTCAAAACAGCGACGTCGTCTTTAATCCTCAAAATCCTGTAAATCCTGATTCAAAACCAGTTACAGGATAAGATCCTTCATATACACTAAACTTAATGGAGGTTGACCTGTCCAAAAAAATCACCTGACCTTTAGCCCCTGGCGGCACAAATTTCCCCAAAATCCCACACCTGACCCCCTCGGGGTCACACGTTTCTAGCAATTTTAGGCCGCAAGGCGCACAATGTTACAATGAAAACATTTGTTCCGCAAGGCGCACAATGTTACAATAAAAATATTTAGCTCATGGCGGCACAAATTTCCCCAAAATCCCATACCTGACCCCCCTCGGGGTCACACGTCTATAACCCTTTGGCCCCTGGCGGCACAAATGTTTTACCCTACCTCCAGGCGGAATATATTTTTTCTATAAAACCCGGAATCGCCGAATTCTCCATCCAACGGCCCACAACTACCAGGTCTTTGGTAGAATCTACAAAAATGAAATTGGTCCCATTTCCGACATGCATGTAAGCCGAGGCGGGTGCTGCGGGTATCATTTTCCTGTCTGTATTTAGGAAATAATTCATAAAGCCATAATCCGTTTTGGCTTCGGTTGATTTTGTAGCCATCTCGAACCACGAGGAAGGCAGGATATTCTTATTATCCCATTGTCCTTTATTCAGGGTAAACAAGCCAAATCTGCCTAAATCGTAAGAATTAATTATCATACCACCTCCCCAATGTCCACCACCACTCACGGCTTGAACGGGCAATCCGTCAATAACAATCCACGAATTTCTATAACCTGTCCATCTCCAGGTGTCGGATGCACCGATAGGATCCATTACTTTTTCTTTAAGAAAAACGGGTAGTGGTTTTCTCAAAATACTGGTTAAAGCCAACGCTAATACATTTACCCTTACATCATTATATTCATAAACGGTACCAGGTTCATTTCTTTTTCTGGATAACCATTTTGACGCATCGGTATCGGGTCTGTCTGCCCAATCGGGTTTTTCCCATAAGGTACCTTCCCAATCACTGGTCTGCCGTAGAAGATGCTCCCACGTTATTTTTCTATTATGCTCCGTTTCAAAGGGTCTTAAAAGTTCATCCTTTCCCATGTCCTCCGCATTTCTATACAGCTTACCTGGATTATACCCTTCTATGGGAGGCAAATAAGTATGGACGGGATCACTTAGTTGTCTTATGTGTCCCGTTTCCAGGGCTAGTCCAGCGACGGTACTTAAAAAACTTTTGGTAACACTATGGGTCATATCACATTTTTCTGGTTGACCCCACTTGGCAACAATATAACCCTTGTAAATAATTAAGCCATTCGTATTTCCTCTCGATTCAAAAGGGCCGATGCCCATTCCGAAAGGTTCCTTACCAAACGTACGATAGTGGTTAACCTCCATATTGGCCGGATTTTTTGTTTCATTAGCCAGAGCATAATTTACGGCACCTGCCAGGGAGTCACCCAAAAGGCCCATCGACGCAGGGCTTTTTTCCTGCCACTCTTGTTTTGTGGGGAAATATTTGGATTGCGCTTTTACCATAACAGGGGTAAAAAATGGCAGTAAAGCAAAAGAGGCGAGTAAAAACAGCTGTTTCATGGTTAGTAATTTTCTGTAAAATATAAAAAAACGCCGAAGGAAAGTATTCCAACGGCGTTTTATCTATGATGTAAGGTTTAATATTAACCTCCTACATAAATATCCCAGTTTATCTCAGCTTGTGGATGAGGGAATTGCTTAAATATGGTTCCCTTGTCATAGGACGTAGGAATCTCATTCAGTTTATTATATCTCCTCGCGTCAATCCAACGATGTCCCCATGGTTCTGCCCAAAGAGAGTATCTTCTCTGATAAAGAATTTCATTGATTAAGGCATCTTTTGTAGTTGCACCCGTGTAATTTCCTATGGCCGCTGCATTTCTGATAACATTAATAGCGTTAACTGCCTCTGTAGTTTGTCCCAGATTAGCATGTGCTTCTGCTTTCAACAAAATGAGCTCTTCGTTACGGATAAATGGAATAGGCGTTGTATTTGTAGCCCAACGCGCGTCCTGATACAATGCAGAAAGTGGGGTAGCGTCTGTGGTAACAACAACTGGCGTATTTCTTTTAAAGAATTTTTTGGACACCCTCGAATCACCTGGTGTTGCGTCATCAATCATAGAGGGATGAACAACGATGATCGTATTTACCGCTGCATTGGGCAGATAAAATAATGGATTGAATCCATCTGGAGGTCCCAAAAATGGGTGTGAAGGACCAGCATTTAAATTACCCCCCATTTCCATAAATGATCCATCTAAAGCCGTTAAAATACCTTGCCAGTCTTTACGGTAAGCATTTAAACGCGCTAAGATAGCTTTATTGACTTTTCTAAGATTAGGAATCGTGTTATAAGCAGCGAAGCCTGGAGTTAACTTTAGTGGAAACGCACCTGAACCAGCTGCGGCAAGGTCTTGATCTGCCTGATCTAATACGCTTTTAATATGATTTAAAGCCTCCTCATATTTTACAAACTTTCCAGGTTTCAATGGGTCTTTAACATCTATTCTAATGCCATTTTCATACACAAAATTGGCTGGAATCATAAATTGATAGCCCTGAATCATTTTTGCAAAACCAGATACGGCTTTTTTCTCAGCATCTACAAGCAAAGTCGAACCATTCGAAGAACTGATTAGCACATCAGCCTGCTTAATGGCCTGATAAGGTGCACCCCAGGAACCTCCACCTGTTGTACCAAATCCAAAGTAAGCTCTGTCGGGAACTCTACCAGCCTGGCCTAACCAATCTGTTTGAAAACGTGGATCTGAAGCATTCAGATACCATATTTCTCTTCCAAAAGTATTCCAGGCTTGAGAAATATTGACCACATAACTTCTATGAGATGCTTCTAGACCGGTTAAAAGGAATTGTACTTGTTCTTTAGTGGCGTTAGTCTCCACACTCGCCAAAGAAGGGTTGTTAGGATCTAACACTTCATCAAGTTGTAAAGGATTACATGCGGTAAATCCTAAAACAGCAGGAATTAAAACAGCTTTTAATATATTTTTCATTTTAAAATAAATTAGTTTTTAGAAATCGAAATTCAGGTGGAAAAATATCCTTCTTGGTGTTGGATAAGGAGCAATATCCACGTTATTTGCGATGGATTGCGCACCAAAAGTAGAAGTTTCAGGATCGTAACCGAAATAATCAGTAAATAAGAATAGATTATTTGCCGATGCACCTAATTTTATACCTTTAATTTTGCCATTAAACATTTTCTCTAAAGAAGTTTTCGGGAAAGTATAATACAAACCTACCTCTCTGATTTTCACAAAACTTGCGTCCATTACCCAACGGCCTGCATTATTATACGGTGCAGGATCGCGTTGTCTTCCATTAGGAATTCCGTCACCATTTGAATCATCGAACCATCCTTTGGTAGTTCCTCCGCCATCTGTAAGGAAAGCAGATAGGTTAATGTTATCTCCCCCTTGTTTCCAATCGACTAAAACCGAAAGTTCCAGATTTTTCAAGATGTTGAATGAGTTGAAGAAAGATGCATTAAAATCAGGTTGATTATTACCCCAGAAAGTGAATCCACCCGGATTACCAGCTACGGCAGGGCTACCAACTATGGTCGTTGGTGCATAGCCTTGTGCATAAAGGAAAGTACCCAAACCTGAACCAAAAGCTCCAGCAATATAAGTTGGAATACCTAAACGGGTAAGTAATACCCTGTTTTGCCAGTAAAGTACTCTGGAGAACCATCTGAATTTAGGCGCATCAATAATTGTTCCTGACACACCCAATTCTATCCCTTTATTTTCCAATTCAGCCTCATTACTTGGCGTTGTGCTAACACCTACTGATGGAGCCAAATTCAAATTTTGAATATTATTTTGCGTGTTTTTTATGTAATAGGTAGCTTCAATAGCTAATCTGTTATTGAAGAATCCTGCATCAACACCAAATTCCAGTTCTGAGGCAGTTTCAGGTAGAATACTTGTATTTCCAATTTGAGAAGAAACAACCGAACCTAATAATCCACCAATATTTGTTCCACCCACTGA
>JAJTER010000168.1 GCA_021299835.1 Saprospiraceae bacterium | reverse complement strand
ATACATATCACCTCTTAGATGTCCTTTCTCCCAAAGTTTGATGGTCAAGTGTGTACGTGTTGTTTGCACTAAAAATGGCCAAAGAATATCGGTTTCAATGGCATATTTACTTTCTTTTTGTTCAGTTTGAGCAAAACTGGAAGATGAAATGAGGCTAATTATTCCAAAAACAATCAGGGATTTTTTCATTGTTGTTGCATTTTAAAATGATGCAACTAAATTATTTAAGCGTTCTACCAATCCACTGAACAAATGTTAAGAAAGTAGCTTATTGAAGATTTAGGCACTGTCTTTTGACTTGCTAGTGGATCCGGTATGACTTATTCATTTTTTCTTCGCGAATTTATCCAATGCGTTTCGATAAGAAATATCTAGAAGGTGTTTCACCAAATCTAAGTTTTCACTGTCTGGATTATTGATACAAACCCAGCCTAACCATGCATAAATTGGGTGAGGCAGAACTAATCCTGTAATGGAAAAATCAAAATCAAGTTCAACGATATCGCCTTTTGCAGGTCGCTTTGGCATTTCCCCAAATAAGAATTGATATTGCTTTTTGCCTACACCAATACTCAAACGATAAATTCCGTCTCTGTCTAAACTAGATGCCTTATCATTCGGACCGTCACTTTCTTTAATAGTGGCAAAGTATATTCCTTTTGGCAATGAATCTTCGGGATTATAAAAGAAACTACGTTCACGATACGCATCTGCTACGATTACACCTTGATAGTTGTCTAAAATCCAATGTTCTAATTGCTTTGCGTTCATACTTAAGTATGTCTGAAAACTTTTACCCGTATCATTTACTCTTTGTTAATTGAAGTCCAATGTACACTAAATGCCAAAATGAGTTTTATAGAAAAGAACTGCATTATCAGTTGGGCCAAAGGGTCGTTATAATTTAAAAGAGTAGATAGAATCAAGGACAAAAGCAAAAGTGTTACAGCAACTATTCTTTGATTGTTGGAGGATTTTAAACGCAAGACAATGATTGAGCTTGTTAGAGTAAATAATGTAACTCCCAAGATAGCTAACAACTCACTTGGGAAAATCCAAATTAATAGCAATGGTTGTACCAGGTGGAAAAGAACAAATAAATACCGTTTTCTTAATGATTCGGCATAATAGTTATTTGTCCCTGACGTAAAGTTAGCAATAACGCCACCTCCAATATCAAGGGCGAGGATCGTGAGTACCATTTTTTTAATAACTGAAAAGTCTGCATTCCATTTAAACAAAAGGGTCAGACAAGCTAAAGATACAGAGCCAATTACAATGGCCAACAAGTCCAAACCTGTGGTTTCACGTCCGAATAGTTCACGATAAAACCGATGAACCTTAATCTTGTTTCTTTGAACATTTAACATAGGAACAAAAGTAGTTAATTAGTACCTCACCTCTCTTTTTGACCTAAATTGCGAGCTATTTTCAACCAATCTGCTCTATGTTTTTCAGTTGACAATTTAACCGATCCAAAATAAGTAGTTTTGAGAGGGCTTATTCCTGAGAACCCTAAGATTCCTTTTCGCATGATTTTTCCTCCCGGATCTCCAATGATCCACTTGTAATACCAGGGCGGTGCATCCATTGTAGAAATGATTCTTGCTGATTTTCCTGTTAACAACTTATCCCAGCCAACGATTTTTTTGCCCATGCGGTCGTGATACTTGAAGGCAAAACCGGGTGAAAATACCATTTCAAAAAACAAACGCAACAAGGCAGGTAAACCACCCCACCAAGTAGGATAAACAAATACTAAATGATTCGCCCAAGAAATGAGCTCTTGTGCTTTTAATACATCACCTTCGGGTTCATATATTTTTTCATGCCCGTAACGCAGGTATTTATCCAGTTCCATATCCCGCAAATTTAGGATTTGAACGTGATGACCGAAGGAAAATGCGCCCTCTTTGTATGCCTCTGCTAATGCGGAACAGAAACTATTTTCCCTGTTGTGTGCATTGATAATTAGTATATTCATTTACTTTGATTCAAGTTTTTTTACAAAGTTGAAAAACATGGTTGGCATCACACTGAACAAATGTTAAGAAATCACTTCTGCAACTCTTTTCTCAATCTACTCAAATGCTGAGGTGTGATACCGAGAAACGAAGCAGTGTATTGAAGGGGAACGCTCAGAAGAATCTCTGGGTTTTCTTTGAGCATTTTTTCATATCGTTCGTGAGCCGATTGAGATTGCAACATCATGATTCTTTTTTCCATGATAATGAAAAGATTTTCTGCAATAATCCGTCTAAAAATCTGCATCTTAGGAATTAAAATACTTAACTCTTCTATGTCTTTTTTTGATATTACCCGCAAAACCGTGTCCTCCAATGCCGTTATGTTTTCGTGAGTAGGTGTATTGGTTAAGAAGCTGGTAAATGCCGAGACAAAACTATCTGCAGTTACAAAGAAACAAGTAACCTCATTTCCCGCATCGTCAATGTAAAAATTACGCAGTTTTCCTGAAACTACAAAAGCCACTTGATCACAAACTTTCCCTTGTTTAATGAAAAAATCACCTTTGGACAGCTCCATTTTTTTAAATGCATTTTCAACGCACTCTTTCTCAGGTTGAAGTAATGCTATTATCTGATGTATGTATTCTGATACCATCATTGAGAAATTTTCAATTTATTTACAATTTGATGTATTCCATCAACCCTTCGCTAATTTCTGCCGAATTCGTGTCAGCGTTTGTCGTTCCATTCCCAAAAAAGAGGAAAGATGTGATAGTGATACACGATTGAACAAATCCGGATTTTCTTTAATGAAATCGAGGTAACGTTGTTCTGCCGTATCGAAAAGAAAGCTCTCAATTCGTTTTTGCTGAAATTTCAGGACCTCTTCTGCTGTTAAGCGGCCGTAGCGCTCGATATCAGGGAATTTGTCATATCCCGTTTGAATATGATCGTAAGAAAGATTGACAAGAATGGTAGGTTCAATGCACTGGAAGTAATATTTACCAGGAGTGCGGGTAATGAATGCGGTGTAATGCGTGGCATACCTGTTCTCTTGAACAAAATTAACTGTAATCTCATTGCCTTGGATATCTATATAAAAAGCGCGTATCAATCCCTGAAAAACAAACCCAATTTCTTGTTGTATTACATTGGCATGGATAAAAAAATGCTTAGGTTGTAACTCAACAACCCTTAATCCGCTTTTCAAGTAATTCAATGCAGTATGAGACACGTTGGGGCAAAGTGTTCTGACAGCATTTAAATAGGTATTCACCGCTTTTTCCAATAGATTCAATTCATGGTTAACTGCCTCTTGGTCATGATGCTATAAGGTTAACGTTATTAAGGAGTGGATGGATTAATCATTTTATTCCTTTTTTCTTATTTACTTCAGGTAGTGACAAAATGAAACCCTTCATGAAAAATATGGTTGATGAGAAAAAGTGGATTTCAATCTCAAGTGGCTCACTTTTACCTGGAATCATTAGCTCACTTTCAGGTTATTTGACTATTTTAGTGCAATTCCCTATTTAGTTTCTAATTAGTAATATAGAAATTTACACGACGAAAGTATTTCTACATGGTTCGTCCAGTTGATAAAACTTAGTATTTTGCGAAAGTTCTTTTTATCCTTTAATAGTTCAGTTTGAAACGGGACAATTTCATTTATATGATAATCACTGTATTCTAATTGTACCTTTTCTGGCTGCACTAATTCTATACTTTGGATAAGTTGTACAAACTGTGACGAAGAATAGGTTTCAAAAAACGAAACCATTCTGTAAATTCACCAAAAGCTGCGTTACCACTTCATTTTCCTATATACAAAAACAAACCGATAACTGAAACGGACAGAAAACGTAAATTCGTGGGTATCCTTTATATCCTGTTTGCGTGGTTAGATTTACTGACGGTCAATGATAGCCAACCCTTTTCAAAACAAATCGTTTCCTGAGCATTGAATACTTTTTGTGCCTAGAATTTTTACCCATTTATAAATGAAAATAGATATCTTCAATATCCATTCTAAAAATTCTGGAATATGAGATATTTCATTTGGTTCTCCATTTTGTTTTCTTTACTAAATAGTACCACTCAGATTCCAAAAGGTCCAGTGCCCCCTAATATCATTTTCATCCTTGCCGATGATCTGGGCTGGAGCTCCCTTTCTGAACAAATGGATCCAAAAATCTCCGATTCAAAGAGTGATTTCCACCTTACGCCTAATCTGGATCGATTAATGAAATCAGGCGTTCGTTTTACCCAGGGCTATGCTCCCGCTTCCATTTGCTCTCCTACCAGAAGAAGTATCCTTTTTGGCCATACCCCAATGAGACAGGATGATGAGACATTTGGAAGCAGATATGAACCTGGAAAAAATAGTTATTTAACTATTCCTCAGGTGTTGAAAAAAATAAATCCTGAATATGTCACAGCTCACTTTGGCAAATGGGATTTGCGTATTGGCGTTCCTCCAAGTGCCTTTGGATATGATTTTTCTGATGGTGATAATGGAAATGCGCAAGGAAATTCCTCCAATAACGGGGATGAAAAATGGACCACTTTTTTTACTGAAGATAATCCCAAGCAAATCGATACCCTGACGAATCGTACCAAGCGTTTTATTAGCGAGCAGGTACATAATAAAAATCCTTTCTTCATCCAGTTATCACACTATGCAACCCATGCCAATACCACGGCAAGGAAAGAAACCATCGCTCGTTTTGAAAAATTGACGAAGGGCCAAAAACACCCAAATGTTGCCTGGGCTGCCATGTTAGCCGATTTGGACGCATCTATAGGCGATTTAGTGGCTCATTTGGATCAATTGGGTGCCCGGAAAAGCACTTATCTGTTCTTTATGTCCGATAATGGGGGAGTGGAGTTTATCACTCCTGTAAAAAACCGTTTGGATCATCCTGA
>JAJTER010000054.1 GCA_021299835.1 Saprospiraceae bacterium | reverse complement strand
GCATCCGGAGCACCCGACGCTACCTGAGAATCCACATAGGTTTTCACTGCGTTTTGTGTTGGGTACAAGATCGTGCTCGTCCCTAATGTAGCATCCGATTTGTTCGAAGCATTTCTTTTAAATCCAATGCGGTTTGCGTAGCTGAACTTACTGGTTTATTCACATCGCTCGTGTTATCCACATTACCCAAATCCACCATGGCTTTTGTTATTCCAGTTACTGTTCCGGTAAAAGCAGGATTATTAATAGGTGCCTTCAGTGCTAAACCTGGAACGGTAGGTGAACTAGCTGTTCCACCCAATTCTCCGGCTAATTGAATTTTTCCTATAGTCGTATCACTTGCATTGGGTACTTCAGATGAAATTTTAGCGTCCACATAGCCTTTATTTGCCGCATCGGTAGATCCAGTCGGGGCGTCTGTTAGGATAAGCGTTTTACCTGTTGGGAAATTTAACGAACCCTCCATCGTACCTCCACCTAATCGAAGATAACGCGCATCTGTTGCAGCAATGTTAAGTGAAATCTCATTCCAAGAAATATCATCCTTAATAAATGTTCGTCCATTATTTGAAGTATTCACCACGTCACCAGAAACGATGTAAATGTCACCATTAACACCACCACTTGTTGGCAACCCAGCATAATTTCCTGTTGTTACTCGACCAAATAATATGGTCACTTCTCCGGATGAATCAGGTAAGGTTCCATTCACTTTTTTAACCGCACCTGTCACATCAGCTACTGGAATCGAGCTTACGGCGGTCATGGCTGATGATCCGTTTCCTTTCACATATCCGGTTAAACTATTGGCTCCCGTTCCTCCGTTGCCCACAGCTACCGTTCCAGTCACATTGGCTGCATTGCCAGCAATATCACCAGTAACTTTTGAACCAGCAATTCCTGAAATTTTAGCATCCGTAATCGCCAAATTAGCTATGTCATCTGTCCCTGATAGACCCACGATACTGTTCCATTTTGCAGTATCAACAGCGGTAATCCCTTTGGCAATGCTTGTATTAAAAGAAGGATCTGTTTCTGTGAAGCTACTTAATTTTTTATTCCAATAAGCAGTATCAAGAGTGGTAATCCCTCTGGCAATGCTTGTATTAAAAGAGGGATCTGTTTCTGCGAAGCTACTTAATTTTTTATTCCAATAAGCAGTATCAACAGCGGTAATCCCTTTGGCAATGCTTATATTAAAAGAAGGATCCGTTTCCCCAAAGCTGCTTAATTTGTTATTCCAAAAGGAAATATCACTTTCCGTGATTCCATTTGAAATACTTTTACTGAAAAGTGGATCTGTTTCTGTATTCCACAATGCGGTATCTGCCGCCGTGATACTCTTTGCGATACTGGCATTAAACTGAGGATCTAATTCAGTAATAGGGCCTGTTACCTTTTCTGCCGATTTAGCATAAATGGCATACGGAACACTTAATAACTGTGATACGACTATTAGGGTATAATTTTTTCCTCCGTTCGGATCGGATTCAGATTTTATGTAAAATGGACCTTTCGACCAATCTATCTCCGTCATTATTCCATTCAGATTAGTCCCTTTCCCTATAACAACATAGGCTAAACCATTTAAATTTGTTTTAACTGTATGTTCCTCCTGGTACCATAATACATCCGCTGCTGTACCACTCAGAATACTGATTCGCATGCCAACGGTTGCATTAGCTACCAACTCATTATTGCTGTTTCTAATAACTGTCTGGTAACTTATTAAATTCGGTGACTGAGCAAAGCTATTAATACTGCTAAAACTAAAAAAAAAGAAGAAAATACTCCATCTCATAAATTTTTTCAATGCTACATTCATGATGTTATTTTTTTGTGCTTTCTGTTGTTGTTGATGCTGCCATTGCAGGATTAGTCAGATCAGGATTGAAAAAATGCTGATTTGGGAAAATAAAATTTTGTCCTTTTCCAGAAATGGAATAAATAGACAATAGGACCGACATCATTTTTTTCATACCATTCTATCTTAGTAAGGTGAAGTTTCCTTTGAGAATGCTATCTTTTGTAACTTGAATAACATACCAATAATCGCCTGCCGTAGCTTGATAATTGTTTAATAAACCATTCCAGCCAGGTGAAGAACCAGCATATTCAATAAGTAATCTGCCGAATCTATCAAAAATGAATACTTTTGATTTCGGATAAAAAGCAAGGGCTGGTATAGACCATAAATCATTTTTTCCATCACCATTAGGTGTAAATATATTAGAGATTTTAATATCGCTATCGATTACACTAACCAGAACATTGCATGTCTTATCTCCAATGTTGACAGGAAAAACAGCTGTTCCAATTTCTGTAGCTTTCCCAGAGAGATTCAAGATAAAAGTCCCGCCACCTGCGTTCAATAGCGTTGAATCAGCTTTTAAGGTTAACCCTTTGACACCTGATGATGCTACGGATATGGGGTATGACTTTTTTCCGTTTCCACCCTGGTAGGTTATTCCTACTGTACCGGTATAGTCCAGATTTAAACCTATATCTTTTGGATTAATCATGATATTAGAACAATTGAGGGAAGCCAGTTTAGGTTGTAGCATTTTAACTGGTAAACTAATGGTACACATCTTTCTTCCAAAATCAATGGTAAATACAGCAATACCCGTATCATTCGGCGTTCCTTTTATCATTAACTCAATAGAACCGTTCCCATTGGCTAATTTTCCAGGTTCCAATTTTAAAGTTAAACCCAAAACACTTGAAGAATTGGTATTTAATCCCAGATAATTGACCCCATTTCCACCTATATAGGGCATAATAATAACGCCTGAATATGCCTCATTTTTATAAACTTCCTTGTTGTCAAGAAGCAAATTGTTACAAGATAATTCCCTAACAGTGGAGACTGATTCATTAACGAAGGGTTGTTGTATTCCTTGATTAATATTGAATTCACCACTTTTTTCATTCATGAAAAATACTTGGCCAACTGATACATCTACAGATCCAATTCCATCTACTACAATACTTGCACCCATTGATACTGGCATAAACGGTATGGAATCTTGTGCCTTCAAATGACCAGACAAGGCTGATCCTCCAAAAAGAAGAATGAATAAAACTGGATGAAAGTGGCTGCGTATCATGATTCCTGTTCACTATTTAATTTCATCCCATTCAGTTATTCTTGCAGGAACTGCTTTACTCTGTGGTTAATATCATTTGATACCCGTTTTTTTTCAATTACTTGACTATTAATCACCTGACCGTTTAGGATAATAGGAAAACAGATAGATTTTTTCAAAACAAACAATTTTACATATTAATAAAAAAACACTATGAGGGCGCAAATTGAAAAATTTCCCTTGAAAAAAGATAAAATTGATACTACATATTCATGTGGTAATTTTTGAAAGAAAAAAAATTAGAATGGTGGTTGGTTAATAGTTTACATACTGTCAGGGTAGAGAGGATGGGTGTGATGAGTCTAAATATATTATACTGAAACCTGTCCCGGAAAGGGCGAATGCAATTCGCACCTACGGGATTTTCCTTTTCGGCTTTTTATACCTATTTTTGATTCTGACCAACCCAATGCAAATTAAAAAGCTGAAATGGAACGCATTTTTTTAACAAAAGACTATTCTATATCCAACATTATTAAAGGTGGATGGCATTTGTCCGGTGGACATGGACCAGTCAATGAAGCGGAGGCCATTCAAGATATGCGTTCCTTTGTGGAAGCAGGTATCACCACGTTTGATTGTGCCGATATTTATACCGGTGTGGAGGAACTGATTGGCAAATTCTTACGCACAGAACACGATGCTTTTGTCTCTGGAAATCTGGATGCTGTCCAGATTCATACCAAATATGTGCCGGATTATGACGTATTGGGCACCATAAAAAAATCAGATACGGAAGCAATTATAGACCGGTCTTTAAAAAGATTAGGCGTCGAACAACTGGATTTGGTCCAGTTTGCCTGGTGGGATTATCAATTTCCCCGTTATGTGGATACCGCTATGCATTTACATGAATTGCAGTTAGCCGGAAAAATCAGACATATTGGAGTCACTAATTTCGATGCAGCTCATTTAATAGAGATACTGGATGCCGGTGTACCCATTATCGCCAATCAAGTGCAATATTCCGTATTAGATCATAGACCAGAAAAGGATATGAATCCACTTGCCAGGGAGGCTGGCTTTCATTATTTGTGCTATGGTGTTATTGCCGGAGGATTTTTGAGTGACCGATATTTGAACACTTCTTCGCCTTCTGAGCCTTTGGAAAATCGATCTCTTACAAAATACAGACTCATCATTGAGGAATATGGTGGTTATGACCTTTTTCAATCTTTACTAGCAAAACTGCATGAAATAGCAGAGAAGCATGAAGTAGGGATTGCCGAAGTTGCCGCAAGATATATCCTTCAGAAACCTCAGGTGGGTGGCATCATAATAGGCGCACGAAATCGGAATCATCTGGAAAAATTATTAAAAATTGAATCTTTTACCTTAGTTCAAGCAGATATTTCTGCCATTGAAGAGATAACCAAAAAGTCAACAGGTCCTGCTGGTCCAGTTTACGATTTGGAAAGAGATAAAAATGGGCCTCATGGTGCCATTATGCGCTACAATCTAAATGGACAAAATACGAAGAGGTAATGACGGAAAAGGAAACTTTAAATAAGGAAAATTTATCATTCTACGGCGGAACAATAGGCGCCATTTTACCCTTTTTTGTATTTGCCACAGGCGTTGTTTTCCTGGCACTCTCAGGCGCACCCGATGAACGCGGATTTTGGCCCATACTCATTGCAGCCCTAACTATTGGCATGTTACTGGCCAAAGACAGAAAAATTTACAGTGAAACGGTTATTCATGGAATGGCTCAGCCCATCGTAATGATTATGTTGACTGCCTGGATGTTAGCTTCAACCATCGGGGTATTGATGTCTGAAACGGGTTTTGTCAATGCCTTGCTTTGGGTTGCGAGCCAGTTACAATTATCGGCAGCCGGATTTACCGCCGTCACCTTTATCATTTGTTGTTTGATATCCCTCTCTACCGGTTCCAGTTTTGCCACCATACTCATTGGTGGACCCTTACTTTATCCGGCAGGAGGACTTTTAGGTGCCGATTTACCCCTACTTGCCGGCGCTATTTTAGCGGGAGCAACCTTTGGCGATTTTTTTGCTCCCATTTCAGATACCACCATTGCCAGTGCATTAAGCCAGGAAGCACCCATCGGCGCAACGGTTAAAAGCAGGCTTCGATTTATAATACCATTGGCCATCATTGTATTACCCATTTATTATTTTTTAAGTAAAGCCTATTCAGGAAATATTTCCGAGGGAGAAAAATTAACGGGTGACCCTGCCGGACTTCCCATGTTCTTGATTCCTGCGTTTATCATTTTCCTGTTTCTAAAAGGTAAACATTTACTCCACGGATTATTATTTGGTCTCCTTGCAGGGGTAATTCTAGGCTGGGGACTTGGTTTATTACCAGTAACAAAAATCATATCTTTAGATTTGGAGAATTTCCGTGCCCAAAGCTTTATCATCGAAGGCATCAACAGAGCCACAGGCATCAGTTTTTTTACCATTCTACTTATGGGTCTTGTAGAAACATTAAAAGGAAGTGGATTAATTGACCGCTTAGTTCAATGGGCTGCAAATCATAGCCATAGCCCGCGGCAAGCAGAAAGCTGGATAGCTGCGGCCGGAAGTATAGCTGTTCTCCTAACCACGCATAGCATTGTGGCTATACTAATGGTGGCTGATTTTACGCGACAAACAGGAGAAAAACAAGGGATTGATCCTATCAGAAGAGCGAATTTACTAAGTATGGTGGTATGTGTTTTCCCCTTCCTTCTACCCTATTTCATTCCAGTTATTTTAATGGCCAATACAACAAATAGTGGTAAACCATTTGATATTGCAGCCGTTTCTCCTTTACAAGCTGGCTTGCATAATTTCATTTCCTGGGGTCTGGCTATTATCACTATCGGCTCTCTTTTGTGGAAAAAGAACAAACAATAATAAAATGAGTGAAACCAATTCCTTAAGGTCTGACCAGTTTGAACTTTATGATTTACGCATAGTTGTGGAACAAATTAACGGACACTGTACCTGCAACATGAATATCGGAGACTGTTTTTACCTTCGCGGAGGTAAATTATCCATGCCCGACAAGGCTGATTTCTGCCTGTATGCCCTACAATCAGCCATTCCACTTTTACCCGCAAAACAAAGAAAAAATCATCCTGCAGACTGGATGGAAACCGATGCGCGTGTAACTTGCCCTGACCCAGCCTGTGGACTCATTTTAAGGATTGACAGGGAAGAAATACGGGTACTCAATCATGACGATGTAAGCCCAATTCCCTGGGAGGAAGAATAATCTACCTTGAGGAAAGTTTAAACTTTATCTGCCATTTGTTATTATTAGTTGACATTTCTAATGAACAAATGTCATGAAAGCGATAAAGAAGGGAGATTTACCGGAAAAAATATGTGTTACCTGTAACAGGCCCTTTTCCTGGCGTAAAAAATGGGAGAAAAATTGGTTGGAAGTAAAATATTGTAGTCAAAAATGCAGCCTTAATAAGACTAAAAATGCCTGATACTGGAATTGTTTTCCCCCACCAACTATTTGAACGTAGTGAAATTATAGATCAATGCCAAACCATTTTTCTCATAGAAGAATGGCTTTTTTTTCGTCAATATCGTTTCCATAAGAAGAAGATTGCTTTCCACAGAGCGAGCATGAAATTTTACCAATCTTACTTAGAAAGTCTAAATAAGAAGGTCATTTATATAGATTCCTTTAATGAACTAAGTGACATTCGGCAGTTAATAGCGCATCTGCCTTCCTTAGATATCAGGGAACTGGCTTATATTGACCCTACAGACTATTTATTAGCACGAAGGATAAACACGGCAGCGGAGAAAACCCAGGTAGCCCTTACCTCCTTTTCTTCCCCTCTTTTTCTAAATACGTCTGACGAAAACAAACAGTATTTCTCAGACAAAAAGCGGTTTTTTCAGACAGATTTCTACATTCATCAGCGAAAGAAAAGGAAAATACTGGTGGATGATTTTTCAAAACCCGTGGGTGGTAAGTGGTCTTTTGACGATGAAAACCGATTGAAATATCCAAAAGGGAAAACACCCCCAAAAACTACTTTTGAAAGTAAGAATTCATTTCACGAAGAGGCTATCATTTATACAAATACACATTTTTCAACCAATTATGGTGAAATTGATGCCGAATATTTATTTCCCGTCACCTTCCAAGAGAGTAAAAAATGGTTGCAGGAATTCTTTCAAACCAGATTTGAAGATTTTGGTAAATACGAGGACGCCATTGTACATAATGAAAAATGGTTACATCATAGCTTATTGACTCCCTTGTTAAATGTTGGTTTACTAAGCCCTTCTTTTGTTATAGAGGAAACCTTAAAATATGCCGCTGAACATCAGATTCCCCAAAATTCTCTGGAGGGTTTTATTCGTCAGATGGTAGGTTGGCGGGAATTTATCAGGGCAGTTTATGAATTAAAAGGAACCGAAGAACGAACTAAAAACTTTTGGGGATTTAAACGGAAAATTCCAGAAAGTTTCTGGACTGGGGAAACGGGTATTTTACCCATTGACCTGACCATAAAAAAAGTATTGGAAACGGGTTATTGCCATCATATAGAAAGACTGATGGTTCTGGGTAACTTTATGCTCCTCTGCGAGTTTGACCCAGAGGAGGTTTATCGATGGTTTATGGAGCTATTTATTGACTCCTTTGACTGGGTTATGGTGCCGAATGTTTATGGAATGAGTCAATTTGCAGACGGTGGTATCATGTCCACAAAACCCTATATTAGCGGCAGTAATTATTTAATGAAAATGAGTGATTATCCTAAAGGGGATTGGCAGCCAGTGTGGGATAGCTTATTCTGGCATTTTATGGATAAACAACGGGCGTTTTTTCTGGGAAATCCAAGATTAGGCATGTTAGTAAGAACCTTTGATAAAATGTCGGACGATAAAAAACAAGAACATTTAACAAAAGCTGATTTTTATTTAAATAGTTTATAAGTGTTATCATATAGAATTAGTTCAAGTTCATCGTACTTTGTCCCTACTTTTGTTCTAAACAATTTATGCCCTCATTTTTTACGTAAACGAACCATTTTATGGATTTAAAAAACATTCAAACGGAGATTGATGCCAGTTATTTATATAAACAACTGAGTAAGGTAGAAAAAGATGCCAATGTAGCTAAGGTTTTTGCTCAAATGAGTGACATAGAACTGAGTCATGCCGTGGCCTTTGCCAAAAAATTTAATTTAAATGCAGATCAACTTCCAAAACCATCAGGCAGGGCGAGAATCCTGAATAAAATTGGAGAAATCATTGGTTACGATTATGTATTAGGCGTATTGCTTGATACGGAAAAAAGTATATCATCGGCCGTACAACACGCCCGAAAAAGTACGAATGCTCAAAGCTCCATTTCAGATACGGCGCATGTAACTATCTTGAAAAATATATTAAATAATCACAAATACATTTCCAGTGATAATGTAGTAAGATTTGAGAAAAAACACCGATCTGTGGGTGGAAATGCCTTAAGAGCAGCTGTTTTGGGTGGAAATGACGGCTTGGTTTCCAATTTCAGTCTTGTTATGGGTATCGCGGGAGCAACCAGTGGCCAATCGGAAGTTTTACTGGCTGGCTTAGCCGGACTATTAGCCGGTGCATTATCTATGGCATTGGGTGAATGGATATCGGTGAAAAGTTCCCAGGAATTATATGAAAATCAGATGGATTTAGAAATGGAAGAACTGGAAACAAATCCAGAGGGGGAAGAAAAGGAACTTGCTCTGATTTACATAACGAAAGGGATTCCAGAAGCCCAGGCCATTCAAATGGCTAAAGAAATAATGTTGGATAAAGGTCAGGCACACGAAATATTGGTCAGGGAAGAACTGGGTATAAACGTCGATGAAATGAAAGGTTCAGCGATGGAGGCAGCCGTCACTTCTTTTGTTTTATTCGCTGTTGGCGCTATATTACCCGTTATTCCTTTCTTTTTTGTAGGTGGTATGATGGCTATCCTTTTCAGTGCTACTTTAAGTGCTATAGGATTGTTTATCATCGGTGCAGCTATCACTTTATTTACAGGTAAAAATGTACTTTTTTCGGGATTCAGACAAGTTGCCTTCGGATTGATTGCCGCCGCAATAACTTTTGGTATTGGTCATTTTATCGGAATTTCCATAGCAGGTTAACAATCAATACATGCGAGAATACAACGAACTTCCCACGGCAAAATCAAAAAATATAGGTCAGATTGCCCTCGAGGTGTTTAAAGAACCTATGTTTATCTTATTATTGGTTTGTAGTAGTATTTATCTGTTATTAGGTGATTATACGGAAGGTATTATGTTGTCCGCCTCCATATTGATCATTATTTTCATCACCTTTTACCAATATCAAAAAACGGAAAGAGCCATTGAATCTCTGCGACAGTTATCGTCACCAAAAGCGATGGTCATTAGAAATGGAGAGACGGTTAAAATCCCTGGTAGAGAGATTGTTATCGGTGATATTGTACTTATAAATGAAGGAGATCGCATACCTGCCGATGGTATTTTGATTCATGGTACAAATCTTTCCGTCGATGAATCTATGCTTACGGGTGAGTCTATTCCCGTATCAAAAGATACCCTGGCATACGAAGGTAGCTCGAAAGTTTTCAGCGGTACATTGGTCGTACAAGGAAGCGGTAAATTGGAGGTAACTGCCATTGGCATTCACACTGAATTCGGAAAAATCGGCAAATCCTTACAACAAATTGTTCAAGACCCTACCCGTTTGCAAAAAGAAATGAAGGTTCTCATTAGAAATCTATTCATCATTGGAGGATTTTTAAGTGTATTAGTCGTCATTGCCTTTTACCTAACCAGAGGAGATTTCATCGCTTCCCTGTTATCCGGTCTGGCATCTGCCATGGCCATTCTTCCCGAGGAATTTCCCGTTGTGTTAACTATCTTTCTGGCTATTGGCGCCTGGAGATTATCTCAGCAAAATGTCCTGACCCGAAAACCTTCTGCTATTGAGACATTAGGTTCAGCCACCGTTTTGTGTAGTGATAAAACAGGTACGATTACACAAAATAACATGGTATTATCTACCTTAATTAAGGAGCATTTTATCATTGAAAAAAATGAATTTGAGGAGAATATTGAAAATATTGAGGGACTTATTTTTACCTCCATTCTGGCCAGTCCCCCTGAAAGTATAGATCCCATGGAAAGGGCCATTTATGCTGTAAAGAAAACACTTTCTTCCAGTAAGTCCCCCTCTTCTTTTACCTTACTAAAGGAATATCCATTGAGCAAAGATTTGTTTGCTATGACCAGGGTTTTAGAAGATGAAATTGGTCAACTTTATGTTGGCACAAAAGGGGCACCTGAAGCGATTTTAGAGCTATGTCATATTTCCGACGAAGAGAGGATTCATTTACTTTCCAAAGTGAAAATGCTAGCAAAGAGAGGACAGCGGATTTTAGGTGTTGCTAAGGGGAAAGTAGAAAATAGAGAATTTCCAGTGTCTCAAAAAGATTTCTCCTTTGAATTCATGGGCTTCATTGGATTTGAAGATCCTATCAGAGCCGAGGTTCCGGAAGCTATAAAACAGTGTTATTCTGCTGGCATAAAAGTGATTATGATAACGGGTGATTATCCGGAAACAGCAAAAAATATTGGGAAGCAAGCAGGGCTAATTGAGCAGGATGAAATTTTAACTGGTCATGACTTAAAAAATCTGTCGGAAAGTGAATTAAAGGAAAAAATTAAGCATGTCAATATTTTTGCCCGTATTATTCCTGAGCAAAAACTTCAGATTATTAAGGCGCTGAAAGCAAACGGAGAAGTAGTCGCTATGACTGGTGACGGCGTAAATGATGCGCCCGCTTTAAAAGCAGCTGATATTGGTATTTCCATGGGAGGAAAAGGGACAGATGTGGCCAGGGAATCATCTTCTCTGGTATTATTGGATGATAATTTCAGTTCCATCGTCATGGCCATAAAATCGGGAAGGAGAATATTTGATAATCTTCAAAAGGCTATGGAGTACATCATTGCCATACATATTCCGATTATCGGACTCGCCCTTTTACCTGCCTTTTTTCCAGCCTTACCCATTTTACTTATGCCCTTGCATATTGTATTCATGGAATTAATCATTGATCCAGTATGTTCTATTGCCTTTGAGTCTGAAAAAGAAGAAATTGGGGTTATGAAAAGACCACCAAGAGATCCGAATATGGCATTTTTTGGACTCAAACAAATATTCAAGAGCTCCCTGGTTGGCCTTATCCTTTTAGCCATGGTATTGACAGTCTATTTTTTCAGCATGCAGGAAGGACATACGGAAGGAGAAATTAGGGCTATAGCTTTTACCTCCTTAATCATTGGAAATATTTTCCTTATTCTCACTACCCTATCCAAAACCAGAAATGCAATTGACGTTCTTTTTGAAGATAATATCTCCTTAAAAATAATCCTTTTTGTTGCCAGCACCATGATGTTTTTACTTATTTCGGTCCCTTATTTGCGTGAATTGTTTAGTTTTGAATATCCAGGGTATAAACATTTTTATCTGGCCATTGGCGGAGGATTTTCCCTGTTATTCTTGATGGAAATGTATAAATATGTCCAATTAAGATTAAAACCGGGCATGAATGTTAAATAAAAAAGATTTGTGCCGCCAGGGGCCTAATGGGGTATAGACATGTGACCCCGAGGGGGTCAAAGAGGATTTTGGACGAAATTTGTGCCGCCAGGGGCTAAAGGGTAAATCGACACTGAAGGGGTCGCATGTTTATATAAAAAGGGAGGCTATCTTTTTGGGCAGCCTCCCTTTTTTGTTAAATGGAAGAAAGATATTCTACCAAATCCCTTATTTCACGTTTTGATAAAACGGATCCCATGGCCGGCATGGCAGACGGGAAATTTTCTCTACTTTTTATCCTTGAAATAGGTACTCTTAATGGTTCGGCTGCTGAGGTTTTCAATAAAAGCTCCTCCGCATTTTCCCTCATCAAAACACCACTCACCTCTTGTCCGTCGGCTAAAACAAGGGACACCATACCAAATCCGGGCGCAATACGAGCACTTGGTTCAATCAAAGACTGGAGGATTTGTTCGCGAGTCAATGATTTACCAATATCCTTCAAATTAGGACCTACTATACTTCCTCCATCACCAATGGCATGACAGCGAATGCATTGAGCTGCCGAATTATTGAGAAAAATATTTCTTCCTTCTCTAACATTGCCACCAAAGAGCGCGTCATTATACTGATCTGTTTCAGACCCTTTACCTTTAATTTTGTCAACTTTCGCCAATAAATCATTATCTTTTGTAGCCTCTACCGACTCTATCAGATCAAGTTTTACGTTAGGAGAAAGTTTGGCCTCTGCCATTTTATCAATTAATTCTGACAAAACAATGCGGGTATTATCAATGGGCATTTGGCTCAATACCTTAAAAACTTGCTGTTGCTCTTGAAAACTACCATTTTCAAAAACAGGATTTACAATCAGGGAAAGGCCTTCTTTACTGACATTAAGTTTATTTATAAGGCCCAATGAGGTAGTTCTAACTGTTTTGTCCTTGTCGCTAATCCCTTTTTTTACTAAATCTGCAATCGATGTATATTTTAAATTTGCCAAAGAGGTAATGGTCGCAACCCGGACTTCAGGACTTTCTGATGAATTAAAAATGCTTGCCAATGATTCGTTATAGTCTGCAATATTCAGTTCCGACAATAATTTCACGGAAGAAATTAAAACAGCTGGATTATTACTTTGCAGGAAGCTCACCATTTTATTTTTGATTTTTGCATTGACCAATGCGGCATCGCGCACTAATTCACCACGAAATCTTCCATCCACTCTATCGAGTACAGAAGGATTCGCCCAGGTACCAATAACAGAAAGCGCCTCAGCTTTCAATTCTTCCGGAATATTTTCCTTTTCAGCATAAGCAATGAGTAAATCCAGCTCCTTTTCACCACCTACTCTCAAACAAGCATTGATGGCACGTCTGATTAAAGGTTCATTATTAAAACGAGATTGTCCCAACATATTGGCCAGGGCAGGTAATGCAGAAACGATGGACAAATCGTCATTAATAGCCCTTGCTGCTTCAGTAACGATGTATTCATCTTCGTCATTTAAAAAAGAAGACATTTCCTTATGACTCCATTTTCTAAGAACCAAAACCGCCAATAAGCGTAGCGATTTATTTGCATTTGATTTCAACTGTAAGATAGGTTCCACCTCCCCGATTCTGCTTAGCGCTAAAACGGCGGCATGTCTCAAATAAACATCCTCATCTTTATTTTTCTCTACCATGGTTAAAATGGCGTTAATTGCCTTTTTATCTTTCATTCGACCAATGGCTTGAGTGGCATAAAAACTTACGCGCGGATTTGAGTGATTAATTAACGGGATAATTTTATCATTTGCAGCAGCAAAACGAACGTCCCCTAATGTTTTTAGCGTTTGTGCGATAATTTCCTGATCAGCATCATTTAGCAGGGAGATTAGTGATGAAGCGGCATTTACATCCTTTTGAGCGAATTGACCGATGCCCCAAATAGCATGAATGCGCGCCAGTTGATTTTTCCTATCTCCAATCACCTGTTTAAATATCTCTAAGCCCTTAGCGCCACGAGCGACCAATTCAAATTGCGCTTTAAGTCTGATCCTGTAATCCTCGTAAGCTAAAAGACTTGCCAGTTGGGATTCAGCTAATTTATTGAAACGTTGAGTCATCCATTTTTTTGTCTCTAAGCGTTTAGCTGCAAAAGCATCATCTGTTGATTTAACATCAATTTTCCAGATTCGTCCATAATTTTTAGTATCCCAGCCAGTGATCCAATCGGCGGCATAAAGGGCGCCATCGATACCAAAACGAATACCTGTAGGCAGGATACCTGTGGTTAACATTTTTTCACCATCCAGTACAAAAGAGGCACCCTTGGGTTTCAGGCCAAAGGAATAGATATGAGAACCGGAAGAATTTCCAACAAATTCAACCAGGAAGAATTTATTCAAATATTCTTTCCCCAAAGCGGTTCCAGGATTATACACCATTCCAGTAGGACCGTTATGAAAATTTTGAATGGGAGGAATGATGTAGGCAGCTTGTCCATCCCAACGGGCGGTATAAAGTTTCTCCTTCATCCAGACATTATATCCATTATTCCGGGGATCGGTATATTTTCCATATTGCCAGTTGGAACGCCAGCCAGAATCACTACCATCGACCAAATGCACCAATCTTTCACTCTCCCCCTGATGATCGCCATCATTATCAGAAGAAATTAGATTGCCGTATTCATCGAAAACCAACTCATGATCATTTCTGATACCATGCGCTACGACTTCGAAATCGGTACCATCCGGATTTGAACGGACTAACACTCCTTCATTGGGATATTCGTGTTTCACACCCGCTTTATCTACGATATTTGCGCCAATATCACCAATTTGCCAATAAATTTTACCATCAGGGCCTTGAATTACCCCCGACATACCGTGGGCACCAAAACCAATATGAACGGCATAACCATGGCTAATTGATTCTTTGGACTCATAAAATCCGTCTTTATTTTTATCCGTCAAACGCCACATATCCGGACCAGTGCACCAAAATGCATCATCTTCTCTGACGAGGACACCACCTGCAACGTCAGTAATTTCCTCACTTGGACCGACGAAAACCTTTGTAGATGTTTCAGCGACACCATCGCCATCTTTGTCTTCGACCCGCCAGATTTCATCTTTTTCGACGGTCAAATCTTTCCAATCATGGCTTCCATCCTCATTTAAATCCTTTAGCCATTTATTTTTTTCTGAATTTTCAGGGGCAAATGTTTTTCTCAAAAAAGCACGTCGATCTTCGACAGATTGCAAGCTAATAGATGCCGTCATCCAGTCTCTATGCCCTCGAATATCGAATTCAGAATTTTTCTGACGAACGGCACGGGTGATGTAAGCCCGACCCAGGTTGTCAATTTCCAGGGAAACCGGATCTGGAGAAAGGGAATCGGATGCCCATAAATCCATTTTAAGGCCATCAGCCAATTGAATGGAAGATTTATCTAATACTTGCTTCGTTTTTTGACTGATAAATCCATTATCTAGCTTGATAATGTCCAGATTTTTAACATTCAAGCAAGAAATGAAACCAAGCAATAGAAGAAAAAAAGCACTTTTGCGAAAAAAAATGGTCATAATAAATAGGATTTAGGTTTAAGTACTACAAGTTAAAAATAAAAACCTAAATCCAACTTTTTATTTTTTTGCTAAAGAAACCATCCAGGCACCTCTGAATTCACCTATTTTATAATCGACCGCCTTATCGGAAGGATACAATTCTTTAATTTTACTAAGTGTAGGAGTGTCTATATCTTTCGCTTCCCCATGACATTTCAAACAAGTAGGCATACCAATACGAATAGGTGCATAATAAATGGAGGCATTTTTATTTTGATAATACTTAATATTTCCCTTTGATAGTGCCTTTAAAGCGATCATGTCTTGTTTCGATGGTTTATTCATCGGATTCCTATATTTTTCTGAAACGCGGGTGATAGAAACACCATGAATATTTGAGATACTGTCCATCAAAGGAAGGGCGTTTTCATTACAAAAAGTAATGGCATGAGGTGCTCCATGCTCCGAAATTTTCTGGGAAACTGTTTTTACCAGGGTTTGCTGACTTATGCCAACTATATTTTCTGCAAGAGAAATGGTGATTCCTTGTTGACTATCTTTTCCTTTGTTGAGGGAAGAATTACAGGAAATGAGTATAATCATAAAAAAGGCCGTTGAAAAAAACTTACCCAAATGACCCAGGAAATTAAAATGTAGGAACATACTTTTCATTTTTATATAAAGATCAAAAAAAGGATTAGAAGTTAAAGTAATATGAATCACATAAGGCATTAAAACATCCATTTATTAAAATGGCAACTATTCAGAAAATCTATTGTTAGCGATAAAAAACAACCTATGAATCGCCGGTATTTTACCCTATTTATCATTTCTAATCTGTTTTTTCTGGCGAATGGAAACGCTCAGGCCATCCCCATGACCTTTCATAATGGCTCCTTGAAATCAATACCTTTACAAATACCAGGTGTAATGAATCCCAATTTATCTCCCTTATCGGATAGCGGAGTTACGTTGGAGGTAGGTCAAAAAGTATTTTATTTTCCAAATGGTAAAAAGGGAAATAAAGAGTTACTTTTTTCGGTAACCTCAGATTGGAAAAAAGATACCATTCTTCAAATTCATGAGATGATTAGAGAGAACAGGAAACTTTATGGAAAATAATTTATTTAGAAATTAGCCTATTCCTTGGTTATTATTAAATCCCTGAAGTATCCCTCAGTGCCTTCCTCCACCCATAATCCAATATTTCCTAAATTTGAAGCTCCAAGTTTTAAATCTGAAACAATTAAGGATGGCTCCGTCTGATTGTTCAAAAAAAGTTTAGCGCTGCTACCTTTTACTACTATTTTTAGTGTAATCCATTCATCAAGGCCCATATCTGAATAAGATTCATAAACCTCTGGTGACTCTTTTCTTAATCTGTCAAATTTAAAATTGGGATAAGAAAAATATTGAATTGAATGGTTTCGTCTGATTTGTTGCTCCGCTCTTCCATTTGTCGGACGAATATAGATTGATTCAAACTCTGAATTATTTTCATTTATTCTAAATGCAACCCCGATAAAACCTCGAGCAGTAGGAGAAGCTGTAGGTAATAATCTGGCCAAAACTTTCACCTCAATGATACCATCCTGAAATGTTACATCTTTGATTTTCACAAAGGTTGGTTCATCTACTGGTTTTACAGTGGAGTCCTTTAATACTTTTATTACTTTAAAATCTCTAATGGTTGTAAAAGAGTAATTTACTTGATGAGGTACCAACATTTTACTGTTCAATGAAATATAATTTTTAGTTGAAAAATCAATGAAAGGCACCATAGCCGCCCAACAAGCTTCAAAATTATCATTATGACATCCATGACCTGCATTGGGAATAATACTAAGGTAATGTTCTGGAATAAAACTTGCGGCACTAAATATTCTTTCCACGGGATTTCCGGTATCATTATCCCCTGCCATCAATAAAACCGGACATTTAATTTTACTCAATAAATCTTTACTCACGGTAACCTTTGAATAACAACTTGAAACTTGTTTAAAAAGATCTTCCAGTCTATTTGAATCTGGCATCAATTTCAATTGCTGTTCCCAAAATAATGTATCTAATTCAATTGCTGATTTGGCGTTAAAGTTAAAATCCCTGTATCCAGGTTTAAGTTCTCCTGCCCCTATAACTACCATTTTTTTTACTTTTTCAGGATACTTTGCACCAAAGGTGTATGCTGTATAGCCACCATCACTAAAACCTATCAGGATTACACTGTCTTTAGTTACCTGATTTATAACCGCCAATACATCCCTAGCTCGTTGCTCAAGAGTTAGAGGCTCTCTTCCCAATGTTGATTTACCGTGTCCACGGGTAGAAATGGCAATAACTTTAAAATGATGTTTCAATTTATCAATTAAATCTGCATATTCCATGATAGAACCAAACAAACCACCATGTAAGAGCACGATAGGTTGACCATTTCCATAAACTTCATAATAAATGCTGGCATCATTTGCCTGAACATAATTTCCAAATTCATTATTTGCGCCATAAGGAATTTTATTTATGACATGAGCAGGTTGAAACGCTCTCCTCATATAAGTCTGACCAAAACAGTTTACGCCAATAAGAGTAAAAAAAATAAGGTACTTAAAATTTCTAATCATTTCCTAACATTTTCATCAAAAGAGGGCTTACAAAGAACAATATTAAAAAAAGAATGTAGCATCCGACTAAATTAATGTTTTAAAGATTTATTTCTTTTCTTTTGTTAAAATCTGATTTTTATTCTCCAACAACTTTTTTAATTGATTGTAAGAAACGTCTTGAATGGCGCATTTTTCATCAATAGCCAAACAAGCGGCAACAGCTGCCGATTGCCCTAGAATCATAAATACGGGTTCCATACGAATGGAACCATACGCGATATGGCTGCTGGAAACACAAACAGGAACAAATAGATTGGTGCATTCCTCTTTTTTGGGAATAATGGAACCATAAGAAATACGATATGGCCCTGGTGGTTTAACCCCAATATCTCCTTCATTTTGGACATATCCTTCCGAAGTGACATATCGTTGGGTATTATGAGAATCAATATGATAAGATCCCATTCCAATGGATTCAGGGGTTTCAATTCTTTGCATCACATCATGTTCTGTCGTAATATAATCACCAATCATTCTTCTCGACTCCCGAACATAAATTTGGTGTGGCCAATGATTATTATCCTTAAACTCGTCTTTAGCAAGACCATAGGATGCCATTTTCGTTCGAATAGCATCGGGAACACGGGGATCATTGGCAACAAACCATAATAAGCCCGCCTGATAATCATAATGTTGCTTAATGATTTCCGTGCGTCGCTGATAATCAGCTTCCGGATAATCATAATTCATACCAATAAAATCAGAGCTGAAGGCCCCATGATTATTTGTATCCGTTTTTTTATTGGGCAGAACATCGAACTTACTGAACCAATCATTCCTGCCCGTATTAAATTCTCGTAGCAATAACTCATATTTGGAGGCATCATAATTGTCGGGTTTTGGGAATGCCACGCTATTTTCTGGATGATTAGTCATACACATTCTAAAACAATAAGCCTGAATTTTTTTGTCCGCAGCACCAAATTCACCAGGAGGTTCCGCTGAAATGTATGGAAGTAATCCGCTAGACGGATCATCCTGGATTTTATAGGGTGAAATATTAGATTTAAAATGATGATCATGTTGAAAAACACCCGTTTGAACCCCATTAAACGTTTCGTTATACTTTGCGTTACCTTCCCTACCTACATGAAAATTAATTCCGGCAGCTGCCATCAAGTCACCTTCATAAGTAGCATCAATGAACATTTTACCTTTAAAAACCTTACCTGAAAGTGTTGAAAAAGAAATGATATTTCCCTTCTTTTTTACCACCCCCATTTTTCTATCCAGCCATTCACCCCGAAGAACCTTAATATTATTTTCTTTTACAAAATTTTCAAAGACATTTTCTGCAACATGCGGCTCAAATAGCCACATAGTGCGAAATTCACCATCCATAGCGATAGTTCCTTGACCTTTATTACCAAAATCACTTTGATTTTGCCAGTTCCATGCAGCATCATCCTTATAATGCAGCCAGACCCTATGATAAAATTCACGGGAAAGTCCGCCGATAACAGCCTTATTTCCGGTATCTGTAAATCCCAATCCACCTGAAGTCAGGCCACCGAGATGTTGATCGGGGGAAACAATCAATACCGTTTTACCGGACTTCACCACTTCCACAGCGGCGATGATAGCCGCAGAAGTACCCCCATAAATAATAATATCAGCAGTATAAACCTCCTTGATTTCGGGTTGATTGTTTTTAATAATCCTACCAGCATCGGTGATTGACAGAAAGGTAAAAGCTGCAATAAATATCAATATCCAATTTTTCATCATTTACGGAGCGTTTTAAAAATATATTTTATAAATATATGGAAAAAAGGCGGAAAATGTATGAAAAATTTGGGTGGGTGGCGGCGTAAAGTTTGAATCAGGATTTACGGACGAATAGGGCGTTGGTTTAAATTTGGGTGAATGGCATCGTAAATTTTTGAATCAGGATTTACAGGATTTCCAGGATTAATTATAACGTCTCCGGTTTGGGTGGGTAGTTTATTATTAAACGGTGTATTTTTTACTAAGCCTCTCGCCGCTGCGTTACGCAGCGGCGAAAAGAAGGATAAAAAGTAATCATCTACAAATGATCATTACATCCAAACCGAAGACGTCCTCTTTAATCCTAAAAATCCTGTAAATCCTGATTCAAAAATAATTAATAGGAGAAATTGTCTCATTTTCAAACTTA
>JAJTER010000167.1 GCA_021299835.1 Saprospiraceae bacterium | reverse complement strand
TTAGCGAGCAGGTTCATAATAAAAATCCTTTCTTCATCCAGTTATCACACTATGCGACCCATGTAAATACCACCGCAAGGAAAGAAACCATCGCTCGTTTTGAAAAATTGACGAAGGACAAAAAACACCCAAATGCTGCCTGGGCTGCAATGTTAGCCGATTTGGACGCATCTATAGGCGATTTGATGGCTCATTTGGATCAATTAGGTGCCCGAAAAAATACTTATCTGTTCTTTATGTCCGATAATGGGGGAGTGGAGTTTATCGCTCCTGTGAAAAACCGTTTGGATCATCCTGATTCTTTCCCTTCTCCAATGAGAAATGCTCCTCTCAGAGGTGGAAAATGGACCTTGTTCGAAGGGGGCATCAGGGTTCCCTTTTTTGTGTCCGGCCCCGATATTCCCGCAAATACCAGCAGTAACCGATACGTTACAGGATATGATTTGCTCGCTACATTCGCCGACATTGCCGGTTCAAAACAACCCAATTCCTTTTCTTTAGATGGAAATAGTTTTAAAGCTTCTCTATCAAATCCAAAGACCACATCCGATAGCCGAAATCTTTATTTCCATCGGTTTAATAATGGGTACCCGCATTCGGCTGTCCGTTCAGGCGATTATAAACTGTTGAAATTCTGGAAGACAAGGGAAATTCTTCTTTTTAATTTAAATGAAGATCCTGGTGAAAAAAAGAATCTTGCCGCTGTTAATCCTGAAAAGGTGAAAAGTTTGAATAATGCCTTAGACAGCTATTTCAAAGAAGTAAATCCCGCTCTTTTTAATCAATTATCCACCTTAACCTCGAAATAAATGAAGCCATTTTTGAAATACATAATGATTGCTTTCAGCTTTTTTGCTCTTGCTTTTGTCTTTTTCAGTTTCAATACAGAAAAAGCGGCCGCTAAGCGTCCAAATATCATTTATATTTTGGCTGACGATCTTGGATACGGAGATGTATCTTGTTATCAGGCATCAGGAAAAATCCATACGCCAAATATCGACTTATTAGCTGCTGAAGGTATGAGATTTACCGATATGCACAGCCCCTCAGGCGTATGTACGCCTACCCGATATGGCATCATCACTGGAGAATATCCCTGGCGATCAAAATTACCCGTGGGTGTTTTACGTGGATATAGCCGAAATCTTATAGATCCGGAAAAGGGAACCGTTGCAGAATTACTTAAAAAGTACGATTATGAAACGGCGGTGGTAGGAAAATGGCACCTGGGCATCGATTGGATTCTGTCCGAAAAGGCCATTGAAAAAGGTCTTGGAAAAGCGCCGGGCTATGGTATTCAGTCTGAAATGGACACCTCTGACATTAATTTTGACAAAAAACCTACTTTTGGACCCAATAATCTGGGCTTCAATTATTCTTATATTCTTCCTGCTTCCTTAGACATGCCTCCCTATTGTTATCTGGAAAACCATCAGTTAACCTCACTTCCTACCTCGTTTACCTCCGGAAATAAGTTGGAAAGTGGCTATACCGGTCCTTTTTGGCGCGCCGGAAAAATGTCGCCCGATTTCGATTTTTATGAAGTGTTACCAACGTTCATTAATAAAGCCAAGGCTTTTATCCTGAATCAAAAGAAGGAAAAACCCTTTTTCCTTTATCTTCCTCTTGCTGCACCACATACCCCCTGGGTACCCAAAAAGGAATACGTCGGTTCATCTAAAGCAGGTGAATATGGTGATTTTACCCGACAAGTAGATGCCGCAGTGGGCGAATTACTGAAAGTGCTTAAAGAAAAGGGGATTGAAAAAAATACCATGGTCATATTCACCAGCGATAATGGTCCTTACTGGAGAGAAAACTTTACTGAACAATTTCAACATCGGGCAGCTGGTCCTTTCAGAGGTATGAAGGGCGATGCTTATGAAGGTGGTCACCGGATTCCTTTTATTGTCCGCTGGCCGGAAAAAATAAAAAAGGGATCTGTCTCTGATGCTATCGCTTGCCAAACAAGTCTGCTCAGTACCCTTCGTGATTTGCTTTCCGATAAAGACCCAAAATTTGACAGAAAAGATAGCTACAGCATTTTACCCGATTTGTTGGGCAAAAGCAATCCTTCTAACACCGAAAAACCTATTATTCACAGTTCTTCAAAAGGATATTTTGGTATCCGTATGGGCGATTGGAAATTGATTGACCAACTCGGCTCTGGCGGATTTACAGCACCTGACAAGGAAAATCCAACACCAGGCGGACCAAAGGTGCAATTGTATAATCTGAAATCAGATCCTTCGGAAAAGGAAAATGTAGCGTTAAAATATCCAGAAAAAACAGCTGAACTTTTAGCTAAACTGGCTGAAATTAAAAAATAGGGTGGTCTATTTCATACGGCTTTTACACTTGGACAGAAGGATACAGAAAAAAACCTAATACAAATGTTCTAAATATGGAAACAAACGACTAACTTTGACAAAATAAACCTAGAATGATAAAACCTTTAAAGGTAATTTTGATGCCAGAAGCGGAAGAATATCTTAGTAAAGTGGAACAAAAAATTCAATTCAAAATATTGAATTCGATAAAGAAACTTTGATATTGGCCACTCATGGATTTGATAAGAAAACCAATAAAACGCCTACATCAGAAATAAAAAGAGCCGAATCAATCAAGGAAACATATTTTCAAAACAAAAAAAGAAACAATGATAACAATACAAGAATTTAAAGACAAATATTTAGGGGAAATTGGAACAGAAGTTCGAGATAGATACGAACAAGAACTTAAAGTTGAACTACTGGCTGAACAAATAAAACAATTACGAAAGGAGCGAAACTTAACTCAAGAACAACTCGGTGAATTGGTTGGCGTCCAAAGAGCTCAAATTTCAAAAATGGAAAACAATACAGGGAATGTAACCGTCGCAACCTTAATAAAAATATTTGGAGCACTCAAGGCAAAGGTCACATTTGAAATAGAAAAGGAAAAATTTGAAATAACATAAAATCACATAGCAAGTAACAAAAGCTACCGCGGACATGACGCCTATCGTTGTCACTTCCGATAGCCTTGGCTATTAGTGAAAAAGGCAAGTTTGACTATTCGGAGAATAATAGGTTGATTTTCATAAAACAATGTGGATAAAATTTTGTAATTGTGTAATTCGGTGAAATTGACTAACTATTCCGGCAGTATAGAGCTTTTTGATCATTTTATTGAAATTCTAGTCCATAATAGAAACAAACGGGTTTATTTTCTACTTCATAAAGGCATTCTAGAAGGGGAAAAATCTTATAAAATGACCAAATTTTGAGGGATTTACTTGCTCGATAATCCGGCCATATTCCCGGAATAGGTGGCACAGTTTTTTTCTCCTGATTTCACAGTGTTGGCATTTTTTAATTATTACTTAGTTCCTGTATTTTCCAAATGGCTTTGGCGTGTTTTGCCAGTTCCCTTTGCCTTGCGGCTAATTTATCCTCATTCCAGGTATTGAAATTATCAGGGAGAGTTTTGGTCAATTCACTATTTGATAGTAATCATCACTATTTCTGTTTAATTTGAGCTTGTTATTTGAAATTAATGTAACTGGATCCACATATCCAATATAACTATTTAGGAGACTGTCTTTTCTTTTTAAATTATTTTCTGCTTCAATACCGGAATCAACTAGCTCTTTCAGGCATTTTAAAGTCTAAAGAATCAACAAACTCAAGGTTGTTAATCGTTGCTGCCCATCGATTATTTGAAATTCTTTATTGTTTGATGTTTGAAGTACTAAATACCCCATATAATGTTCATTATCCTCATCGGCTAACAATGCTCTTATATCCTGCCATAGGTCATCCCAATGTTCTGCTTCCCAACTATAATCGCGTTGAAATTTTGGAATTTCATAACGTAATCCATTGCCCATTAATTGGCGGTATGTTTTATTTGATGTTCCTTGTATGCCTTTCATAATTTTTTCATTTTTTGATATTTCACTTTCTCCTCCGCCACTTGTAAGGCTTTTAATGCCACATCTTCATTCCGAACCTCATACACTAACTTGTCAGACAGCCAAGAAACAAGCAAGTCAGTTTCATTAATATTAAAAAACCTGGCAAGTTTTATCACCTGTTCACGGTTTGCATTGCGTTGTCCTCTTTCAATTTTGCTTAAAATTACTTGGTCAAAGTAGAGGTAAGCAGCAACTGTCCGTAGTGGTAATTCCTTGTCTTCCCTTCGTTTTCTTATCGTTTCGCCCAGGCTTTCCATTTTGAATAATTCTATTTTGAATGATTTTGTCAAAAAATACAAAGTTCTTCCGTCAAACCTTATAAAAAAGTCTCTATTAATTAAATGAAGCAAATTATTCCTATTTTGTACTATTTAAAAGATTTCAAATATTTTAAGATGCTATTCAGAAAATTATCTTTTTTGTTACCTTTTATACTGGGTACATTTACATTTATGAATGCGCAAAAAACAGAGGTGGTTGCTGGCGTTACCTGGGATTTAGCCAATGAAAGAGCTCAAAATATCAGTGGGTTAGCTTATCAATTATTTTTTGATATTCCAGCAGAAAAATCGGCGCCTATACCTGCAAAAGTAGATATATCTTTAAACCTAAAACATAAGGCTCAGCCCTTACTACTAGATTTCAAGGTTTCCCGGGAGAATCTTCAAAAGGTAACCGTAAATAAAAAAATAGTCCCCATTGATTTTGTGGCGGGTCACCTAATCATTGATCCGATACATTTAAATGTGGGGGAGAATAAAATTCAAATTGAATTCATAGCTGGAAATCAATCCCTTAACCGAAATGCTGATTTCCTTTATACCTTATTAGTGCCCGACCGTGCCGCCACACTTTTCCCCTGTTTCGACCAACCGAACTTGAAAGCCAGGTTTACGCTCTCCCTTCAGGTTCCAAAATCCTGGGATGCTTCTGCCAATGGTACGCT
>JAJTER010000053.1 GCA_021299835.1 Saprospiraceae bacterium | reverse complement strand
AATTACAGGCACCAATTTACCCCGAGGTTAGATGAAAACGGAAAAGATACTTTTAAGGGAAAGGGTAAGTATAATTTATTAGCTGAATTACAGATAGCTTATTTCCTAAGTAAACCATCAAAGAATTAAAAAATGAATAGTCGCCATTACTTAAAATATCATACGTATATTTTCTTTACCATAATTTCCTTAGGGTTTGTAAGTAGTTTTTCATTACATGCTCAAAACGTAATATTAAATGTGCCGGAATGGAAAGATTATTATAGAAGAGAGCAGTTATTGGGTAGGGGTGATCTAAACAGATCTTTTTTAAGTCTCCCTTTTCATCTGAATGATTCTATTAAAAAAGGATTGAAATTGGAATTAATGCCTATTGTTTTTCAGCAACAATATACCACCGTTCATCCTGACAGTAAAAATGACGGATTAATGATTCCAGCTACTGGCTATCAGGTTTATGCAAGTGCTGGCATAGCATTAAGACATCGGTATTTTTCATTTCAAATGATGCCTGAAACAGTTTCAGCTGAAAATATAAAACATCAGGGTTATGAAGGCGCACCAAAATTTAGACCATCTTATTTTTTATTTTATGGGTTGACCATGGCCAATATTGATGATCCCGAGTATTTTGGTTTAGAGCCTTATCGCAGAGTTAATTGGGGTCAAAGTCATTTTTTAGTTAAGTTGGGGGCCATAGCAGCAGGTATTTCGTCTGAAAACAGATGGTGGGGACCTGGTCGTTACAATAGTTTATTATTATCTAATACAGCCCCTGGGTTTTTGCATGCTACCATCCATTCCAAAGAGCCCATTAAAACGCCCATAGGTTCTTTCGAATTTCAAATCTTAAGTGGCTTTTTGAGGGAATCTGGATTTGAACCTTTTAAAGGCTTAAGCAGTGACGATACTGGAAACCCTTATTACAGACCAAGGAGTCAGGAAAATACTTATTTGAACGGGGCAACGCTCTCATATCAACCTAAATGGTTGCCAGGTTTTTTCGTTGGTGCGGCCAGAACAGCCCAGCAATATAAGAGTAATATAAAGAAGGAAACGGGCGGTTTACTGTTACCCGTTTTTGCAAAATGGCGAAATAATCAAAAAACACTGGTTTTTAATCCAAGGTTGTTGAAAACTAATTTATTTTCAACCCTCTACGCGAGGTATGTTCTTGAAGAAGAAAATGCAGAATTTTATGTAGAATATGCCAGAGATAGGGCCACCTGGAGTTCCTGGGCTTATTTAATGTCCCCTGAGTTTACCAGAGCATATATTTTAGGTTTTCAGAAATTTATTCCCTTTGGAAAATCTGAAAAGAATGCCTTCCAATTAGGTGTGGAAATAACGCAAATCGAAAAGTCAAAAGATACCCGATTGTTACAAGGTGGTATTCAATCGGGGTACGATTGGTATCAGGACTTAGACGTCAGGCAAGGATATACTCATTCCGGGCAATTCCTGGGTGCAGGTATTGGAAACGGAAGTAATCTTTATTCTTTAGATTTTGCCTGGGTTAAAGGACTTCAAAAAATTGGTTTCAGGGCAGAGCGATATGCCCATAATATGGACTTTTTCTATTGGGTCATTAAGGATTTTCGTTCAGCCTGGGTAGATATGAGGGGTACCTTGTACGGTAGCATTCCAGTGAAGAAAGCCTTGTTTCATTTTGAAATAACAGGCATTGATAATTATAATTATCAGTACTATTTCAAAACAAAAGATCCAAATAATTTCTTTGCAGATGGTGATAATACTTTTAATCTAAGCGCCCGATTAGGCGTGTCTATTCTTTTTAACTAACACAAACGGTAGCGTGGCATTTAAGGTATTAAAAAAAGATATTATCTGGGGATTTGTCGTTCAGCTATTTTCTATATTTTCTGGTATCATTATAATTCCTTTAATGCTTCGGCTTCTTACAGCAGAAGAAATTGGTTTACACTATCTTATGCTGACAGCTGGAACCTTAGTTGCTTTATTCGATTTTGGTTTCGCCCCACAATTTGGAAGAAATGTTTCCTATGTTTTTAGTGGAGCACAAGAAATAAAAAAGGAGGGGGTTCAAATTATTAAATCACAATCGGTTATAAATTACAGATTGCTATCTAATATGATTCAAACTGCCCGGCTGTTTTATAGGTTTTTAGCCTTAATTGTATTGTTGGTTATGCTGGTTTTTGGCACGCTCTACATGTATCAGGTGACCGATGGCTTTGTTAAAGTGGAGAATACCTTAATTATTTGGATCATTTTCTTAAATTAGTTTATATTATACTTGCTTTTATTTTCTTGTATTTAGATTTTGGCCTTTTGGGAGTGACTTTGGCAGGTTTGATCATGCCATTTGTGCAAAGGTTTATTGCCCATTCTTACTTTTTTAAGAAAGAACTTACGGATCAGTTAAATATATTTCAGATTTCATTTCAAGAAAAATTTCAACTATTTAAAATACTGGGCTATAATGCCAGTAAGTTAGGATTAGTATTAATTGGTGCCTTTGCTGTTACCCGATTTAGTTTGTTTTTATCCGGGTTATACCTTACACTTCCCGAAACGGCTGCTTATGGCTTGATGGTTCAACTATTTAGTATAATAAATACCCTTTCAAGTACTCTTTTTGGTATTTATCAGCCAAGATTAGCCGCACTTAGAGTGGAGGATAGTAAATGGGGCATGTTAAAAGATTTTGCCTTTAGTATGCAGATTTTTTACCTGTTTTTTTTGATTGGTGCCATTACCTTAGTAATTTCAGGAACCTGGCTATTATCATTGATAGGTTCAAATGCCGTTTTACCTCCCATGTATGTTTTGGCCATTTATGGATTAGTGGTATTTTTAGAGGGGAATCATGCAAATTTTGCTACATTTATAATTACAAATAATGATATTCCATTTGTACCCTCTTCTTTAGTGGCTGGAACCGTCATTGTTGCAGGTAGTTTTATGATTTTGAAATGGACAACCATAGGGTTAGTGGGCTTGGTTATGGTGCAGGGACTTACCCAATTAGCTTACGCCAATTGGAAATGGCCTTATGAAGTTTGTAAATCTTTTAATATTAGTTTCTTGAAATTTCTCATTATTGGCTTTCGTGAATCAAGAAATAAAATAGCTTTAGGCCTTGCCAGTTCTTCAGATTAATATCTTTTAAATTTTTTAAATATGGACATTAAAAAGTTAACCAGAATTTTCCAACCGCACTTGGTTGCGCTATTGGGTTTATTTGCATTAAATGTACTTTTTTTCTCTCCATTGGTTAATGGCAAAAAACTTAAACAAGAGGATATCAATCAGTTTGAATATATTACCCGGTTTAATGAAAAAACTGACGATCAGTCTATTGTGGGTAAATATTTAGATAATTTTAATGGTACTATTGATCAATCTCTTTGGACAGATAATATGTTAGGTGGAATGCCCATATATTTGATTCATAATGATGATAAAGGTAATATTTTAAACGATCTTATTCCTAATAAATGGACTCCCATTGGTCGTATGTTTATTTTTTCAGCGATAGCATACGCTTTCTTTCTTTTCCTTTCCATTCCAACCTTTCTCTCTTTCGTTGGCGCATTTGCTATGGCTTTTTCAACCAATAATCTAATTCTGTTAGAGAGCGGTCACATGACTAAACTTGCTGCGCTAAGTTATGCGCCTCTTGTTATCATGGGATTTATTGCTGTGTTTAAAAATAAATTCATCCTCGGAGTGACTCTTTTTTCTGTTGGATTGAGTTTAATGCTTGCTATGAATCATATTCAAATGACTTATTATCTCTTTTTGGCTCTCCTCATTCCTTATGTGATGGAAGGCTTTAAAAGTTTTAAAAATCGAACAATGTTGCCTTTTGGTAAAGCAAGTTTGGGATTGTTTGTTGGACTGTTAATTAGTATATTATCTAACTTAAACATAATGTGGCCGGTATATGAAATGAGTAAGGAAACGGTGAGGGGAACCACAGTTATTAATAATCCTGAAAAAGTAAAAGAGATTGCGGCAAGTTTGTCTAACCCCAATATGCCAGCGTTGAAATTTCCTGATGCCTCAGAGCAAAGTAGCGACAAAGGAGGTTTGAGTTATGATAATGCTATGCTTTGGAGTTTCGGATGGAAAGATATTATTTCAGCCTATATTCCTGGTTTTGTCGGTGGTAGTGAAAAAGAATTTTTACCTTCCTCTTCTAAATTAGCAAAAATTAACATTATTCCTGACTTAAGGGTCAATCTATATTGGGGAACATTAAAATCAACAAATGGACCTGTATACGTTGGAGCAATCATCGTTTTTCTGGCTATCCTGGGCTTATTTTTACCTAAAGATAGGCTAACGAAATCGTTAGCTTTTGCTATTCTTCTCACCATAATTTTGTCCTTTGGCAAGTATTTAGGTTTTATAAATGAATTTTTATTCGAGTACCTTCCTTTTTATAATAAATTTCGCGCGCCTAATTCAATATGGGGAGTAACGACTATTTTTATAAATGTCCTGGCTATTTATAGTGTATCTCAATTTCTCTTTGGTGAAATTGGAAAGGATGTAAAATTAAAAGCACTTAAAAATGCTTTTTACCTTTGTGGAGGTATAGCGCTCTTTTTTCTTCTTATTGGAGGATTCTTCTTTGAGTTTTATGGAAGCAGGGATCCTGAAATGGTTCAAATGGGTTACATGCAGGAGGAGTTGTTTGATGCCCGAAAAATACTGCAGAGGTTGGATGCTCTCAGAACCTTAGTGCTTGTCAGTTTGGCAGCATTGTTACTTTGGTTTTCTGTGAATAAGACATTGAAAAGTAATTTGGTTATCGCCCTTTTGGTCCTATTGATGATAGGTGATCTTTGGCAAATTGGTAAAAGATATATTGCCAGAGATAAATTTACTTCAATATCTCTGAAGTTGGATGTTTCATCGCCTAATGGTTATCAAAATTCCATTCACATAACTAAAGAATTAGGGTAGGTTTGGTTTTTATTCATTTTTAATTGTATCCATTGGAATTTTCCATCATTATTTGCACTTATAATCGCGCAAAAATCTTAGCACAGTGTTTGACTTCGCTGGCAGAACAGTCATTCCCAAAAGAGAATTATGAAGTTATTATTGTAAATAATAATTCAACAGATAATACGGAGGAAGTTGCTCAATCCTATTCATCTATTTGGCCTTTTTTTATATATGTAACAGAAAATGACCGATGGCTAAGTAATGCAAGAAATACGGGAAGTAAACGCGCAAATGGAGAGTTTCTGATATTCCTTGATGATGATGTAATCGTTCCTCCTACCTATTTGGATAGAGTTTTTTATGTAAAAAATAAATATAGTTTCAAATGTTGGGGAGGTATTGATATTCCTCATTATGAAACTAAAAAGCCTCTTTGGGTGAAGGATTCTTATCTTCAATTTCGCTTGCCTTATGTTTCTTTTCAACAAGTAAATGCGCAGAAAAAAGAGTGTGTTACAGGTTTTTCTTTTATCATAGAAAGGAATTTGCTTTTTGAATTTGGCGGCTTTGATCCTCGTGTGGGAATGAAAGGTGATGTGGTTGGTTACGGTGAAGAAACCTACCTCCAACATCAGTTACATGAAAAGGCCATCCCCGTTGGGTATGATCCCGAACTTAAGCTTTATCACCACATGTTGCCTCATAAGCTTAACCTTAAATGGTACTTTGATGCCGCAGACGCATTGGGAAAAAGCCAGGCTGTGTTTAAAAGAGATCTTACTGGTTTACCTTTATACCTTTTGATTATTAAGACTTTCGTTGAAATTTGGGTAGTTACGCTGCTTGATTTATTCAAAAGTACCTTCAAATTTGTATTTTTTAAAGACTATTATTGGCAAAATTGGCTCATCGATAGTTTTAAAAAGATTTATAAACGAAAAAGATTTCTTAAAGATTTAATCCATAAACCAAATTGATTTTTTAAAATACTAAATTAATTTTATCATGTTAATTGACTTAATCGCAGGCGCCAGACCAAATTTTATGAAAATTGCTCCTATCATTAAGGCCATAAATGATAGAGAATCAAAAGAACATGATATTTCCTTCAGGCTTGTTCATACAGGTCAGCATTTTGATAAAAACATGAGCGATTCCTTTTTTGAGGAATTGGGGTTACCAGAACCTGATGTTAATTTGGGGGCAGGTGGTGGAACGCAGGCAGAGCAAACAGCTAAAATAATGATTGGCTATGAAAAATTATTGATGTCATCTCCTTCTGATTTATGTTTGGTTGTTGGCGATGTTACCTCTACAATGGCCTGTGCTATTGTAGCGAAAAAAATGAATATAAAGGTAGCTCATGTCGAAGGAGGTATTCGATCTGGCGATTTATCTATGCCTGAGGAAATTAATAGATTAGTGACAGATAGTATTACAGATTATTATTTCACCACTTCTGAAATAGCAAATGAAAATCTTAGGAAGTCTGGAATTGAAGAGGATAAAATACATTTTGTTGGTAATACTATGATTGATACCCTGTTATCAAATAAATCTAGATTCGTAAAACCGGAAATTTGGGATGTTGCTCATTTGATGCCTGGGGAATATCTCGTTATGACTTTGCACAGACCAGCAAACGTGGATCAGGAGGAAAATTTGAAGCTTTTAATTGAAGAACTTATCAAAACTGCAAAAGGTCTTAAAATTATTTTCCCTGTTCATCCCAGAACCAGACAAGTATTAAATAAGCTAACTATCGATGCTGATAATTTGATACTTATTGAACCTCAATCCTATCTGAGATTCAATTATCTGGTGCAACATGCTAAAGCAGTGATCACCGATTCTGGTGGAATTACGGAAGAAACAACCGTTTTTGGCATTCCATGTATGACCCTCAGAGCAAATACAGAACGACCAGAAACAATATCCATTGGCACCAATTTTTTGCTGGGGACTAATCCTGAATCAATAGCTCCGGCTTTGGAAAAACTTTTAAGTGGACATTGGAAAAAAGGGGCTATTCCTCCGCTATGGGATGGTCAAACAGGATCAAGAATCATATCGATAATAGAAAAGCTGGCTTAATGAGAGGTTATTTATTAAATTTTATTTAAATGGAATCTACTCCTTTTTTTTCCATTTGTTTACCTGCTTATGAACAAGTTTTTTTTCTAAAACAAACCTTGGATTCTATCCAAAAGCAGCTTTTTACCGATTCTGAAATTATATTTTCAGATGATTCAACATCTGAGGAGGTTTATAAGCTGGTTCATTCTTATGACTTTCATGGAAAATTGAAGTATTTTCGGCAAATTCCTTCCTTGGGTAGTCCTGAAAATTGGAATTTTACTATCAATCAATCCCGGGGTAAATGGATAAAAATACTTCATCATGATGATGCTCTTTTTGATGAATTTACATTGCAAAATTTATACTTCTTAGCCTCAAAAACAGATAAAAACTGGATTGCAGGTGCGCCAGTGCATCCGCCACCTCCTTTAGATAGATTTTGTACCGTTTTGCTTCCAAGGGGTCTTTGGTTGCTTGAAAAATATCCCGGGATTTTTGCTTTTGGTAATTGTTTAGGGGTTCCAAGTGTTACTTTGATTAAAAGAGAATTTAGTAAACCTTATGATAAAAATTTAATCTGGTTAGTAGATGTTGCCTATTATTTGAATCTTATTCATGATATTGGTTTTTTTGAATATTATGATAAACCTCTGATTTGGAGAAATGCTGGCGAACATAATCTTACGAATCTTTACTTTAATAAGCCAGATGTTGAAATAAATGAATTGTTATACATTAAAAAATTAATGCCCAAATTATTTCCATTTTGGCTGGATACCTTAATTGGTGCCAAGCTTGTTCGTATCTGCCATTTTGCTAATATTAAAGATAAAAGACAATTGGCTATTATTAATTTGGAATGTAACTCTGTCTGGCTGAATTTATATTTTAAATTTTCAAACAATAATACATTCCAAAAAATTATCGTTATCCTTAGCAAAATCATATTTAAACTATCCAGCAAATTATTTGGTAAGTTTTTAATGATGGGTATTCAAATTAAAAGTAATTGACGTTGAACTTTTTACGCAGAAATTGTTAATTTTAAGTTTCTGTATTTCCCCTCTTTTTATCCTTGCAAAATTAAATTAATGAAGAATTTATTTTATATCTGCACAATTGTTTTAAATATTCTTTTCTTGAATGTGTATTCAGTTGTTGCTCAGCCTTGGGCGGAAGTTTCCAGCTCAGTTGCTCCTAATTTTTATAGGATGAAAACGTCTGGAGATGCTGCTTTGAATGCAGTTAAATCTCAAAAAGGAAAGGGTTTTAAAGCATTTAAAAGATGGGAAAAATATTGGGATCAACGTGTTTTCTCGGATGGATCCTTTCCACCCGCAAATTTAGTTCAAAAAAACTGGGAGCTTTATCAATTTGAAAAATCTCTTTCTGCTTTAATTCCAGGTTCTTCATGGTCAAGTCTTGGTCCTAATTCTTCTTCAGGAGGTTATGCTGGGATAGGAAGAATCAATAGATTAACGTTTCACCCAACAAATACGAGTATCATTTTTGCTTGTACCGCAGGTGGTGGACTTTGGAAAACGACAAATGGGGGTACCTCATGGGTTCCCTTAACAGACAATCTTGCTTCTATTGGCACCTCGGGCTTAGTTATAAATCCCACAGATCCCAATATCATGTATCTGGCGACAGGTGATGGGGATGGAGCGGATACTTATTCTTATGGGGTTTTAAAGAGTACAGATGGTGGTGTTACCTGGAATACAACCGGTCTTACCTTTACCACAGGTACCGTTATATATAAATTACAGCAGCATGCTACGGACCCTAATATTTTGTTGGCTGGTACCAATGGCGGGTTATACAGAACGGCTAATGGAGGTACAAGTTGGACTAAAGTAGTGGCAAGTGGACATTTCGTTGCTGCTCTGGTTTCAAATACAAGCAATGGCTTTAAAGGTTTTTATGCTTCTGTTGATGGTGGTTTGACTTACACGCTTCGATCCTCAACGCCAAATTTAATGGGATGGGAGACAAATGGAAGTGATTCAGGTGGGCAGGCCTGGTATGATTTATGTATGGCTGTGTCACCTACAGATGTAAATCAGATTATAGTAGGTGGTGTAAATACTTGGAAATCAAATAATGGTGGGGTTTCCTGGTCAATTATGACCAATTGGTATCAGACTTCCACTGTACCCGCGATGCATGCCGATCAACATGATTTGATTTTTCTAAATAGTACAACTATCTATGCAGCAAATGATGGGGGTATTTATAGGTCTACAAATAATGGAGTGTCCTGGACGGATTTAACGAATGGAATGAGCATTAGTCAATTATATAGAGCTGGTGCCTCTCAAACAGATACCAGAATTATTGCTGGTTTACAAGACAATGGAACCAAGTTAAGAAGTACGACGGGAACATGGAGTGATGAGATAGGGGGTGATGGAATGGATTGTGCCATAGATCCAACAAATGCTTCGTTTATGTATGGGACTTTGTATTATGGTGATATTCAACGATCTACAAATGGTGGAAGTAGCTGGACTTCTATAACTCCTTCTACTGGAACGGATGGTGCCTGGGTAAGTCCGGTATTATTGGATCCTGTTAATCCGGCGACCATCTATTTGGGTTACAAAGATTTAATGAAATCAACTGATAGAGGAACTACATGGAGTAAAATTACTGCTGGTCAAACGGGGGGGAATTTTATTTCTAATATTGCAGTGGCGCCTTCCGATCCATCAGTGATTTATATCAGCTGGGGCACGGCCTTGGCAAAAACTATTAATGGGGGTTCAAATTGGACAACAATAACCGCGCCGATATCATCCCAAATTTCATCCTTAATGGTGGATCCAACGAATCCAAATAATCTTTACGCAACCTATTCCAACTTTACGGCAGGTTCAAAAGTTTATTTTTCAAATAATGGGGGTACATCCTGGACGAATATTTCAGGTACCTTACCCAATATTCCAGCGAATAAAATTATTTATCAAACAGGCAGTAATGGTGCCTTGTATCTGGGTATGGATGTGGGTATCTATTACAGGGATAATACTCAGACAGATTGGTCTTTATACAATAGTGGTTTACCCAATGTGGAAATTTTTGATTTGGAAATCCGTTATAGTGATAAGAAATTAATTGCAGCCACTTATGGTAGAGGATTATGGGAAAGCCCACTTTATGTTGGCACGCCACTTTCAGTTCCTGCAGTATCCTCTTTTTCTCCAACTTCGGCAACGAAGGGAAATACTGTAACTATTACCGGTAGTAATTTTAATGGTGTATCATCAGTTAGCTTTGGTGGCACTGCTGCAAACTCTTTCACAGTGGTTAGCTCTACAAGTATAAACGCCATAGTTGGAAATGGAAATTCAGGTAATGTCACAGTTACAAATTCTGCAGGAACAGGATCTCTTTCTGGATTTACTTATATAAATACTGCGCCTACAATTTCGTCTTTTACCCCAACGTCGGGTAAGACAGGTCAGGTAGTCAACATTATAGGAACGAATTTTACGGGAGCAACTGCTGTTAGCTTTGGCGGAACGGCAGCAACTACGTATACCGTGGTTAGTGCAACCAGCATCAATGCTACTGTTGGTGCGGGTACCTCAGGCACGGTTTCAGTAACGACAGCATCTGGAACGGGAACATTAGCAGGCTTCACTTATTTACCTCCACCGACAATTGCATCATTCAGCCCAATTTCGGCAGGAACAGGACAGACGGTCACTATAACGGGAACGAATTTTACGGGTGCTACAGCTGTTAGCCTTGGTGGAACGGCTGCAACTTCATTCACTGTGGTCAGTGCAACGAGCATTACTGCAGTAGTTGGTGCGGGTGCAACGGGCAGTGTGAGCGTAACCACGGCGAATGGCATTGCCAGCAGAGCCGGATTTACATTTATCACCGCAACACCAGCACCTACGATTTCGTCTTTTACCCCTACGTCGGGTAAGACGGGTCAGGTGGTTACCATAACGGGAACGAATTTTACGGGAGCAACTGCTGTTAGCTTTGGCGGAACGGCAGCAACTACGTTTACCGTGGTTAGTGCAACGAGCATCAATGCTACCGTTGGTGCGGGTGCTTCTGGTGTGGTATCAGTAACGACAGCATCTGGAACGGGAACATTGGCAGGCTTTACGTATTTGCCCCCGCCGACAATTACGTCATTTAGTCCAACTTCGGCAGGAACAGGACAGACGGTAACTATAACGGGAACGAATTTTACGGGTGCTACAGCTGTCAGCCTTGGTGGAACGGCTGCGACCTCATTCACTGTGGTTAGTGCAACGAGTATCACCGCAGTAGTTGGAACGGGTGCAACAGGCAGTGTTAGCGTAACCACATCAAATGGTATTGGCAGCAGAGCCGGATTTACATTTATATCTGCAACACCAGCACCAGCGATTTCGTCTTTTACCCCAACGTCGGGTAATACGGGTCAGGTGGTAACTATAACGGGAACGAATTTTACGGGAGCAACAGCTGTTAGTTTTGGTGGGACAGCAGCAACTACGTTTACCGTGTTAAGTGCAACGAGCATCAATGCGACAGTAGGTGCGGGTACCTCTGGCACGGTTTCAGTAACGACAGCATCGGGTACGGGAACATTAGCAGGTTTCACTTATTTACCCCCACCTACGATTACATCCTTTAGCCCAACATCGGGTAAGACGGGTCAGGTGGTTACCATAACGGGAACAAATTTTACGGGAGCAACAGCGGTGAGTTTTGGTGGTACAGCTGCAACCTCATTCACTGTGGTTAGTGCAACGTCTATTACGGCAGTAGTTGGAACGGGTAAAACTGGAAATGTTCGGGTTGTAACGGCAAATGGAGCAATAACTAAAAGCGGTTTCATTTATCTGGCTCCTCCAACTATAAGTTCCTTCAGTCCAACTTCGGCTGGAACGGGTCAGACGGTAACTATATCAGGAACTAATTTTACGGGAGGAACAATTGTTAGTTTTGGCGGTACCCCAGCCACCTCATTCACTGTGGTTAGTGCAACAAGTATTACCGCAGTAGTTGGTGCAGGTGCTACAGGTAGTGTTAGCGTAACCACATCAAATGGTATTGACAGCAGAGCTGGATTTACATTTATATCTGCAACAACAGCGCCTGCGATTTCGTCTTTTACCCCAACGTCGGGTAAAACTGGTCAGGTGGTTACTATAACGGGAACGAATTTTACGGGAGCAACAGCGGTTAGTTTTGGTGGCACTGCAGCAACTTCTTTTACCCTGGTCAGTGCAACGAGCATCAATGCAACAATAGGTGCGGGTGCATCTGGCACGGTTTCAGTAACGACAGCATCAGGTACGGGGACATTGGCAGGTTTCACTTATTTGCCTCCCCCAACGATTGCATCCTTCAGTCCAACATCGGCTGGAACAGGACAGACGGTAACTATTACAGGAACAAATTTTACGGGAGCAACAGGTGTCAGTTTTGGTGGTACCGCAGCCACCTCATTCACCGTGGTTAGTGCAACTAGCATTACCGCAGTAGTAGGTGCGGGTACAACGGGAAATGTTCGTGTAACTACAGCCAATGGCAATGTTAACCGAGCTGGCTTTACCTTTATAACCGCTATTACTGTTCCTCCAACAATTACTTCCTTTTCACCAACAAAGGCTATTCCAGGATCAAACATTACCCTTTCAGGAACTGGTTTCAATCCGACATTAAGTCAAAATACAGTTTGGATTGGAGCTACTAAAGCAAATATTTCATCAGTAACAACCACCACAATTACAGCGAAAGTTCCAGTAGGTGCAACTACAGATTATATCAGAATACTGAATTCAGGTACTCAGCAAAGTGTTCAATCCAATCAATTTTTCGTTTCCTCTTTTTCTCCTTCCAGGGATAGTATTTCTTCTATAGATATTACGCCTAAATTTGATTTAACCACTTTGGCAAATCCCGAAGATGTAAGGGTCTCCGATTTAGATGGCGATGGTAAACCTGATATTTTGGTGGCTAATTATGGAGCAGGTTCATTTTCTGTTTTTAGTAATACCAGTGTGGCTGGAAATATAAATATCGCTAATTTTAGCAGGAAGGATTTTACCTCTGGTTCAGGTTCAACTTTTGTTTCTGTGGCTGATATGGATAATGACGGCAAGCAAGATGTAATTGTTGCCAATCAAGGTGAAAATACCCTTTCTATTTTTAAAAATATTTCGACATCAGGAAATATTTCATTCAATAGTCCGGTTAAATTGACTACCCCGTCAACTCCTGTAGGTATTGGAATAGGTGATTTTGATAGAAATGGCTGGCTTGATATCGCTACAGCAAATCATGGAAACGGTACGGTTTCAATTTTTACAAATAAAGGTATCTTTAATGCTATTTCCACAAATAATTTTAATCCCCGTTTTGGTTTGATTACAGGTTTAAATCCAATAACGATAGATGTGGCCGATATCGATGGTGACTCAAAATCAGATATTGTAGTAGGAAATTATGGATCTAATTCCATTTCCATTTTTAAAAATAATTACATTTCTGGTACTTTAGCTACCACTTCATTTTCTACTAAGTTAGATTTTAACGCGGGAAATAAACCTGGTTATGTGAAATTAGGGGATATGGATGGTGATTCAAAATTAGATGTTGTCGTGCTTGCTGAGGGCACCAATAGTTTTGGAATCCTGAGGAATATTTCGACGGCTGGTGTTTTGAGTTCAACTTCTTTTGCTTCACGGGTTAATTTTAACACAGGTATCACGCCATATTATATCAGTGTTGGTGACTTAACAGGGAATGGAAAACTTGATATTTTGATTACAAATTTTGGAGACGGTACGGCAACTGTTTGGCAAAATAAAGCGACTCCAGGAAGTATTACGAGTGCTTCCTTCTTTAAAAGATTAAATTTTACGGTGGGAACAAAACCTTATGCCGGACTTTTAGCAGATATTGATGGGGATGCTAAAACGGATATCCTAGTATCAAATAATGGAAGTAACACATTATCCATTTTGAGAAATACGGTTGGTGCCCAAATGATTGTGTCTCCTACCTCAAGTACTTTACCCGCTACAGGGGGCTCATTGACAGCCTCCATTTCGTCCAATCTTGTTTGGAAAGTTTCATCCAACGCAAACTGGCTCATTCCAATAGGTGTGTCAGGAAAAAATAGCGGTTCTATAAGAGTTACTTTTTTGGCAAATAATGGCATATCCAGAAAGGGTACTATAACTTTTACTGCAGATGGTATCACAAGAACTATGGAAATAATACAAGCTGCAAAACCGGGTATAATGAATCCAGCCAATGAATTGAGTGGTGAATTTTCAGAAAAAATGGAGGTAAATGCAAAGGAAATTACTCACATAGATTGGGAATTATTTCCTAATCCGTCTGATGGTATAGTAAATCTATCGGTTAAATTTTCAAATTTATTGGAAACAGGAATATTAAATATCAGTGATATTCATGGTAGGGTAGTTAGATCTGTAACCAATGTTAGAACAGGTAATTATCAGTTCGATTTATCATCTGAACCTAAAGGTACTTATTTGTTTTCATTGCAAGATGAAAATGGTAAAGGATTGAATATTAAACAAATAATTTTGAATTAATTAACGCTATAATTGTTATTATTAAGGTTACCTAAAAAGCCTGAATACATTAATTATATTAGTGCGTAGATGTATGACTTTGGGACTATTAGCTCAAAATCATACATCTACAATTAAACATTAGGTTTAAATCTCAGGCATACCCTATAATCCTCAAAATCCTGTAAATCCTGATTGAAAACAGGGTGTTAGTGGTAAATTTTATACATAAAACCTATCGTAAAAAATGTAATATCTAACGGGCATAATTTAGAAAATCATCCATTTTTTATAGAAAAAAAATAGAGGCTATCTTTTTAGACAGCCTCTATTTTAATATTATGAGTAAGTCTGTAAAGACGTAACCTTTTGTTTAGGTCTAAAATGACTTTAATGCTATGAGTTTTGGGATTCCTTTTTTAAAACCCCAACGGCCTACAGCGTCAGAAATCATACCAATGAATTACCGCTTTGGGGACCGGGTATCAAGGCATAATAACGACACTGTGGCTTTGGGTTTTCTGTGCATTGCGCACAGTTAATGTGTATTGCCCTGGGGGGAAGGCAGACACTGAAATGGAAAGGTTGGTATAACCAACATTTTGGGCGTAATTTTTTTGGAAAATAGTTTGTCCTGAGTTATTCAGGAGTATTAATTGAATAGGGAATTTTTCTTCTGTTAAATTCAATGATATTCCTTCAGATAATGATATAGGATTATTTATAATAATTGAATTATCATTATCTTTCAAGTCTTTTGTGGAGGTGGCTAATACAGTACTAAATGAATAAATCTTAGATACTGTGGAGCAAAATGAATAAAGATTTAATGATCTTAATCGCCAAAAATACTTCCGTCCGGTAGTCAATTCTTTCGTCATAAAGGACAGAGAATCTGATGATATTTCATAACGGGATGTAACTAGTGCCATATTGGGCATAGGAGAAACCTCGATAATGTATTTGTAGGTTCCGGGGACTTTTTCCCAAGAGAAGTTTACACCATTGGATAAATTTACCTGACTATTTTCCATTGGTGCATTGACCATGGGCATAGTTTGATTGATTTTAACAGGTAAATCTCCTTTAAATAAGGTCTGATAAAATTCATCTGCGTAGGCCCTCATGGTCATAATTTGCTCCTTACTAAATCTATTAGGGCAAGGATCTAATGCATATCCCATGATTAATGAACCGTCAGAATAGAAACTTTTACCCATTGGGTCTACCAAAGGAATGGGACTTTTGGAGCTATCGCTACAAGACCATCTTAGACTAAGATAATCTGGTGCCGTGTCGCAAAATCCATCTCCGGCACTTCGGCAATTGCTTCCATCGGCTCTTTCTACTTTCACATTTTCCCAATTTTCAGGAGCCTTCAATGTATAATCGAAAGCTTTACCCTCCCAACCTTGAAAAGTATGGGGTAAACCTAAAAAATGTCCTATTTCATGCGCTAGTAAAGCTCCTTTTACCTTGTAACATTCAGAGGAAAGAACAATTCCTTTGTTTATTCCTTGATGGATAACGTTAAAACCACAGGCGTCAAGGGCGTTTTCTACAATGTAAACAGGTATGGCATTGGCTGATTTATACGATTGCAATAACTGACCTAATTCAAACTCAGTTTCTATACCCTCATAAGTGGTTGAACTCAATATGGTTGGCTGACTTTCTAAGTAAAAGGATATATTTGCCTGTTTGTATAATTGATTAAGATGACATATTTCATCCATTAATTTATGTGGAGAAATAGTGCCAGATTGGCTATGTACCTTGCTGGATATAAAAAATTTTATTGGGAAATATAGGGTAAGAGAACTACGCAATGAGTATTCGATGGGTAAACGTTGTTGAAAACGTGTAACCCATTCATTATGAACACATTTTACTGTGTTACATGGCTTTAATGTTTGTCCATAGGTTATATGTGACAACAAAAAAGCAATTAAAAGGAACAATACGCGTATTTGCATAATGCCTTACAGCTTGATATAAACGATATGTAAAAGCCTTGGGAAAAAATACTGCTTTTAAAGTATATTTTTCACCTCTCAGCGGTAAAGAAAAAGATTTATTTTAACATATCCAAAAAAAATAAATTAAATTTTAAAATATTTGTATTTTTATATCATATTCCAAGCAAACAAAACAAAAATTTATCATGAAAAAGGTTACCGTAATTGGCTCCGGAAATGTGGGGGCCACAGTAGCGAATGTTCTAGCGCACAAAGATTTAGTAAATGAAATTGTTTTACTTGATATCCAGGGTGATATGGCTAAAGGTAAAGCATTAGATATGTGGCAGCAAGCGCCTGTTGATTATTATAGCACTAGAATTACAGGTACAGACGATTATGCGAAGACCGCAGATTCAGATATTGTCGTAATTACCGCTGGTATTCCCAGAAAACCGGGTATGTCAAGAGATGATCTTATTAGCACTAATGCTAATATCGTTTCCTCTGTAACAGCACAGATAATGAAGTATTCAGCTAATCCTATTATTATTGTGGTTTCCAATCCTTTGGATGTTATGACTTACGCTGCATGGAAAACCTCAGGATTACCTTCTTCCCGTGTTTTTGGTATGGCAGGAATTTTAGATACTGCCCGTTATAGAGCGTTTTTAGCGGAAGCCCTTAATGTTTCTCCAAAGGATATTCAGGCAGTACTCATGGGTGGTCATGGTGATACCATGGTTCCGCTTCCTCGTTATACTACCGTAAGTGGAATTCCTGTGACGGAGTTAATTGATGAAGCATCTTTAGATGCTATCGTTGAAAGAACAAAAGTTGGCGGCGGTGAATTAGTTAAGTTGATGGGGACTTCTGCTTGGTATGCTCCTGGTGCAGCAGCTGCTCAGATGGTGGAAAGTATTTTGAAAAATGAAAATAGAATTTACCCTTGTTGCGCACTATTAAACGGCGAGTATAATCTGCATGGCGTTTTTGTTGGCGTTCCCGTTAAATTGGGAGCTAATGGTATTGAACAACTTATAGAACTGAAATTAAATGAGGCTGAAATGGCATTACTTAATGATTCAGCCGATCAGGTTCGTCAGGTTATGGAGGTTTATGATGGATTGTCAAAATAAGCTTTTTTTCAAATGATTACAAAAATCCATATCCCTCTGATTATTGGGGTGTGGATTTTTTTGTACGTGCCAATTACGTTTTTCGCAGTGAACCCTTTACGCTATTTATTGTTTATTTAATAAAGTTTTTTTAAATGGAATTTGGTCTCTTTAAAAAAGAATGGCTCAACGAAATGGTTACCAATAATGGAGATTCTGTGTTGAATCTTACTTTCCAAAATCCTGTTTTATTGGTTTTTTTAAGACATTTTGGTTGTATTTTTTGTAAGGAAGCACTGGTTGATATTTCAAAAAATAGGTCTAAAATTGAAACAGGTGGCCTTAAAATTGTTTTTGTCCACATGACCGATGTTGAAACAGCTGAGAAGAATTTTAATAAATTTGGATTGCTAAATGTTATTCATGTCAGTGATCCAAATTGTAGATATTATACCGCTTTTGGATTGGTAAAGGGAAGTTTTAATCAGCTTTTTGGTCTGCAATCTCTCATTAGAGGCTTTTCTGCAGGTATTAAAAATGGGCAAGCTCCAAGTGCTCAAATTGGAGATGGATTTCAAATGCCTGGCGTTTTTGTTATCGATAACGGGGAATTGAAGGAAAGCTTTATTCATAATTTGTCTTCGGATAGACCAGATTATTTGCAGCTCGCCAGTTGTTGTGTGATTAAGTAATAATAAATCGGTTTATATGATTGGGTGGAAATTTGGTGATGTTGGAAATAAAGATTCAGAGAATAACGTCTTTAATCGATTGCTTAAGTTGTTCAAGGAATTATTGTTGCACACTTCTGGTGATGTAGATGAAGCCTTATCCTGGTTAACCGAACTCGATAGGCAATATAAACTGACTACGCCTGATTATGGTTTAGCTGATTTTATTCAGGATCTTAAAGACCAGGACTTTATTCGTTCTAAAGATGCTCAATCTCCCGGATTGGTACCCGCTCCTAAAATGGAGTTGGCCATGAGAAAAAAGGCATTGGAAGATGTTTTCGGCGATATAAAGAAAAGTAAAGCCGGGGGACATAACACCCGTCTCGAGGGTAGGGGAGACGAACTTACCTCTGAAAGGAGGCCTTTTGTTTTTGGTGATGCTTTAGATAAAATTGCAATGTCTGAGTCCTTAAAAAATGCTCAGGTTAATCATGGGATAGATTCTTTCAAATTATCGGAAAATGATCTTGAGGTACAGGAAACTTACGATCAAAGTCAAATGTCAACTGTTTTGATGATTGATATTTCTCATTCTATGATCCTTTACGGAGAAGATCGTATTACTCCCGCAAAGAAAGTAGCCATGGCTCTATCAGAGTACATTACCACCCGATTTCCAAAAGATACGCTCGATATTCTTGTTTTTGGTAATGATGCCTGGACAATTGAAATAAAAGATTTACCTTATCTACAAGTTGGCCCTTATCATACAAATACAGTGGCAGGCTTGCAACTTGCCATGGACATTTTAAGGAAACGGCGAAATTCCAATAAGCAAATCTTTATGATTACAGACGGTAAACCTACTTGCATAAAAAAGGGTAAAAAGTATTATCAGAACAGCTTCGGCCTTGACAGAACCATTGTCTCACGTACCCTTAATCTGGCGCAATCTTGTAGGAAAATGGATATCCCTATCACTACATTTATGATTGCAAGAGATCCTTATTTAATGAATTTCGTGGATCAGTTCACTAAAGCAAATCAAGGAAAGGCTTTTTATAGTTCTCTGGATGGTCTGGGGTCTTTTGTTTTTAGGGACTATAAGAATAATAAATCAAGAAAAAACAATAAATAGAATGAAAATAGTGTTTTCTACAAAATGCTATATCATGCGATTTATTTTTTCTTCTGCTCTTTTGCTTTTATTCTTTAGTGCGTTCGGTCAGAGAAGTAAGATTACCTTCACAGCTAATGAAAAGGAACATTTGTCTGCATTAGAAGATACCCTCTCTTTTTATGCTTATTCCATAGTAAACGATTCTTTACCGGAAGATAGGTTTTATGCGACCAGAGAGCTTATTGTTACGTTGGTCAAAACATTAAAAATAAAGAATTCTTTTTATTATCCGTTCTCAAAGCTAAAATCTGTTTCTTTACAATACCCACCAGATAGTAGCTTTCGTATGTTTACCTGGCAATTGGCTGTTTCACCGTCAGAATATAGATATTATGGCGCGCTACAAAGAAAATCGGATAGTTTAATATTATTTCCGCTGATTGATAGGTCTTTTACTATTTCTCAACCCGATATAGCTTCTTTAAGCGCTGAAAATTGGATGGGATGTCTTGTATATGGTATTCAACAATTTGGTGAAGGTGATTCAGCCATTTATCTTGCCTTTGGTTACGATGCAAATGACGGTAAAACACGTAAAAAGTGGATTGACCCCATTCGTTTTGTTCGCAATAAACCAGTTTTCGGTGCGCCTCTTTTTCCACCTAATCCTAAAGATTCAAGTGCCACTATTCCGTTTAGATTTATTCTTTCCTATTCTGCAGAATCTACCATAAAGTTGAATTATGATGCAGAACTCGGATTAATTGTTTTTGATCATCTGGCTCCATTGGTTTTAAAAGCAGGACAACCAGAAGAAATGGTTCCCGATGGAAGTTATGAGGCTTTTAAAATCTTACCAGATAAATTAGAATATATTGAGATGCTTACCGTTACTTCGACAGATGAAGAGAGCATAAGACAGAAACCTATTTTAGGTAGGGAGGGAAAAGATTTATTTGGTAAAAGTGGCTTAGAAAAGAAAAAGAAAGGTAATAATTAAAACTCTTCTTCATCAAATTCATCAAAATCGCTAAAATCATCCATACTACGTCTATCTTTTTTAGTAGGTCTTCCAGTACCTCGAGCTCTAAGTACACTCGATTTTTTGCCGTTGAACCAATCATTATATTTTTCTAACTCCGATGCAGGTGTGTTATTCTGAAAACATTCTTTAGCAATAGGAGCGGGTACGCGGTTTTTGAGCAATTCTTTTACCTCAAACTGAAAATTAAATCCATTCTTTCGAACTTCAATTTTGTCTAACCTGCTAACAGAAGCTGAAGGCTTAATCTCCGCACCATTAATTTTAATTTTACCAGCTTTACATGCGTCGGTGGCAATCGTTCTGGATTTAAAGATTCTAACGGTCCAAAGCCATTTATCGATTCTAGTTTTGCTTTCAGGTAAAATATAAACTTGCATATTAACCTACTTTCATTTTTGATCGTTTGACTAAGTATTTCTGTAATATCGGGTGAAAACCTTCATTAATATCTGCTTCAACAAAATCAATTTTATATTGCAAACATTTCATTTTTAAATTTTTCAATAATAGATTTGATTCTTCTCTATAGCTTTCTTTTACTAATCCCGCTTGCAATTTAACCTCATTTCCTGTTTCAAGATCTACAAAAAGGTAAGGTCTGTCCTCAAAATTAAAATCTAATTCTAACTTTTTGTCTGTGACATGAAATAAAATAACCTCGTGCATGTTATGCTTCAAATGCTGAAGTGAGGCAAACATAGCGTCCTGGTCATCGGAAGTTTCAAACATGTCACTAAAAATAATAACTAATGATCTTTTGTGAATACTTTCAGCAATCTGATGAAGGGCCTGTGACGTTGAGGTAGTGACTAATGGAACAGGACTATTTAATTTATTTTCAAGATAACTTAATAACAAACGGTAATGAGTAGTGCTCGATTTGCATTGGGAATGAGTGTAAACCGTTTCATCGAATAAACTGAGACCAAAGGCATCTCTTTGCTTTTGCAATAACTGCATCAAAGAAGCGGAAGCCAATGAAGAAAAGTACAGTTTGTTTAAATAATTTTTATCGCCTGCTTTTCTTTCGGGAAAATACATGGACGACGAGGTATCTATGACTATTTGACACCTCAAATTAGTTTCTTCTTCAAATCTTTTGGTGAATAACTTATTGGTACGGGCATAAACCTTCCAATCAATATTTTTGGTTGATTCCCCTTGATTGTAAATTCTGTGCTCCGCAAATTCAACTGAAAACCCGTGGAATGGACTTTTATGTAATCCAATAATAAATCCTTCAACCACTTGTTTGGCTAAAAGATCTAAGTTGTTAAACTCACGAATTTTAGGATTATCCCAATAAGACATAAACAGTTTTTATAGTTTAGAGTCTTTGTCCCTGAAACAAAGACTCTAAAGGGTAGGTGGAATGTATTTAAACAGCAGCAGCCTCTTCTATTTTTTGAACCAGACTTTGTTTTGTTGCCACACCTACATGTTTATGGATAATTTCACCATCTTTTAGAATCAAGATAGTAGGTATAGAGCGGATTTGATATTTCATTGAAACTTCAGGATTAGCATCAACATCTAGTTTGCCAACGATTACCTTACCGTCATATTCCTTTGCTAACTCCTCTATGATAGGACCTACCATGCGACATGGTCCGCACCATTCTGCCCAAAAATCAACCACGGCAATACCAGGGGTATCTAAAACCGTACTTTTAAAATTGTTGTCAGTGAATTCAAATGCCATTTTAATTGTTTTAAATATTAAGTTATCAAAACAAAGCGTTTAGTAATTTAGTTGTAAAGTTAAGTTAAAAAATGAAATACTACCATTTGTCGGGCATTGTCCTAATTATTTTTACGGAAATAGTTAAACACTTTTTCGCTGATAATCCATCTTGGGTGGAAGATTATTATGCTAATGGTATCTACCTTGTCGTAAGCTATATTCTCCAAAAACTTTCAATTTTATACGTTTTACCGGGGTTATTTGCTATACCATTTCTCCTTTTCATTTTTATTATATTGGTTTCATTGTCAAAACAAAAGAAATTAGTAAAGTTTAGTTTGATTATGAATAGCTTAGGCTTTTTATACTTTTTATTTTATTTTGTTTGGGGATTTAATTATTATCGTTTACCCATTGATCATCAATGGAAGGTTAAATCTGCACCATTTACATACAAACAACTGGCGTCTGAATATGAAGAAACAACCGTTCATCTTTTGAAAATGAGAGAGTTATTAGCTGATACGGCTAAAGGAGTTGATATGGTCAGGTATAATTTTAAGAATGAAGAACAACAAATAATCATTCAAAAAAACCTTCAGCTTTGGCTGAAGAACCATGGATTTCCATCAAAAGCAAAGGTTCCCATAAAATCTAATCTGCCAAAGGGAATTTTTCTGCATTTTAGTACTGCGGGTATGTATTTTCCTTTTTCTGGAGAAGGTAATGTCGATCCTGGTTTACATCCCATTCACTTTACTTCCGTAATGGCTCATGAGATGGCACACGGTTATGGTTTTGCCGATGAAGGGACTTGTAATTTTTTAGCTTTTATATGTCACACCAATGATCAGAATCCTTATATTGCCTACGCCACAACCTTAGGTTATTGGAGATATCTGGCTTCAAACGTCAGAAGAATTTCTCCTTCTTTTTTTAAGGAAAAAATGACGGAACTTCCATCAGGACTTAGAAAGGATTTAATTGATATTCAAAATTACAGCAATAGTTATGAAGATTGGATGCCAAATCTTCAGTATAAAATGTACGATGCCTATCTTAAAGGGCAGGGAATTAAGGAAGGTATGCTTAATTACAATAAGGTCATAGGATTAGTTTTAGCTTATAAAGCAGCTAATTCCTTCATTCTTATTGATTCCTCTTTACCGAGATAACCGTCTATAATACGATGAGAACCGTAAATAACTGGTGTTAAAAAGATAGCCATAGATATTTTATAGAAATATTGAATCGTTCCAACGGCAAGAATTTGATCCCATGTCCAAGGGGTTACATTGCCAACGATCTCAGGACCCCACTTAAATGCTATGGTTAAAATGACAAAACTATCAAAAAATTGAGAGACGAAAGTTGATCCTGTAGATCTAAGCCAGACTCGCTTTTCTCCCGTTATTTTTTTTATTTGATGGAAAAGTAAAACATCGACTAATTGAGCAACCAAAAAAGCGGTTAATGATCCAAATACCATTAATATGCCCTGGCCGAAAATAACTTTAAATGAAGTTTGCATGTTTTCTACCCCCTGTGCCTTGTTTTGTGTTATCCACCAGTCGGCAGGTGAAAGTTGAATGGCGAAAAATATTATGATAAATGCGTAGGCAATGAGTCCGGCAGTAAATATGGATAACTTTCTAACGCCTTGTTTACCAAAATATTCATTAATTATATCCGTCATAAGAAAGACTACTGGCCAGAGTAATACCCCGGCGGAGAATTGTAGCGCTCCTTCTTGTCCAAACAGGTTGATGTTAAATCTGGGAATCCCTAAAGTGTCTTCTAAGGCAAATATTTTTACTCCTATAAATTCCGCAACCAGTGCGTTAGCAATAAAAAATCCGCCAAGAATAAAAAATAAAGTGGTCCCTTTATTCATTTCATTCAAATGATGCTTTTTCTTGTCCATGGTCGGTGTCATTAAAAATATTTATAAGTAAGGCTGAAACAAACCTTTTTGCGATATGTTTAAGGATAAAATTAACTTTTTAAGGATTAAAAAGTAGTTTTGTATTCATAAAATTTAATTTGTTTATGCCCAAGTTTGCAATAGATTTAAAAAGTGGTTCTATCAAAAACGAGCATCCCATCATTATTGGCATTGATCTCGGAACCACTCATTCTTTGGTTGCCATTATGGAAAATGGTAAAGCTCAGGTGGTTAAGGATGAATTTGGAGAGAATGCTTTATTAGCTTCTTTACTTCATCTTTCTTCAGATAATATTTTTTCGGTAGGAGAAAAAGCGCGCGCATATATAGAAGAGGACCCTAAAAATACCGTCTATTCTGTCAAAAGACTTATGGGAAAATCTTATGATGATTTGTTAAGTTATAAAGATTTTTATGGCTATGAATTGCTTGATACAGGTCCTGAAAATTTAGTTAAAATAAAATTAAGAGATAAGTCATTTACACCCATTGAATTGTCAGCTGAAATTCTAAAATCTCTTAAATTCAGGGTAGAAAAACTTTTAGATAATATAGTGTCCAAAGCAGTAATTACCGTTCCTGCTTATTTTAATGATGCCCAAAGACAAGCCACTAGAGATGCTGGTAAGTTAGCTGGCCTGGAAGTCTTAAGAATAATAAATGAACCTACTGCTGCAAGTTTAGCCTATGGCATAGGCCTCGACAAATCAGTTGTTCAAACAGTGGCGGTTTATGACTTAGGTGGAGGAACTTTCGATATATCTGTGCTTCAAATTCAAGATGGCGTTTTCGAAGTGCTGGCAACGCACGGTGATACTTTTTTAGGGGGGGATGATATAGATAAGTTAATTGCCGGACACTGGTGTGATCAGAAAGTTTTTCCTGCCACTTTTATTCCTTCGCTAAGAAAACTTGCGGAAAAGGCAAAAAAACATCTGTCAGATCATGATTTGTTTCAGGAAACTGATACTCGTTTTGGAGAATTATCATTATCTCGTTCTGCATTTGAAGTTATAATTAAACCTCTGGTTGATAGAACATTATTGGCTTGTGAAAAAGTTTTGTCCGATGCAAATCTCACTATAAACGATTTAGATCAGGTTATTATGGTCGGTGGTTCTACCCGTGTTCCTTTAGTTAAAAAGGAGGTAAGTGCCTTTTTTCAAAAAGCTGTATTTGATCAAATGAATCCTGACGAAGTTGTTGCGCTCGGTGCTGCTATTCAAGCTGATATTCTTGCTGGCAACCAGGAAGATTTATTATTATTGGATATAACGCCTCTATCATTAGGTATTGAAACCGTAGGTGGATTGATGGATACCATTATTCCAAGAAATTCAAAGGTTCCAACCAAAGTAGGAAGAAATTACACCACTTCGGTTGATGGTCAGACTAAACTTATGGTTTCTGTTTTTCAGGGAGAACGTGACCTCGTTGCTTACAATAGGAAGTTAGGCGAATTTATTCTGTCAGGTATTCCGCCCATGCCAGCGGGTATTCCCAAAATTGAAATTCAATTTCTTTTAGATGCCGATGGTATTCTTAAAGTAAAAGCAAGTGAGCTTCGTTCCGGGGTTGAAACATCGGTTGTTATTCAGGCTCAATATGGCATCTCTGAAGAGGAAATGGCTCTTCTGCTTATCGATTCTATTAAAAATGCTTCTTCTGATTTAGCTGCCAGAGCCTTACAGGAGTCTAAAAATGAAGCGGCCAATGTTCTTCATCATTTAGATAAATTTATTTTACAAAATGCTGGTTTATTTGATATAAATCAAGTGAATAAAATGAAAGATTTAGGTGAATTATTACGTTCAACAACAAAAGGGGACGATAAATCTGCCATAGATCAGGCAATGCATGAATTAAATTCATTTACGAGACCTCTGGCAGAAGTAGCACTCGATCATGCTGTCGCCTCTGCTTTAGTTGGGAATAAACCAGTTTAAAATGAGCAAAAAAGAAAAGAACAGGGTCGGTGTAGTTTACTCAACTAATCCGGACTTTCAATACGAAATGGATCAGGGAGAGCAATCAGAGACTTTGGTACCTTCCAAACAAGTTTTAAGGATTCATTTGGACAGAAAACAAAGAAAAGGTAAAGAGGTAACCTTAATATTAGGTTTTGTGGGACAATCTCAGGATTGTGAAGCCTTAGGTAAAACATTGAAACAGAAATGTGGCGTTGGGGGTGCAGTTAAGGATAATGAAATTATTCTTCAAGGTGACCATCGCACAAAGGTTTTGGCTTTTTTATTATCAGCTGATTATAAGTTAACCAAAATTTCTGGAGGATGACATTTAATATTGAAGTAGATCCCAGTATAACTTCTCATCTGTTAATGGTAAGACCCTTACATTTTGGGTTCAATGAGGAAACAGCTTTGAGTAATGCGTTTCAGGTAAATGATAATACTTTATCACCAAAACAAATTGCTGAACTTGCCGTAAAGGAATTTGATGGTTTTGTTTGTGTTTTAAGAGAAAATGGACTGACCATTACCGTGGTTGAAGATAAGATTTCCATGAAAACAACAGATTCTATATTTCCAAATAATTGGTTTTCAACCCATTCAGATGGAACATTAGTCACTTATCCCATGTTTTCTAAAAATAGAAGACTGGAAAGGAGAGAAGATATTATTGAAAGGTTAATGGAAAATTATGATATTTTTCATCGTATTCAATTAGAATCTGCTGAAAATGAAGGACAGTATTTAGAAGGAACCGGAAGTTTAATCCTGGATAGAACTAATAAAATCGCTTATGCTTGTCGAAGCATTAGAACAGATGGTAATTTACTTAATGAATGGGCGGATAAATTAGGGTATCGTTTAGTTGTTTTTAACGCTAAAGATAAAAGCGGCATGGATATTTACCATACAAACGTCATGATGGCTTTGGGTGAAAACTTTGTTATCTGGGGAGGGGATGCTTTACCAGACAGTAATGAAAAAGTTGCTATAGAAAAATTGTTTTTTGAGACAGGAAAAGAGATCATTTCAATTTCTATGACTCAAATAGCTAAGTTTGCTGGAAATATGTTGGCTGTAAAAAATAAAAAGGGGGAGAGGTTGCTTATTATGTCTCAAACAGCTTATGATTCCTTGTCCGTCCAACAAATAAATCAAATTGAATCTTTTTCTAAAATTATTAAAGGGAATATTCCGGTTATTGAAAAATATGGAGGGGGAAGTGTAAGATGTATGCTGGCAGAAATTTTTCTTAAACTAAAAGCATAAAAAAAGCCCTCCTAACTTAAAGTTAAGAGGGCTTTTTAGAATTAATGATTAATTGAAGATATAACGAACGCCAATTTGCGCCTGGTAAACATCTCCTAATGAAGCATTATACTGGAATGATTTATCAAGTAATTTTTGCTTTCCGTCAGATCCGGAAATAGTCCACATTCTGTATGTTGGAACGCCATCTGTACCAACAGATACAAAAGAAAGTGGTCTTGAAGCAATAACACTTTGAGAAACTCCCCAATTTGAATTCAACATATTTCCAAAGTTACTTATATCAGCACGTAGTTGAATCGTGTTTCTTTTCTTTCCTACTTTTACAAAGAACTCCTGAACGATAGAAAATTGAGCTCTTATTAAGCCTGGTGCCATAGCACCATTTCTTGCAGAATATTTACCTCTGTTTTCATTTAAGTATTTATCCTGAGCGATAAATGCTTCAAAAGCAGTAGCTTGCTGTTCCGGTGTAAAGGTTATTCCACCTGTTGTTAACGTTGTAAATTTAATATCAGAGCCTTTGTTAGGAATGAAAAGTAAGTCGTTATTGTTTATTGCATCACCATTCATATCTCCATTAATGGTATAACTATAGCGGAAACCAGTGAAACCGTCAATGGTTAAACCAAACTGTGTTGCTCCAAAATCACCATATTCTAAACGATAAGAAGCAATAGCTAAAACACGGTGTCTTCTGTCGTTATCAGAAAATGCTAAGTCTAAGAAGTTGTTACCATTTACAGAGGGAACACCATTGTATGAGCCAGCTGCAATAGAACCTGCAGACATCATATCTCTTGCACGACCGTAATTGTATGCGAGACTTGCAAAAAGACCGTTTTTAAATGATTTCTTGAAAGAGGCAGTCAATGTAAGACCGTCACCTTGATTGGTGTTTGCAAGGTAAATAGCATTTACAGTAGATGGGTTGATACGAATAGCATTATTTGCTGCTGTACCTGATAAACCACTTGCAGGGTATCTAGGGCGAGTGTCAATGCCTGAGAATTTTCCAGATGGGTCTCTTTTATTGACATCATAATAGATATAACCATTTACGTTTCTGCTGTAAAGTGCTTCAAACGTTCCGATAATTCCTAAAGGTAATTTTACATCCAATGCCAAATTACTTCTCAATGTTTGTAAAAATTTGAAATCAGGTGCCGTTACAGCTAATTCATAAGAAGAAGGTAACGTAGGATTAGTTACAAACTGACCAGGTGTAGTAGTAAATGGTCTTGTTTTTGTATTATCGATTTGTTCGAAACCGGTTAATACACCATTGTTACCTATTTGGTTGCTTATCCATACGAATACAGGACGTCCGGTAAATAAACCAGTTCCTCCTCTTAATTGTAAGGTCTTATCACCCTTTACATCGTAGTTAAATCCTACTCTGGGTGAATATAAAATCTTAGATTCTGGTAACTTAGCGGTATTAATATTTATATAATTATCATTCAATAAATATAATTCGCTGCTAACTTTTGTATTTTCAAAACCAGTAGGTTCAAAAATAGGCAAATCTGCTCTTAATCCAAGAGAAAGTTTTAATTTCTCGGAGACATCTATCTCATCTTGAACATATAAACCAGCATATAGTACTTGCGTTGGTTGTACTGGTTCAGCACCGCCTGGAAGTCCTGAATAGCGATATTGAA
>JAJTER010000166.1 GCA_021299835.1 Saprospiraceae bacterium | reverse complement strand
GGCGCTGACCATCTGGTAATGGTACCACCAAATGTAGAGATATCCACCTCCAAACCGTTTGTATTTTTTAATGTAAAGAGCTGTGCTTCTCCCTCTGGCGTATTGCCAAAAGATGCAGAACTGACCGAAAGTTTACTCATGGTATTTTCCTTGTTTGTGTTTGACTGACATCCCCAATTCATTAAGATTGAAATGCAGCATAATGTCCAGATATATTGTTTCATTTTTGTTTTTTTAATGGTTTAAAAATGCAATGGATAATCAAAATCAGCCATTAAAATATAAATATGCCCCTAAAATAAGTGCCAGAACCAACAAAGTGGCGAAAATATCCATTTTATTATAACTGGAAAGCGTTTCCAGTTCTTGTTCTTCGTTAACGGTATCCATGGTTAATCCAGCGAAGGAAGCATAATCTGGCGCGGGCGTAGCATAACTAACCACAACCATAACCAACCCACTGACGATTAAAATAAGCAGACTATAATATTGAAAGAAAAAATTATTAACGATCCATAAAAAAGATCCGGAAGCGTAGGAAAAACCTTCATATAACATGACTGGCGTATCTACAGCTAAACGAAATAGTCCCATAATAAATCCTACAATAAGAGCTGAAAGCGCCCCTTGAGCATTCATTCTTTTATTAAAAATGCCAAAAAAGAAGACTACAAAAATAGGAGGAGCCAAATAGCCCTGAACACTTTGCAGGTAATCATAAAGTCCCCTGCTTCCCTGAATCACTGGTATCCATAATAACCCAATAACTACCATCACTGCGGTAGCTATTTGTCCGACCCTCACTAAGGATTTTTCAGAAGCATCTGGTTTAAATTTTGAATATAAATCCATGGTAAATAAAGTGGAAGAGGCATTAAAAACCCCTGCCAGGGAACTCATTAATGCGGCTAACAAGCCGGCAACCACTATCCCCCTGATTCCAGAAGGCAAAATATGAGCGACCAGTAAAGGAAAAGCTTGTTGGGCATTCGCTTTAACCAAGACCCCATTTTCATCTAATAAAGCCTGCCCAATAACGGGCATTTTACCACTTGCGGCCAATGCAAAACTGATAATACCAGGAATGATGAAAATAAAAACAGGCAAAAGCTTAAGGAAAGCAGCAGCGATAGTTCCCCGCCTGGCTTCTGTCAAACTAGCGGCACCTAACATTCGTTGAACTATATATTGGTCTGTACACCAATACCATAATCCAATGATAGGAGCACAAAACAACATACTTAGCCACGGATAATTACTATTAAAATACCAGGCCAGATGCGTTTCTGTTTTTACTGGTGCCCAGGTTCCCGTCAAACCATCAGGAACCAGAGGTTTCCATAAATTAAACATTTCAGAACCAGCTATTTTTTTTAATTCTCCCCATCCACCTAAAGCATCCAGTCCATAAACCGTCACTAAAAGGGAGCCAATGATTAATATGACCGTCTGAATGGCCTCCGTATAGGCCACAGCTCTTAATCCACCCACAATGGTATAAAGTCCGGTCAGCACAATAACCAGAATAGAACCAATCCAAAAGCTATTCAAACCCATAAAATTTACTTCGGGAAGTAAGACGCCAAAGACAATACCCCCGGCAAAAATGCCAACGGCTACTTTTGTCAGCACATAAGCAACCAATGAGATAATGGACAGAACATATCGTGAGACAGGTGAAAAACGTCTTTCTAAAAATTCAGGCATGGTAAAAACCTTCGATCTCATATAAAATGGAGCTAAAACCCATCCCAAAACCAGAAGACACCAGGCATGTAATTCATAATGTGCCATAGCGACCCCATCGGTAGCGCCTGATCCGGCCAACCCTACAATATGTTCAGAACCAATGTTTGAAGCAAAAATGGAAGCACCCACGATAAACCAACCTAAATTGCGGCCGGCGAGGAAATAGTCGTCAGAGGTATCTTTTTTATTTTTTATTACTAACCAGGCAATACCTATTATCAAAGTAAAATAACCCAGTATAATGAACCAGTCTAAGGTGGAAAGTGCATTCATAATTATTCATTTAGAATTTTAGCTTATGAAAGATAAGAATTTAGGCGTTTAATCCTTGAAATAAGACCTGTTTTTTTGAAGTTTGTGAATGAAATTTCATTTTTAAAAACAATTGTTTACATTTGAATGAACAACTAAAATCTATTTATCATGTCACGACACCAATCTTTTATCCACCACGTATTTTTTTGGCTTAAAAATGCCAAAAATCAGGAAGATCAGGCAAAATTAGTCGCTGGACTAGAAAAATTACGTGCCATTGCTGATATTACTGGCTTTCATATAGGTATTCCAGCCGTTACAGATCGTCCGGTCATTGACAGTTCCTACGATATTTCATTATGTATATTTTTCGATACGTCGGAAGCTCAGGATGCCTACCAGATTGACCCACTTCACTTAGCTTTTATCGATGAATGTAAACATCTTTGGGAAAGAGTGGTCGTTTATGATTCTATAGATATCTGATTACCCGGATGGACCAATGGGGTAAATTTTGTCATTCATTACTCCAATCACCCGGTCTCCTTCCCTTACTTTAATAAAGCATCCTCCCGTAAACTGTCCAAAAGAAGGGAGGATGCCTTGATTTTCTGAAAAATGAAAGCAAGGCATACTTATTTGCTGCTTACCCAGTCCTACCAGTTTAACTTTTGGATGATAATGCCCACATAGCCTGAAAAGGTTTTTTTGCTCCCCGACTAAACTATTATCGGTTAGGTGGTCCAGGGGTTCGTGAGCGAGCAAAAATGGATATAATTCAAAGGTATCACACCTATTCAACCAATCATTTTCACTGGTTTTTAGATACTTCACCAGTTTAGCATCGTGATTGCCTGTGACTAAGGTAAAATGAATGTGATTATATTTTAGACAAAGACGTCGGAAATCGAACCATTCTTCATTGGTGGCGCTATGAAAAAGATCCCCAAGAAAATAACAGTTTTTGGGCTCATAATCGATAAAAAGTGATTCTAAAACATCGAGATTCATCGTTGCCGCCGCTGCGGGGATGGCCATACCTGATTTTCTGAAGTGGGAAATTTTTCCCAGATGAAGATCGGCGATAAATAATGCAGCCGTGTCTCCCCAAAAAATTACTTTTCGTGCATCTAATGTTAAAATCGTATTTGCAATAGATAAATCGAAGCTAATCATTGCTATTTTTCAAGGAGTAAGGTCATCTTCTTTATTCTGTCTTCCAGTTTTTCCGAGCTCAATTTCTCTCTTAATCTGTCAACCATAATAGGGAATGCAAAAGGGGTTGCTTTGTTGCATACCTTTAATAAAATCTGTTGATTCTCTATCCGTTTTAGAGCGTCGAACATCCTATGTTCCTCCATTTGAAATAAAAGAGCTTCCTCATAAGCCTGAATTAACAAAAGATTATCGGGTTCATAGTCTTGAAAAACCTGAAAAAACAAGGTTCCTGACGCTTGCAGGTGTCTATCTTTTTTATGATTACCCGGATAGCCCTTGAACAATAGCCCTGAAATAGTTGCAATATCTCTAAATCGTCGGGAAGCCAATGCGGTAGAATGTATGCTTTCCCTGCTGTGTGAAAATAATTGCTCCACGGAAAAAAGCTGTCTTAAAAGATTAACATCTACATCAATGGGGGTATCAGAAAGCCATTCAATGCCGTAATCATTCATGGCAATGGAGAAAGATTGAGGTTTAATTTTTGACAATCTCCAGGCTATTAAAGCACCGAGACCTTCGTGAACTAATCTACCTTCAAACGGATAGCAAGTTAGATGATACCCTTCTTTACTTACAAAAGATTCAATTAAAAATTCATTTTCCCGGGGAATGGCAGAAGTCAGTGTTTGAATATTAATTAAAGGTTTTAAAGCCCGAATTTCAGGAACGTGACTATTTTCATGGTTATGGAGGGCATAGATTTGATTTCTAAGGAAGGTTCCAAGCTCGCTGGAAAGCGGTAAGCGTCCACCCTGCCAGCTGGGAATTTTACCTTTCTGCTCTTTACTTTTTCTAACCTGAACCGTCATATCCTTTATTCTAACTAAGGACAAGGCTTGACCGGCGAACCAAAACACCTCTCCAGGTTTTAGGGAAGAAATAAACCATTCTTCAATAGTTCCTAAAAAGCCACCCTTCAAATATTTCACCTGTAAAACGGGATCGCTCACAATAGTACCCATTTGCAATCTGTGTCTTTTTGCCACTAATCGGTCTGTAACAAGCCAGATACCATCTTGAACTTGCCATTCTTCTGCAGAAAGGGAGGCGAAAGCGTAAGTTTGTTTAATCTCTTCAAAAAGAAGATCTGGTTTGAATCCAACGCCCAGTGCTCTGGTAATCAAATACTGGACCAACACATCAAAACATCGGATGGGAGGAATCCTTGCTTCCACCTTATTTTCAGCAACGGCTTCTCTTAAAGCGGCAGCTTCCAGCATTTCCAAGGCATGGGTGGGTAAAAAATAGATTTGACTTAATCCACCAGGTTGATGACCGCTTCTACCGGCACGCTGTAAAAAACGAGCTATTCCTTTTGGGCTGCCTATCTGAATGATGGTATCAACGGGACGAAAATCGACACCGAGATCAAGACTGGAGGTACAAACTACGGCTTTTAAAGTACCCTGATAGAGGGCATTTTCAACCCAATCGCGAATCTCTCTGCTCATAGAGCCGTGGTGCATGGCCAGTTGACCTGCCAGAGAAGGTATAATTTCTAATAAATGCCTATACCAAATTTCGCATTGGGCCCGTGTATTTGTAAAAATGAGCGTACTATTACTGGCTAAAATAAGCGGAATCAACTTGTCGGCCATTTTAATGCCTAAATGGCCTGCCCAGGGATAAGAAGCTACTTTTTCAGGAATAATAGTGTGGACATCTATTTTTTTTTCAATGTCCGACTTTATCCATTTTCTTTTCTCAGCACCAGTATATGTACCTAGAAGCACGTCGGCAGCTTCGTCAATATTGCCTATAGTCGCTGAAATGCCCCAAACCTGTGATTTTGGAACCAGCGACGAAAGCAAGGCCAGGGCAAGTTGCATTTGAACGCCCCGTTTAGAGCCTATCATTTCATGCCATTCATCTACAACGATACCTTTCAAATGTTTAAAAATTTGAGGATACGAAGGATTGGTTATCAGCAGATGAAGACTTTCGGGGGTTGTAATAAGAATTTGTGGAAAATTTTTTAGTTGTTGCTTTCTAATATTCTGAGCCATATCTCCCGTTCTGATACCAATCTGCCAATTTAATCCGAGTCCTTCCACCGCCCGTTGAGCTGATAGCTCAATTTCCTTTGCCAGCGCTCTGATGGGGGTAATCCAGATAAGTTGAAGGCCTTCTGCTGAATTTTTATTACTCTCAGACAATCCTTTCAGAAGAAAAGGAACTAACAAAGCAAAGGTCTTTCCCGTCCCGGTTGGGGCGGAAAGTAAACCTGAATAACCATTATAAATAGCTTCCCAAGCCTCCAACTGAAACACTTGAGGGCGCCAATGATTCTTTTCAAACCAATTCAGAGCAGGTTTTGACCAATTATTAAATGTCATTTTTCAATGTCATTCACAACCAATAGGAGCTCCATCGGGTAAAGAAGGAGCAGGAGGTATGGAAAAATCTGCTGGATTTTCTTTAAAAATTTTAATTCGTTGTAAAATGTAATTGATGTGCGCTCTCTGTGCTGGAGAATAGGGCAAGTTAGCCAGTAATTTTGTTTCCAATTTCCTGATTTCATCTAAAGCGATAGCAGAAACCTGTTGCATGATATTTTTATCACCTGCAATATTTAGCAAATGATTTACCATCCTTTTATGGACAATGCGTCCAACTTCTTGTTCGAAAGCCGGTAATGAACTCCATTGCGTGGCTTTATTTAAAAGCGTTGAAAATAATTCATTCACAGAAAGTCTTGCGGCATTGCTACGCGCCGATTGTTCGACCATTCGAGCTAAACGTTCAGGAGCCAGTAAAAATTTCAAGGTATGTTCTGCTGAAGCTTCAGCCGCAGCCAAGGGATCGAAAGTACTTCCTGTGTATATTTTAAATAATTCTCTATCTCTTTCATAGCCAGGTGGTTGAGGTGGAATGAGTTGGATGATTCTTTCCGGTATGCTTAAAAAAGCGGGCTGCAGCGTATTAAGAAGCGCAGTAAAGGCCTTCCGTTGAACCTCGTCTTCAATCATTTTATTAGTCACTTGACCATCTCCATTACCTGCATAAGAATAATAAACACCTCCAACCATTTTTGCCACAGCTTCAACCTGATATCTATGGCTCAAATAAAGAGGAACCAGCACATTTTCCAAAGAGGCCATAGGTGCTTCCTTGGGAATGGTTTTTTCACCAAACGATTGTAAAGCCTTCTCCCTTACAGTAGAAATTCTTATTAATTCGTCTATGGGAGAAGCCCCATTGTCCCACATGTGATTTAAAGGGTGAGCACTGCCCATAGGTCTGGCATCCTGATCTGTTAAATAGTGAAGTCCTTTATCTCTGGTTTCCTGTAATATTTTTAGTAGATTTCCCTTTTCGTCCTGTGAAAACTCGGCATAACCATATCTGATGGCCATTTTATCCCACTCTCCTATTCCATTGTCATATACTTTACTGAAGTCCAGTTTCCCTTCTTTTGTCAATTGAAACAAAGGATGAGGATAATCCATAACGGAAGAATTATTGTTAATGCTTGCGGCAAAATTATGGGCAACCCCCAGAGTGTGCCCTACTTCATGAGCGGCTAATTGGCGCAAACGAGACAAAGCCATTTCCAGCAAACGGGGATCGGGATTAGAACCATCCTGGTAGGATTCCAGCATACCCTGAGCAATCATGAAGTCCTGACGAACCCGAAGACTCCCTAAGGCAACATGACCCTTTATGATTTCACCCGTTCTGGGATCTGTCACGGAGCTACCATAAGACCAGCCGCGGGTAGAACGGTGTACCCAATTTATTACATTATATCGGACATCCATTGGATCTACATCGGCAGGGAGCACATAAACTTGAAAAGCATTGATAAATCCAGCGGCTTCAAAAGCCTCATTCCACCAACGAGCGCCTTCGAGCAGGGCAGAACGGATAGGTTCCGGCGTACCACTATCCAGATAATATATAATAGGTTCAACTGCTTCACTTTTTTCAGCACCCGGATTTTTCTTTACCAATCGGTGCCTGTTAATAAGCCTTTTCATGATTGGTGAGGAAATAGGAGTGGCGTAATCCATATAATCAGTGGTGAAATAACCAGCACGTGGATCAGAAATCCTCGGTTTAAAATCATTATCAGGCAACTCGACAAATGAATGATGCATTCTAACGGTAATCGCATCGGGTGAGGGTGTTACCGAACGGATATAGTTGCCAGTAGCTTCTCCTGCAAAAGTAATGATGGCTTCAAATTCTGTATTTTTAGGGAAATTTTTAATCCGTTCAGGATAAAGCATAGAACGGGAGATATCTTCCTTATAAATTCCCTGGTTAGCCCTTTTCAATTTAGCGGCCACACTATGAGCGTCTCTCATCAGAAAAGGAGTCAAGTCTATAAGTAACTTTCCATCTTCTTCCGCTTCAACTTTAAATCCTGCAATAGCTGATGAAGCGAAAGCATCGCGAACGGAAGCCTTTTCTGCAGCATCAGAACTAACTGCCCGATAATCGTAATTGGGTTGAACCATTAATAATTTTGATCCATTCCTTGTGAAATAGACTATTCTGGTATTCCCTAACTGATTCCTATCGAGACCAATATCGTTTGAGCCCACTCCGGCAGGCAAGGAATTAACATATAAGAATTCTTTGTTTAAAAAATTGACTGGCACGCTAAGCATTATTTTACCTGCGGCATCATCATGATAAAAAGTAAAAAAACCATCTTGTTTGGACGCATTTTTTACTAACGAATTAAAACTTGTTAGATTACTTGTAGCATTCTGAGCGAAAACAGACAGGGCAAATAATGCAAATAAAACGGAAGTAAATAATTTTTTCATGATTTAAAATGAGCTTAAAAAAAATTCAGTAATAATCTGAAAATTACGGTTTTCCGCGGAGGAAATAAAGAAAAATAAAACATTTTTTAAAAGGTACTTGTTTTATACCGATTCGTTGCTTATTTTTGCATCGCTTTACAAAAAGTGGTATAGACCCATGGTGTAATGGTAACACTCCGGTTTTTGGTACCGTCATTCTAGGTTCGAGTCCTAGTGGGTCTACAAAAAGAGTTCTCAATAAAAATTGAGGACTTTTTTTTATTTAGATAATGATTATACGCTAAAAAACAACAATTTGAAACACCTTCAGGCTATGGGCGAGAATAAAACTATTTTAATTTATTTTTTATAAGCCCAATAACAGCTCCGAAAAGAATTCCTATAATTATACCCCAGGCAATACCCTTTTGAAAATTACCTGAATAGCTTCCATAAGCGGCGCCTAAAGCTATACCTAAGGCGATACCTACTCCAATTTCATCCCCGCTTTGTATTTTTTTGCTAGAAACGCTCATTTTTTTCACAATCTAAGAAGATCTGCGGAACATAATATTGATTATTAAATAAAATAATTGTGAATTGTTTGTAATTTTTTTTAAAAAGTTTACTTTAGTACTTGATTACGCATGAAACAAGAAAAAACATATTAGATTTGCGTAATTAAACCAATACAGCGCAAAAAAAAACAGGCATTACTCAAATTTGCAATATAAAAACAGTAAACTAATTAACAAAATCAATAACTTATGATGAAAATTCGAAAGCTAAGTATTTGGCAGAGGTTTTTTAACATTTCTGGTGTTAAGGATTTCACCACAATCATTGCTTTATGCTCAATGGTGGGCACACTAAATGCTCAAACTGTTTCAGGAACAGTCACTTCAACTACAGACGGAAGCGCTGTCATTGGCGCATCTGTCCTTGAGAAAGGAACGTCTAATGGTACAATAACCGATTTGGACGGTAAATTCAGCATTCAGGTAAAAGCATTTCCAGCTACTTTGGAAATCAGCTATATCGGTTTTGCCAGTCAATCAATTGAAGTTACTTCTGCCACGCAAACACTTCAGATTTCTTTAGAGGAAGGAGAAGCGTTAAGTGAGGTAGTAGTTACTGCGTTAGGGATGAGTAGAGAAAAGAAATCTCTTTCTTACTCTATTCAGCAAATCAAGGGTGA
>JAJTER010000052.1 GCA_021299835.1 Saprospiraceae bacterium | reverse complement strand
ATCCTGATGCACCGCTGCCAATCATTCCAAATACAATAACCCCGAATGATGACGGTAAAAATGATGCGCTTGCCTTTGAAATTTTAGATGAATTTCCAGCTGACTATCCTGATGCAGAGTTAATAGTTTTTAATAGATGGGGTGATATTGTATTTACTCAAAGACCTTACAAAAATGAATGGAGAGGGGTGAATTCTATGAATCAGCCGCTGCCTGATGGAACCTATTATTTTATACTCAGATTAAATGTTCCAAATGGTAAAATTGAAAAAGGAGATGTAACGATTATTCGATAAAATATTTTGAGAATGAATAAAAAGGAATCCCCGATACAGAAGTGTCGGGGATTCCTTTTTTGTTCAATAATAATTATTATCAAAGCGTTTTATCATTAACAATAGGATAAATTAACAATTTATGCATTTCCCAATAACTTCTCCAATACAATTAGTTAAGTTTGGGTATGATAGAAAAGCCAATGCAATTAATTGTCCACTTTTTATTAATTTTTTTAGATTAAATTTTAAAAATCTAATTTTTTTAGTATTTTGGTTTGATACTTTTTATTCCTTAATACAAAATTTTGAAATTATGAGTAAATTCAGTTTGCCAACTTTTCTTTTTGTCTCTCTTATTTTCATTTCATTTACTATAAATCCTGGACAAGGTGTAACCAGGTTGGGTAAGTTTACTTACAAAGTTTCTTCCACTGCAAGGATTCAAGAATCTGAAAAAAAGGAGATTATTTCAATACTAAAGGCAACTTATGGTATTAACGATGTTAATAATGCAAGAGAGCTCACATTGAAGGCAGTTCCCTTAAATGGAAAAAAAGGAAAAAATCCTAATTGGGTTGTTGATAAAAAAGCATTTATTACGGCAATTGATGAAAAAGCAATTCATTATAATAATGAACCAACACCTCCCACAGATCCCAAGGAACCAGAATCTCCTACCACTACAAATGCCAGTTTCGTAAGGTTAAATACCATTTTAGCAAAATATGGTGATATGAATTAATTGGCTTATCCAAATAATTTATAAAAAAGTCAATGAGTATATCATTTACTAAAAATGAGCAGTTAAGGAAGTAATAAGTTTATTCTTTAATTGCTCATTTTATTTCTCTAAGCATCGCTTTTAAAATACGTACTTTAGCTATTTTTTGAAATGAAAAAATTGTTTTTAGTTATCTTTTTGTTTTTGCATATTGGAATATTAATTGTTAATAATTCAGTCATGACAAGAGAAACCTATATGGACTTTTTCAATAAAAAAAGTAACTATTTTGATTTTCTATGTGGTAAAATAATTCGTAATTCATTTTTTCAAATTTATGGAAAGTATACAGGTATAGAGACGGGATATGGTTTTTTTGGATTTAATGTCAGGAGTACAGGTTTTGTTATTAATGAATACTGTGGAAAAACTTCAAATCCTGAATTCAACTCTTTAGAAGCAGAAAATAGATATGGAAGTCTGAGAAGTTTATATATCGATTATTTAAAATATCAGTTTCCTGAAAATCGAAAAGCCAATCAGGTGGACGGTATGTTGGAAGATTACCTTGATTTAGTTCTTAAAAATGTATCTGCCTTTTCTATGAGAGGTAAAGTGGTTGATTGTGATAGTGTACTTACCGGATATTATATTTTGGAACTCCCCAAATTAGTAGATTTGAAAAATGGAACTGAGCTAAATTACGAACTTTTACCTGTAAAGAAATTTGTTTATGCCATTGGTAAATAGGATATTAGATATCTTTGTTTATAAAATAGGTTTCATTAATCCTGTTTGGATTTCTTCTTTCAGGATATATGGAAGTCTTATTTTTCTATTTCATTTTTTATCCATTCTTCCTGATTTTTACACATTTTGGGGGCAAAATGCTATGGTAAATCCAGATATTATGGATGCAAACATAGACAACTTAATGCCAACAATATATGATTTACATCAATTAATTAATAAATATGCAGCCCTTGGTTTTCAAACAGTTGCGAACACTATAGCCATAATTTACATCTTATCACTTATTTCTTTGGCTTTGGGATTAATGTCTAAAATTTCAGCTGCAATAGCATTATTGACGCATTTAGTTTTGATGCAATCTATTAATATTTTTATTTATGGAGTTGATTTTATGACGACAATATGCTTATTCTATTTTTTGATTTTTCCAGTTGGAAAATACCATAGTTTAGATAATTATTTTTTGAAGAAATCAAATCCTGATAATTTTGATCATGGCATTTTTTTAAGATTATTTCAAATACATTGGTGTTTAGCTTATTTTTTCTCTGGTTTATCTAAAGCATTAGGACCTACCTGGTGGAATGGCGAAGCTATATGGAAAGCGTTGAATAGTTATAATCAAGCAAGTTTATTTAAACCGGAATTATGGCTCCATTATCCTTTTATTATTACATTTATAGGTATTACGACAGTATTGTTAGAACTGCTTTTTCCAATTGGTGTAAGTATTAAAGTTTTAAGAAAACCCTGGATAGTTTGTATTATAATGATGCATATTGGCATAGGGGCTTTATTAGGCCTTTATTTTTTTTCAATCGTTATGATTTTAATCAATTTAGTAGGTTTTTGGTTTCCTTATTTTAAATCTCCAACTATATTTTCAAGGTAGCTAAATGGTTTGAATTGAATTATTTAGCCTTTTTTTAAACCAACCATAAAAAAGAGGCTACCTTTCTTACTGGACAGCCTCTTTTTTATTGAATTTTTTTTAAATCTGCATTATAGTTTTTCGTAGATACCAGCGATACCCTGGCCTCCACCTACGCAGGCAGTGACCATCCCGTATTTTTTATTTTGTCTTCCGAGTTCATTGATTAGTTGGGTAGTCAGTTTCGCACCTGTACAACCCAGTGGGTGACCCAATGCAACGGCTCCACCGTTAACATTTACAGATTCAGGGTTCAGACAACCTTCTTTAATTACAGCCAGGGCCTGAGCAGCGAAGGCTTCGTTAAGCTCCACCAGATCTATATCGGAAAGGGATAAACCAGCTGATTTAAGGGCTTTAGGAATTGCGGCACAAGGCCCCATACCCATATACAAAGGATCCACACCACCAACAGAACAGGAAACCATTCTGGCTATGGGCTGCCAATTAAATAATTTCACCATTTCTTCACTGGCAACCAATACAAAAGCTGCACCGTCTGATGTCTGAGAAGCATTACCAGCGGTTATAATTCCTTTGGTATCAAAAACGGGTTTAAGTGCTGCTAAGGAATCAAGGGTAGTATCTGGTCTAACTCCCTCATCTACAGAAACTAAGCTAGTTGTTTCGACTCTTTTATTATTTCTTACAGAAACATCTGTGACCTCGATGGGAACGATTTCATCTTTGAATTTACCTTCTTGGATGGCTTTTGCGGCCTTTTGGTGAGAGCTAACAGAAAATGTATCTGCATCCTCCCTTGTTATTCCATATTTTTTAGCCACGGCCTCGGCGGTAATGCCCATCCCTGTAAGATAATTAGGTGTTTGGTTAGCCACATCATAATTGGGCGCTAACTTATACCCTGTCATTGGAATTTGGCTCATACTTTCTGCCCCACCGGCAATAAAAATATGCCCCATTCCCGCGCGAATTTTTGCCACCGCCATGGAAATAGATTCCAATCCTGAGGCACAATATCTGTTAACGGTTACTCCGGGTACAGGAATACCCAGGGCACGCAAAGAGATTTGCCTTCCAATTTGAAAACCTTGTTCTCCTTCCGGGTTGGCGCAACCTACAATAACGTCATCAACGATATGTGGATCGAGTTCCGGTACCTGAGCCATAAGATGTTCAATGACCTTTACGGCAATGTCGTCAGATCTGAAATTTTTAAAACTTCCTTTTTTTGCTTTTCCTACTGCTGATCTATAGGCTTTTATGATATATGCTTCCATGAATTTTTCTTTTGTGAATGAGAAAATTAGTTTCTGAGAGGTTTATTGTTCTGAAGCATGTATTGAATCCTTTCCTGTGTTTTTTGTTCGCCACACAAGGATAAGAATGCTTCTCTTTCCACATCAAGCAGATATTGTTCACTGACTTGTTGAGTTCCTGAAAGGTCACCTCCACACAACACATAAGCTATTTTCTGCGCAATTTTAATGTCATGATCAGAGGCGAAATGACCCAATTTCAATTCATTTGCCGCTAAATACAAGGGAGCAAGACCCGTTCGGCCTAGAACAGTTATATCATCACGTAGTATAGGCTGCGTGTAATTCCTTGCTAATTGAAGCACTTTTTGTTGAGCATAAGCAATGGCTCTATCCTTATTTAGCACTACTTCGTCGCGACCTCTAATTAAGCTGCCATTTTTGAATCCTTCGTAAGCACTGGTAGCCACAGAAGCCAGGGCAATGGCTTTAAACTTTTCTATGAGGGTAGGAATTTGAACGTCACCCTCAAAAAATAAATCAGAAGCTCGGAGGGCATATTCTTTGGTACCTCCACCGCCGGGGATAAGACCTATGCCCGCTTCTACTAATCCTATGTAGGATTCTGCACTAACAACAGCAGCATCACAATGCATTAGAATTTCGCACCCACCGCCAAATACATAACCTTGAGTGGCTGCAACAACAGGAATAGCGGAGTACCGGCAACGCATTGTAGTTTGTTGGAAGGCGTTGACAGCCATATTTAACTGATCGAAATCTTGCTGATAGGCGAGCATGCCAATCATCATCAAATTAGCTCCTACAGAAAAATTAGTAGCTTGATTTCCAATAACTAAACCTTTCCAACCGCCATCTTCTGCCAGTTGAATAGATTCCTGAATACCCATCAATACTCCTTCTCCAATGGAGTTATGCGGACTGGTGAATTCCAGACATAACACCCCTTCGCCAATATCATGAAGAATGGTTTCTGATGTTTTGTGAACCGGTGATTTACTTCTGTAATTATCAAGTATTACTAAGCTATCCTGACCGGGAATAGGCTGATAAGCCTTTAGTATCTGGTCGTAGTATAATTTTTTACCGTCTTGCTTTGAATAAAAGGAAGTGAACCCGGCGCTTATCATTTCATTGACCCAGGAAGGTACTTTTTCACCTGATTCTTTAATGAGCTGAACTCCTTTTTCAAGTCCGATAATATCCCAATACTCGAAAGGGCCTAATTCCCAGGCAAACCCGGCGCGAATGGCATCATCAATTCTGAAGAAACTATCGGCTATTTCAGGTATTCTATTGCTTGCATAAGAAAATAGAGAAACCAATGATTCTTTTATTAAAGCAGCTCCATTATCCTGAGCATCAAAGAAATGTCTGATTCTCCTTGGAAGATCATCCATCTGTTTTGCTGCTTTTAAGCTGGGAATATCAGGTCGGATACTTGGTTCGTAAGTCAGAGAATTCAGATTTAAAGCTAAAATGACAGGTTTGCCCTTTTCGTCTTTCTCATTCGTTTTTTTATAAAATCCCTGACCCGATTTATTCCCCAGGAATTTATTCTCGAGTAAAAAATCAAGATAGGGAGGAACCTCAAAGGAGGAAACCTGTTCGTCGTTGGCGCAGTTCGCCTTTAAACCACGGATAACATTCCCTGAAGTATCATGACCTACCAGATCACCTAGCCTGAAGGTGCCCGTTTTAGGTCTTCCAATAACTGGCCCGGTTAGCGCATCTACCTCCTCAATGCGAAGATTATATTTTGAGGTGAGTTGGAACACTTTTGCCATAGCAAAAACGCCAATTCTATTGCCGATAAAAGCAGGAGTGTCCTTGCATAAAACGGTTGTTTTCCCCAGATAGTGATCGCCGTAATGCATAAAGAAATCAATAACTTCGGGCAGTGTATCCTGGGTGGGAATAACCTCTAAGAGGCGTAAATATCGTGGCGGATTAAAAAAATGGGTGCCACAAAAATGCTTTTTAAAATCTTCCGACCGCCCCTCACCCATAAGATGAATAGGTATTCCTGAAGTATTGCTGGTTATCAGAGAGCCACTTTTTCTAAAAGTATCCACTTTAGCAAAAATCTCTTTTTTGATATCCAGGCGCTCAACCACCACCTCAATAACCCAGTCACAATCGGATATTTTTGAAAAATCATCTTCAAAATTTCCCGTTTTGATTCTTTTTGCAAAGGCTGCGTCATACAAAGGCGCAGGTTTAGATTTAATAGAAGCCAATAAAGCCTGGTCTGCTATTTTATTCCTGGCTTTGGGTTGTTTCTTTTCATCATCAGACAAATTATTTGGAATAATGTCTAATAACAAGACGTCGACACCTATATTGGCCAAGTGACAGGCAATACCCGATCCCATGACCCCGGAACCAAGGACCGCAGCTTTTCTTATTCTTTTTGTCATCCCCATCGATTTATTTCATTAGGTTTATAAAAATTTAGCGAAATTTCGCTACGTACAAAAATACAAAGCATTTCCATATAAAAGCTATGAGATGCTAGGTATTTTTCGAAAAATATATTTTTACGAAATTAAGAAATTCTCTCTTTAAAATCACCCAGCTCAGGGAAGCAAACTGCACATCTTTGCGCAGCTCCACAGGCATGGCCTCCATTTTTATTCCTGGGGTGTTTGAAGCTAGTTTTATGACTTCTAAATCGAAAAGATATCTATTTATCTTTGTTTTTAATAATATCTGCCGTCCTTTTTGGCTAAACCCCTTTAAGCCTCCCTGGGTATCAGTTATTTTGACTTTTAAAAACTTGCCAATAAAAAATTTCAATAATCTGGAGATTGCCGCGCGGTACCAGGGTGTTTGTTGATAGTAATCTGCCTGACGGATACCCACCAGAATATCAATTTCTTCATTTTGCAACTTTCGGAATAATCTTACAAAATCAGCTTCAACATAAGGGAAATCAATATCTGTAAAAATGATAAATTCTGCGGTTGCCAACTTAAATCCTTCTCTGACTGCAAATCCCTTTCCTTGATTTTCAATGTATTCTATCATTTGAATCGCGGGAATTCTTTCTTTGATATAATCAATATGTTTTTGTTCCACACCGACAACACTACCATCATTGATGAGAATGGGTTCAATAGAAATATCACTAAGAATTAACTGAAGGCTTTCTAAATGCTGGCAAACTCTCATTTCCCAATCCTTTATTGGATTAAAGCAGGGTAAAATCAAATGAAGTCGACTAATTGACATATATATGTTGTCCCGTTAAAAAGCTAAAAATAATATTTTTTGAGTACTTATTTTTTTTATCCTTTTTTAAAGAATTTATAATTAGAAACATACAAAGTCCGTAATCAAAAGCGTTACCTTCACATAAATATTTTATTTCAACATTTGAAAAACTAAAGGTATGTTCCTAAAAGGGTCGGCATTATTTTTACAAGCAACGCCAACGTTAGAAAACGCAGGAAGTGTAGAAACGGTAATGGTTTCACAAAGTCCAATGGATATTTTAATTTCTGGCGGAATGATAGGTATTTTTATTTATGTAGTCCTGTTAATTCTCTCTATTATAGCTGTTTATATATTTTTTGAAAGGTATAGTGCTATCAATAGATCTGAGAAAATAGATCAGCATTTTATGAATAATATCAGGTCGAATGTTGCTGCCGGGAATATTACAGCAGCCAGAGCACTTTGTCAGGCTACTGATTCTCCGGTTTCGCGGTTGGTCGAAAAAGGACTTCAACGTATTGGAAAACCTTTGAGAGATATTGATGCCGCAGTAGAAAATGCTGGGAATCTGGAGGTTTTCAGGTTAGAAAAGAATTTATCTTCCCTCGCCAGTATTGCCGGAGCCGCTCCTATGGTCGGTTTCTTTGGAACGGTGACAGGTATGATCCTGGCCTTCTACAACATGGCCTCTCAACAAAATGTTACCCCTTCTTTGCTTGCCGGAGGTATCTATCAAGCGTTGCTTACTACCGCTTTTGGACTGGCTATCGGTATTTTTGCCTTCGTTGGCTATAATCTTTTGGTTGCCAAAGTAGATAAGGTCATTTATATGATGGAAAGAACCACCACAGAATTTATGGACATGCTGCACGAATAATTCATTGGCCTAAAATATCATAACATGGCTTTAAAAAAAAGAAGTAAGATTAGTGCTGAATTTAGTATGTCCTCACTAACTGATATTATATTTCTTTTACTCATTTTCTTTATGCTCACTTCTACTCTGGTCAAAATTGAGGCAGTAGATTTACCTGAATCTGATTCGAAAACGGTTGCCCCAGTGTCAGTGGCCGTTATGTTATATCAATCTGGAATCTATAAAATTGAATCAGCAGAAATTGAGGAATTGCAGTTAGAAAATGTATTGAGAAATAAATACCAGGAATCAGGGGCTTCAGCTGATTTTACCGTGACCATAGTGGCTGAAAAAGGTACCCCGTTTGAAAGAGTGGTAAGATTAATGACGCTGGCAGAAAAAATGAAAGTTAAAGCTATTTTGGCCACCCAGCCCAGAAAAAATTAAGTGCTTAATTATGCCTATCAAGAAAAAATCGAAAATTTCCGCCGAGTTTAATATGTCTTCTTTAACTGACATTATTTTCCTTTTGTTGATTTTCTTTATGCTGACATCGTCTATCGTTGCCCCCAATGCATTAAATCTTAAATTACCAGGGACAAGTCAGAAGAAAGCAACGCAACAAGAAGACTACGATGAGGTTTTTATATCGAAGACAGGAGGTTTTGAGTTGAATGGGAAAGTCCAATCTTTACCACAAATTGAAGCCTTTTTATTAGAAAAGTCAATGGGTAATCCCGAGGATTTTAGTTTTATCATTCAGCCAGAAAGAGAAACACCGGTCGAATTTGTTGTATCTATTATGGATATTGCCTTAAGACTTAAAATTAATGGGGTTTTGGCTACCGCTCCCGTTGAATAAGATTTATTTTTTGCCTTTAAATAATATGTTATGCAGGTTTTGCATGTAGAAAAGGAGAAAAAGGAAAAGAGAAGAGCAATGATACTTAGTTTCTTTTTCCATCTGGGAACTATCATTCTGCTAATGCTCCCTCTTTTAGAATACCCTGATCCTCCTCCGGGTCAAGACGGTATCTTAATTGCTTTGGGTAATCCCGATGAGGGCACCGGGCCTATAGAACCCGGAGGTCCGGAGGAACCTACTCCCGTAGAACCTATTGAAGAGCCTAAGCCAGAACCCAAACCTGTGGAGGAAGTTAAACCTAAAGAAAAAGTAAAAACAACAGATCCTTTAGTTTCAGAGAAGGAGTTGGAAATTAATAGAAGAAAGGCCGCAGAAAAAAAAGAAAAAGAGGAGCGTGATATTAAAGAAAAAGAAGAAGCTGCTGAAAGAGTAAGATTAGCAAAGGAAAAACAAGAGGCTATAGATAAGGAACAGCAGGAAGCTGCTGAATTAATTAAAAACATTAAAAAGGGTTCAGGGGGTTCTTCAGGTAAACCAGGCAAAGGCGGGCAAGCCAATGGCGATGAAAATGGAAAGGTGGAAGAGGGAATCTCTACAGGAACTGGTATGGTTGGCGGTGGATTAGGTGGAAGAGGTGTCGTTTCTTCTCCTTCTTTAAAAGATGATTCGAACAATAGGGGGAGTGTTGTGATAGCCATTTGTCTCGATAAAGACGGTAACGTTACCGAAGCAAAATTTCAATTACAAGGATCTACCATTACCTCGGGAAAATTAAGGGATCTTGCCGTAAGTAATGCTCGTCAATGGCGTTTTAAACCAGGTAACGAAGAGCGACAGTGCGGAATTATTACCTATTCTTTTAAAGTCCAATAATTTATTTCAAATGGCATTAACCGAAAGGTATGCAGTTACCCTGGATTTTTTGTTCTCCAGATTACCTATGTTTCAACGGGTTGGCTCCATCGCATTTAGAGCTGATCTGACAAATATCCTTAATCTATTGGCTGGCTTGAATATGGAACTTAATAAGTTTCCTACCATTCATATAGCAGGTACGAATGGAAAAGGTTCTACCGCCCACCTTATAGCAGCTATGCTAACGGCACAAGGGTATAAAACAGGCTTATATATTTCTCCCCATTATGTCGATTTTAGAGAAAGAATCAGAATAAATGGTCAGCTGGTTTCAAAACGTTTTGTCATCGATTTCACTGAGAGGGTAAAGCCATTGCTCGATGAAATTAATCCCTCGTTTTTTGAAATTACCTGGGTTATGGCGCTCGCCTGGTTCGAAAAGTCAAAAGTTGATGTGGCGGTCATAGAAACCGGGCTGGGGGGGAGATTGGACAGTACCAATGTGATAAAGCCTGTTTTAAGTGTAATTACTAACATAGGTATGGATCATATGGCCTTTTTAGGTGATACACTGCCTAAAATTGCCTCGGAAAAAGCTGGTATTATTAAACCTGGCGTTCCCGTTGTCATCGGTGAAAAGCAAGAGGAAACAACCCCTGTTTTTAACCATTTTTCGGAAATGAATAAGGCTACTATATTTTTCGCCGATGAATGTATTGATGTACAATGCCTCGACGCTGATCTCCTTTTTGCTACTTACAATGTCAGAAAAATTGGTAGTAATGACCTATGGATTAAAGACTTAAAAGTAAATTTAGCAGGCGGATATCAGTTAAAAAATGTAAGGACCGCTTTGTGTGCCATTGATAAACTAAGGCCATTTTTTAAGGTGGAAAATGCGGCTATCATTGAAGGGTTGTTACACCTGAAACGTTTGACCCGGTTTATGGGGCGATGGCAGAAATTGGGTGATGATCCTCTCATTATTGCCGATAGTGCCCATAATACGGAGGGTTTAACCCTGGCAATGAATCAGTTAAAAGAATTACCTGCAACGGCACTGCATTTGGTCATTGGTGTCGTTTCCGATAAGGATATTGCGGGTATGCTCTCTCTTTTACCTAAAAACGCTATATATTATTTTGCTAGACCTGACCTGCCGAGGGGCTTAAATGCCCTCAAGTTAAAAGAGCAGGCACATAGCTTTGGATTATATGGAAAAGCATACTCATCTGTGAAAAATGCGCTCAAAGCTGCTAAAAGAAAAGCAACTCCTTCCGATGTAGTCTATGTCGGAGGTAGTACCTTTGTGGTGGCTGAGGTCATTCGTTTTTCATATCCTTAATATCAACTCATGAAATCAATTTTTTCCGTCGTATTTTTCCTTTTTGTTTTTTCCCTTTCAGCTCAGATAAAGACCACTTTTCCCGTTTCTTTATTACTTGTTCCTGAAAAAACAAATTTTGAAAAAACCTCTACCTATGCTGATGTTGTGTCTTTTTTAAACGCAATTAAACAGCTTAGTCCTTATATTTCTTTGCATAACATAGGTAAAAGTACCTCGGGATTAGATATTCCTATGGCGGTTTTGGCAAATCCAATGATTTCAAATGCAGATCAGGCTAAAGCGTCAGGAAAACCAGTAGTTTATATTCAGGCAAATATTCATGCCGGGGAAGTGGAAGGAAAAGAGGTAGCTATGATGTTGATGAGAGATATTTTATTGGGTGACAAAATGGATTTACTCAAAAACCAGATTATCATTTTTGTACCTATTTATAACGTGGATGGAAATGATAAGATGGAAAAGGGCTTAAGGGCATCACAGGAAAATAGCCCCTTAGAAACAGGTACCAGGGAAAATGGTCAAGGGCTCGATTTAAATAGAGATGGCGTTAAAATGGAAGCGCCAGAAACTAAAGGAATGATAGCTAATGTTTTAAATCTTTGGGATCCTCAACTTACGGTCGATTTACATACAACCAACGGAACCTGGCACGGATATTCCCTGACCTGGGCGCCTGGTTATTTGTCCTCGGGTGAATCGGGTCCTTATAATTATTTAAATGAGGTAATGCTTCCCTTGATAACAAAAAATGCAAAAGAAAAATACGATCTTAATCTGGGCCCCTTTGGCGATTTTAGCACCAGAGAAGGTTGGCCATTGAAAAAATTTTATACCTATAATCATCATCCAAGATATATTATCAATCAAATTGGCCTTAGAAATAGAATGTCTATTCTAAGTGAATCATTTGCTCACGAACGTTTTTATCAACGTATTCATAGTACTTATCATTTTGTGTATGAAATTTTAAATCATTGTAATAATCATTCGGAAGAAATTATAAAAATCAATAAACAGGCTGAATGGTCTGCCATTGAAAAGGTAAAAAATCAAGCAGGCACCCTCAAAAAAGGCGTTCGTTTTAAAATGGTACCTACCGATAAACCTCTCCAACATTTTAGAACTTATGATTATGAAAAGTTCTTAAAAGAGGATGGCACAACGACTTTATTGAGAACTGGTAAAATAGTTTATTATGATAATATAACCTATTATGCTGCTTTTAAAGATACTGTAAGTGCTTTATTGCCAAGAGGATACATTATTCCATCGGGTTTAGACACTATCGTTGAAATTCTTCGAAGACAAGGGGTAAGGGTCACAACGCTTGAAAAAAATCAACGTTTTTCAGGAGAATCTTTTTTTGTAGAAAAATGGAATAAATCTCCAAGAAAATTTGAAGGACATAATATGGTTTCCGTAGAAGGTACATTTAATGCCAGGGCAATAGTAGCAAGAAAAGGCGATTTTATCGTTGATATGGCACAGCCTTTAGCTAATCTTATATTTTATATGCTTGAACCTCAATCTGATGATGGGCTGCTTTCATGGAATTTTTTCGACCATATTTTGAAAGGTTCCAATGTGCCATTCTCACCCGTTGACTATCCTGTGTTTAAGTATTTTTAAGAAGCTATAAATAAAAAGGTTTCGAAGTGTATAAAACACAACGAAACCATTAGTAATAGGGGTTTAAAAGTATTTAAAGAAATGTGTTTTATCTTTAGATTAGCTCAGTAATGAGTTGCTCCCATTTCTCAGCACATTGTAGTTCACCACTTAGCTGAGTATTTCTTTCTTCATTAAAAAGTTCTAATTTCGTTTCTTTTTTATCCCTGGAAATGAATGAAAGTTCAATCTTTTCTATAAATTCCATGCTTTCCTGGGTCGTTTTTACCGTTTTCGTTTCTTTTAATATCTTACAGGAGAAAATAGTGGATAAATCAACGATTTTAACGATAGGATTGCTATTAAGAACGTTCTTATAAAAAAGGATATACTTTTTATTTTTATCCATTCCCAGGAGAAAATCTCCACAAAATTCATGCTCCCCAATGGTAACATTCAAATGAAGCATGCTTTCCTTCAATGAACGCAAAAATTTATTTTGTTTGCGAACTTTTACAAGATATATCCCTAAAAAAGGACCTATACAAATTAGTACTGATAAAATACCAATAAGGGTATTACCTAGATTCGTTTCCATATTAATGATTGTTTAAAATGTAAATTCTTTGTCTTCAAACAAAGAATTTTACCAAAAATAATGGAAAGGAAATAGGAAATTTATTTTCCTTAAGTTGACTAAAATGGTTTTTGAAAAGGAGAGATATTGTTTATATCTGGTATCAAAAAGTCCACCCATAAGGTGAATCATCCCCCAGTAATCTCCAAAATTATTATGAGAGGTGGGGACGGGAAGATTAAATTTATTATTTAATGATTTATCAGAAAGGGGAGTATGACTAAAAAGTTTGGATGAAATGTCAGAAAAAGACTTTTCGTTAGAGAGAGACGGTTTAGAATAATGGGATTTTTGTACTTGTGATTGTGTAACGAGAACTACAGCCAGGCAATAAATGATGGCCAAAAAATAGACACTAAAGTTTTTTATTCTCTCTTTCACAAAGCAAAGATAGGTGTTTATTTATATTTTTAAAAGTAATAAATTTAAGTAGGCCTGGATTTTAGGTTATCGATAATCTGTTGAGCAAGTTGTAAAGCTTTTACCCCATCATTTACTGTAACAACGGGCTGTTTCTTATAAAATATGGCTTCTGCAAAAGAGCGTAATTCTTCCTTCAGGGCATTATGATGTAAGAAAACAGGCATTTCTATTTCAGTATGTAAAGACGAAAGGGAGAAAATCTGGCTTTTTTTCTCTAAAAAATCCATGCTAATATAAGCATCAGGTTGAAACAAACGCATTTTCCGCATTTTTTTCATCGAAATTCGAGAAGAGGTTACATTGGCGACTGCACCATTTGCAAATTCAATTCTTGCATTGGCAATATCGGGTGTAGCACTTAAAATAGCTACGCCATTTGCCCTAATATCTATGATTTCGAAGGGGATAAGTTGCAGAATAAGATCTAAATCATGTATCATCAAATCTAAAATAACAGAAACATCAGTACCCCGGGCATTAAAAGGAGCCAGTCTATGTACTTCGATAAACATTGGATGTAATCCGAGATCTTTTACACTTAACCAGGCAGGATTGAAGCGTTCAATATGTCCAACCTGAACTATGGGGTAAGTTTGTTTATCATTGAACCAGTTTTTTAAGAAAATAGCTTCCTCCAGCGTATCCGTTATGGGTTTTTCAATGAATAAATGTTTATCACGGGATAAAACCTGTTTTGCATAAAAATAATGAAAAGAGGTTGGGACAGACAAAATAATGGCGTCAGAAGCTTCAATTAAGGAATCTGCATGGTTAAAAGAGGTCCATTGGGATAAATCAGACGATGATTCTCCAATTTGTGGGTCATTATCGTAATATCCTGCGACAGTGAACCATTCAGGTAATTCATTGAGTTGTTTTAATATTAACTTCCCTAAATGACCTGCACCAATGACTCCAACTGTAATCATAGCCGCGGTTATTCTCTAAAATACATTAAAACAGCCCCCAAGAGGGTAATAAGTACCATTAATACAGAGGCCATTTTAATGGCCAATCTTATGTATTTTGAGAAATCTCTAATAGCTTGGGCCTGATTTGGATAACGTGGGACTACATCTTTTTCCAGTTTATCTGGATGAAAAACATCCATCGCATTGAATTCTACCTTATGACGAACCAGGATTTGATAGTTATTTAAAACCTTGACACGAAAATAAAAGGATAAGAAAAGCATGCTTAAAAAGAGCAGCGTAATGATGATAAATAGGGTAAGGAATAAACTCATTTATTTAAATCTTTTTCTTTTTTCCAACCTGAACTTAATCCGGCAGCAATAAGAAGATGTAACGAACCTGCCCGGGCGTCAGGATTATAAATAAACTGACTCAGACTAAGCAGGGTATGAAAAAGGATGAGTAAAATAATCAGTCCATTTCGTTGGGCGCTTCCCGGAACTTCTCGTAAGGCCCAAAAAGAAATGGCTACGGGGAGAAGGGCTGCAGAGCCATACATAGCCAGTAACATTTTAGGTGTATTTTCACCGTGTAAAGGCTGTAAGGCGGAAATAAATTTCAGGTATGAAGGGAAAAACCAGCATAAAATGGCTATTCCTCCTTCTAAAACAATGGTGGTGTAAAGTAATATTTTAACAATTTTCATTGGCTCATTTTCTATTTTCGCGAAGGTAATATGCAGACATCCAAATAACGACAGCTTCGGGTAATCTTTTCATAATTGATAGTAAAAAAGATAGGCCTTTACCTGGAACAACTAGATTTTTGCCATTTTTCATACCCTTAAGAATATCTCTAACTACAGTGTCAGGCGTTACCACCATCCAGTTTTTGAAGGTTCTGGACTTTTCCATTCCAGCGCGTTCCATAAATCCTGTGTTTACCACAGGCGTAGGACAAACGGCCATCGTACGAACAGCAAACCCAGCTTCTCTTAATTCAAAATCAATAGATCGGGTAAACTGTAAAACAAAACTTTTGGTTGCACCATAAGTTCCTAAACGAGGGTTTGGCTGGAAGGCTGAAATGGAGGAAATATTTATAATCCAACCACTATTGCGCTGAATCATTTCTTTCAAAAAATAACGGGTTAACTGGTAAACATTCAACATGTTTAACTGAAGCATTTTAAATTCGCTCTCCTGATCTGTTTCCCAAACATACCCATAGGTGCCAAATCCAGCGTTATTTACCAAAATATCAGGAACAAAATCGGCATTTAAGGCCGCTTGATATACAGATAGGGCACTTTCCGGAAGCGTCAGGTCAATTTCTAGACCGATAACTTGCAGATTTGGAAAATCTTTTTTAAGATTTTCTATAGCCAAAGGTAGTAATCCGTCTTCCTTAGCCACTAAAAACAAAGCGTTCCCTTCTCGTGCAAATGCTTTGGCAAGTTCAAGACCAATGCCTTGGGAACCACCCGTAATGAGCATTTTTTTCATGTAAAATCAAGACAATTTGAAGGCAAGAAAAGAAACTAGTTTCTGTTTAAACCCATTGTAAGGAGGATAAATGAAGGATAGGGTTCCAAAATTTCTTTTAACAATACCCCGCTCATTGGAGAAATCAACAAAAGAATGAAATCCCATCGCTTTGCCAATCCCACTGTTATTAACGCCACCGAAAGGAAGTTCCGGATTCAGATATCCAAGTAAATAATCATTTATTACCGTTCCACCAGAGGAAGTTTTACTAATTATCTCGTTGATGAATGCGTTGTTTTTTGAGGCAATATAAAGAGAAAGTGGTTTAGGTTTTTCGTAAATAATCTCTACCACCTCATTTATATCCCTGAAAGTCATCATCGGCATAACCGGGCCGAAAATTTCTTCCTCCATGATTTTCATATCATGAGAAACATTTCCAAGGAGGGTAGGGGAAATAAATCGGTCTGTTTCATCAAATTCACCTCCGGCCAGCACTTTGGCTCCTTTAGAAATTGCATCATCAAATAACGCTTTTATTCTATTAAAATTCCTGTTATTTATGATTCTGCAATAATCAGGAGAGTTTTTAATTCCTTTATTTTCAGAATTATAAAATGCGTTTATACTTTTTTGATATGCTTTAGTAAATTCTTCGGCGACGCTTTCCTGAACTAATAAATAATCGGGAGCGATGCATGTCTGACCATTATTAAAGTGTTTTGCCCACACACATTTTTCTGCAGCATCAGAGATTGGTGCTGATTTTTCAATGATGGCAGGTGACTTTCCACCCAGTTCCAGGGTAACGGAAGAAAGGTGCTGGGCAGCTGCGGCCATCACCACTTTTCCAATTTGGGGACTTCCTGTGAAATAAATATGATTAAACGGTAAAGATAATAGTCGGCTTGCCAGGGAGGCATCTCCTTCCAAGACAGTAACTTCATCTTGTGGATAAAGTTCTGATAGCATAGTATTAATAAAATGAGCCGTGTGCGCTGCGAGTTCTGATGGTTTTAAAAGAACCGTATTTCCAGCAGCTATGGCATAGATTAATGGAAGAATGGATAGGTTAAAAGGGTAATTCCATGGAGAAAGGATCAGGCAAACCCCTTTCGATTCGTATTTAACCCATGAAGAAGTTCCAACGAGGGTGATAGGTGTATCCACTACTTTGTCGGCCATCCAACGCGAGAGATTTTTTTTAACATGAGTTATTTGCTGAATAATGGCACTTATCTCACTACTCATAACTTCCACTGGATGTTTCTTAAAATCGTTATATAAAGCGGTTTCCAACGATTTAATATTTGTCGGGTTTCTTAAATAGGCTTCCAGTTTTTTTAATTTGTCGATTCTTTCCTGAACAGATGTGCGGGAAGTAGTGCGAGCCTTCGATTTTAAATTTTGGAAAACTAACTGAAGATCGTCGGTAGTATTTGTTGAAATAGTCATGTTTTTACATTTTTTTATAAATATATGTTATTTTAAATCATTCCCAAATGATAGGAAGGTCAGATTGGCTCCATGCATCAAATTTATGGCTAAATAGCTGATTTAAATGATGTCTCTTTATTTTTAGGGTCGGGGTTAATACGCCGTTTGAAACATCCCAGGGTTCTGAAAGAATCACAACGGAGGATATTTTTTCAAAATTTGAGGCTTTCTGGTTTACTGCATTGAGCGTACTTTCCAAACGCTTGTTTATATCTTCTTTTGGTAAAGTTTGAGCAAATTCAGATAAATTTATAAGCGCTAGTGGCTGAGGAAGCCCAATACCGACCACACAAACTTGTTCAATAAGATCATTGACAGCAAAGGGGAATTCAAGAGTAGCGGGCGAAATAAATTTACCTTTTGCCGATTTAAACGTTTCTGATATTCGTCCGGTAATGTATAGATAACCCTCATTATCTATTTTTCCCATGTCACCTGTATGTAACCAGTTATTCTCAATGACTGCGTTGGTTAAAGAGTCGTCCTCGAAATAGCCCCTCATTAGCCAGGGAGCTTGCATTAATATTTCGCTGGTTTCCGGGTCTATTTTTAACTTAACGCCAGGTACCGCCTTACCCACTGTGCCATTTTTTTGAATATTTTGTGGCATGAGCGTACAGCCTCCGCAGTTCTCAGTCATCGCATAAACCTCCTGAATAGGAATGCCTAATTTGTCAAAAAAAACTTTTAAACTATCTGAAGCGGGAGCAGCACCAGTGAGCCGGATTTTAGCATTGGAAAGACCTAAATTTTTCTTGAGCAAATATTTTAAAAAATCACCCAGAAAAGGAATTTTCACGAGGTTAAAAAGCAATGGTTCAGGAATCTTAGATACGATACCCATTCTAAATTTTGTCCAAATTCTTGGAACAGCCATAAAAACAGTTGGCTGTGTCTGTTTCAGATTATAAATAAAAGTTTGCAGGGATTCTCCAAAGGAAATACTTCCGCCGGTGTGTATCGCAGCTGCAGCGACAATAAGTCTCTCTGCAATATGATTTAACGGTAAGTAGGAAAAAAAGCGATGATATTTTGTGTGAGCGAGGCCTAAAAAATTGGTTTCTTTTTCTAATTGCATGAGAGCAGCGGGACCATCAAAATCAATCATAACCCCTTTGGGTTTACCTGTAGTTCCCGATGTAAAAAGGATGGTCCAAATATCATTTAATGCAGGCACAGGATTACCCATCATTGGCTGATATCTATTTATCAAAATATCCCATTGAAATCCATTGGAAACTAAACTATTACCTGCATAATGGGGAAATGAAATCATCGGAAGATCTGCGGGAACCCCCTTTTGCTGGTTTTCCCAATCGTCTAATTTTCCTACAAAAAGGAGTTTTATTTTACCAGCTTCAATAACTTCTGCTAATTGATCAGCCGTTTGATTCGGATAAAAAGGGACAGAGATCAGACCAGACATCATCAACGCGAGATCGGTGATAATCCAGTGGTAACAATTTTTTGAAAGAATGCCTACGTTATCACCAGGTACCAAGCCCATATCAAGGAGTGCAGCGGCCATTCTTCTTGCTTGAGATCCGGTTTCTTTCCAACTTATATCCTTCCATTTTTTACCTTCGGGTTGACGAAGAAATATACGATTGGGTTGTAATTCTTCCCATTCATAAAAATATTCCAGCAAGGATAATCTGTTTGTTTCAAGGGTTGTATTTTCCATCTAATGTATAAGAAACTGGGGATTTTAGGGTTTGAAATGAGATTAAAGCAAATAAGGGCTACCGTGTAAATGTTGTCCTCCGTCCAGGTAAATAGTATCACCGGTAAGATAATCAGCGGCTTTTGTACTTAAAAAAAGCGTTAAGGATGCTACTTCGTCCACTCGACCCAATCTCTTGGCGGGAATATTTTCTGCCAGGCCATGTAACATTTGTGGTGGATAGTTGTCCAGGCCGGATGATAAAATGATCCCAGGGGCAATGGCGTTAATTTGAATATTGTATTTACTCCATTCTACGGCCAGCGATTTAGTTAGATTATCCACACCAGCTCTCGCGGCACCAGTATGAACCATTCCTGGAAATCCTCTGTAAATGTTTACGATAATAGTGACAATTTTTCCTTCTTTTTGAGGGATGAAAAATTGATTTGCCATGGTCTGGGTCATAAACCAGGTGCCATTTAAATTATTATTAATGACAGCGAGCCACCCTTTTTCAGTAATATCTTCTGCAGGCGAGAGGAATTGGCCCCCCGCGTTGTTTATTAATATATCTAATCGACCGGTTTTTTCTTTAATGAAATTGGCTAAATCTAAGATTTGTGCTGTTTCCCTAATATCTGTCGTTTTCTCAAAACAAGTGCCCAGAAGGCTTAGTTCCTCTATGGCCTCTTTTAACTTGGCTTCTTTTCGACCACAAATAAATACGGTTGCCCCTGCTTTTAGAAACTGAGCGGCAATTTCTTTACCAATTCCCGTTCCGCCACCCGTTACTAAAACAGACTTATTTTTAAACAAATCATCTCTGAAAATCATGCCGTTTCAAATTTATTTTTGCTTAATTCTT
>JAJTER010000165.1 GCA_021299835.1 Saprospiraceae bacterium | reverse complement strand
CAACTGGGTGAGGCATGCCCTCATTTTTTCGCTTGATCCAGGCTATTTCTTCTTCAGAAGGAGGAATTTCAGGCGTTTTATACATGCTCCATGCAACAGAACCTATGGAACACACCGTCCCTAAAAAGAAAGAGGCATACACCCAATTAGGTAAAGATCCTGAACGACCAGGAATGTATATCTGAAAAATAAAAAGAGAGATATTTGCTAAAGTAATACCTAAACCGGTAAAAAAGCTTTGAGATAGAAAGCCTGTGCCGTATTGCTCTTCGGGTAGTTTGTCCGCAATAAAAGCCCTGTATGGCTCCATGGCAGTATTATTTGCGGCATCTAATACCCATAATAAACCCGCAGCCATCCATAATGTACTGCTGAATGGGTAAATAAATAAACAAATACTACAAAATAACGCACCTACGAAAAAATAAGGTTTCCTCCGCCCATATTTAGGATGCCAGGTTTTATCACTTAAGGCTCCAATAATCGGCTGAATTAATAATCCTGTCATTGGACCCGCTAGGTTTAATAGGGGAATCTGGTCGGGTTGTGCACCCAACATATCATATATTGGATTTACAGCGCTTTGCTGAAGGCCAAAACTGTATTGAATACCAAAAAAACCAACGTTCATATTGATTATTTGGGAAAAAGTTAATCGGGGCTTAGTCATTTTTCTTCCGTTTTAAACAGCTGCAAAAGAAATGGCATTTTCATCCCATTCCATAGATTGATTGATAGCGGACATCACCTCCTCAGGTTGATTTACAAAAGTCCACATTTCAGCATGGATAGGTCTTAAAAACTTTTCTTCGACACATCGTTCAAGCATCTGTATCAGTGGGTCGTAGTATCCATTTGTATTTAAAATAATAATGGGCTTCGTAAATTGACCCAATCTCTTTAAAGTAATCGCCTCTAATAATTCTTCCAAAGTTCCAGGCCCTCCTGGTAGCGCTATCAATGCATCAATGTTTTCAAGAAATTTTGCCTTTCGCTCGTGCATTGTATTCGTAAATTCAAAATCCGTGACTTTTTTATGAGCCCATTCTACCTCATTCATAAATTGTGGCATAATTCCTTTTATTTGTCCGCCATGTGCTAATACAATCTTTCGGTTGCCTCAAAATAAATCTCATCGATTTTAGCACTCGATGCACAGTAAACACATATTCTCATTTTATTGAAATTTTAATGTGACAAAATAACTTTTTTGTCGCATCGTTTAATTTATTTATCCAATTTATTTTAAAAATATTGGAATAAACTCTTTTGACCCTTTTAGGTTACTATAAGTTCACAACTTTAATAATGGTTAAATTCCTATCCTTTTCTTTCTTCGTCTTCTTGATGTTCTTTCAATTGGACGCGCAATCTTTAAAATTTGTAGTTAAAGATAAAAGCAAAGAACCGCTTATTGGCGCCACTGTACAGGTCATCAGGGCGAGTGACTCATTAACCCTCAATGAGGTAACGGATATTAATGGGGTAGCCCAGTTCCCTAAAATGAGTCCTGGTATCTATACCATTTATGCTAATTATATCGGGTTTAAAGAAAATATTTCTAACATAAGGGTAGAAAAAAATTCATATAATCTGGATATTATTTTAGAGGAATCAGCCTTAGATCTTGGTGAAGTGACTATCGTGGCCAAACGTCCGCTAATTACTCAGGAAGATGATAAAATGATTATCGATCCCGAACCTTTAGCAGAAAGTAGTATGAGTACTTTAGAGGTCCTGGAAAAAACACCTGGTCTTTTTGTCGATCAGGACGGAAATATTTTTTTGAATAGTGCCAGCCCTGCTATTGTCTATATAAATGGAAGAGAACAGAAAATGAGCGCTCAGGATATCGCCTCCATTTTGAGAAGCTTGCCTCCTGCCAGTATTCTGAAAATTGAAGTGTTGAGAACGCCTTCTGCAAAATTTGATGCCGCAAGCTCTGGTGGTATAGTAAATGTAGTGTTAAAAAAAGGAGTTAAAATTGGTCAGAATGGTTCCATAAATTCTTCAATGAATCAGGGTGTTTATGGAAATCAATCTATTGGTTTTAATCTAAATAATGGAGGGGAAAATCATGCTTCTTACCTAAATTTAAATTACCTGAAAAGAGATGGACTCGATGAACTGAATTCATCGAGGAATGGTGCATTTGGCTCGACGATTAATCAAAATGCTAAAACCCGAACCCCAGGCACTCAGGGGTTTATTGGCTTTGGCCTTAATAGGGATCTAAAAAAGCTATGGAATCTTAGCGCCGATACAAGAATTAACTTAAATACAAGTGAGACTGCCGCAGAAAATTTAACGCGCATTCAATCCATTGAAAATCAAATTCTCTCGGAAAATCTAAATTCAATAGATAACGAAAATCGTTTTACAGGTCTAAATCAAGACCTTGGTTTAAATTTTAAAAATGATAGTACAAAATTAGAATGGGACACTAAAATTAGTTTGACTTACAGTCAAAATACGGCAGCTCAATTCTATAATTCTATGTTTTCATCTCCCATCGTCAATGTTATAGAGGGAAATGGTGATGCCGTTCAAAAGAGAAAATTTCTTCTAGCTCAAAGTGATCTTACCCTCAATTTACCTTTGTCTATTAAAATGGAGTTAGGTTTTAAAGGTACTTTTCAAAATTTTGAAAGCCAGGCAGATTATTTTATTAATCTAAATAAAGTAAGAAAAGTTGACCCTATAAGAACAAATGCTTTTAATTATACAGAAAATATTACGGCGGCTTATGTTCAATTTTCGAAATCTTTACCAGGAAACATTAGATTAAAATCTGGTGTAAGAGCAGAAAATACCTTTATGAACGGGAAACAGAAAATCCCTTATGATACAAGTTTTCTAATTCAACGCTTGGATTTCTTTCCCTATTTATATGTAAGTAAACCTATTTTTAAAATAGCCAGTTATGAATTAAATGCATTCTTAATTTATAGAAGAACCCTTAATAGGCCCGATTACCAAAACTTGAACCCAGCGATCAGATATATAGATGAATATCTTTACGAAACGGGTAACCCTTCTCTAAAACCTCAGTTTACAGACAATATAGAAGCAAATATTAGCTTTGATAATATGCCCATATTTGCCGTTGGTAGAAATTATATTTCTGATATTTTTTCGAATGTAGTGTATCAGGATAAAATCAATAGTAATATATTGGTTCGTACTCTTGATAATGTTGGAAAAAACAAAGAAACCTATTTTAGACTCATTGCGGCTATTCCTCCGGGGGGCAAATACTTTTTTGTTGTCGGTACCCAGTATAATCTAAGTGAATATGACGGGGTTTATGAAAATAAACCACTGACTTTCAGCAGAGGGAGCTGGCGCTTCTCCAACAGGGAAATGTTTTTACTCAGGGGGATAGATACGGGGATAATCGCAGAATTGGTTTAAATGTAAGATATGCTTTTGGTATTCAGAAAAAGGAAACAAGACAGAGCATGTTTCCTAATGATTTTGATTAGTATTTACCCACATTGCGTAGAAAGGCCAATTTCGATCTTGAAAAAAATATTTTAGGATAAAAACAGAGAGGTTTTAGAGACATTTACGATTTGGAGGGAGGTTTCCTTAACGGGCAAGCCGTTCCCAAATAATTACTAGAGTTTAAACATTCATCTTTCTTTTCTGTTAAAAACAAAAAAAAGAAATTGAAAAAGGTAGTTGTCATTGGTTCGGGTTTTTCAGGGTTAGCAGCAGCTTGTTTTTTAGCCAAAGCTGGCTTTGATGTAACGGTTTTAGAGAAAAACAGCTCTCCGGGTGGGAGGGCACGTAAGTTTGAAGAAAATGGTTTTGTTTTTGATATGGGCCCTAGCTGGTATTGGATGCCAGATGTTTTTGACCGTTTTTTTGAGCAGTTTGGAAAAAAAACGTCTGATTATTATGATCTAATTCGACTTGACCCCTCCTATAGAGTATTTTTTGGAAAAGATGATTTTGTTGATCTTCCAACAGATGAAAAGGCACAAGAGGAGTTATTCGAGTCTTATGAAAAGGGAAGTAAATATTCTCTTAGGAAGTTTCTGAAAGAGGCAAAATATAAATATGACGTTGGAATAAGTGAATTCGTTTTCAAACCAAGTCATGGAATCATGGAGTTTGCAGAACTTCGCCTGCTTGTCAGTGCGTTTAAACTTCAGATTTTCCAATCTATGGCAAAACATGTAAGAAAATTATTCAAGCATCCCAAATTATTGAAAATTCTTGAGTTTCCCGTCTTATTCTTAGGCGCAACACCTCAAAATACGCCCGCGCTTTATAGTTTAATGAATTACGCCGATATGAGACTGGGTACCTGGTATCCTAAAAAAGGGATGTTTGAAGTCATAAAAGCTATGGTATCTCTGGCTGAGGAGTTGGGCGTAAAGTTTAAATATGACCATGAGGTCACTAATATAGAGGTAGTCCAGGGTGTAGCCCAAAAAGTAGTAACAAAAACAGAGGCTTTCGATGCTGACATTGTAGTTGGTAGTGCCGATTATCAACATTTGGATCAACAAGTCCTTGAAAAAAAATATAGTAACTATACTGAAAAATATTGGGAGTCCCGAGTTATGGCTCCTTCTTCTCTACTGTTTTATATAGGTGTGAATAAAAGAGTAAGTAACTTACTACATCATAATTTATTTTTTGATGAGGACTTTAATCAACATGCCATCGATATTTATGATCACCCTGCCTGGCCTGAAAAACCTCTCTTTTATGTCTCTGTGCCTTCTTTAACCGATGATACATTGGCTCCGGAAGGGTACGAAAATTTATTTATTCTCATACCTTTGGCCCCAGGCCTAGATGATAATGATGAAAAAAGAGCATTTTATTTTGATTTGGTTATGAATCGTTTGGAAAAATTAACCGGGCAGGATATAAATAATCATATTATCTTTAAGCGTTCTTATGCACATCGGGATTTTATTACCGATTATCATGCTTTTAAAGGAAATGCTTACGGCTTAGCTAATACACTGTTGCAGACAGCCTTTTTAAAGCCCAAACTTAGGAACAAGAATATTTCAAATTTCTTTTTTACAGGTCAATTGACTACTCCGGGGCCAGGTGTGCCACCATCCTTGATCTCAGGTGAAGTTGTAGCAAAGGAAATTGCAAAATTGTTTTAATTTTAGTTCTCTAAATATTCATCCTATGTTGTCCCTTTACAATCAAACTTGCCTGGAATGCAGTAGCCTAATAACAAGACGATACAGTACTTCGTTTTCAATGGGTATAAGGGTTTTTGATAAAAAATACCGCTCACCTATCTACGCAATTTATGGATTTGTTCGTTTTGCAGATGAAATCGTGGATACTTTTCATGATTTTCCTAAAAAGGAACTGTTAGATAAATTTAGAAGGGACACCTTTGAGGCCATTGAGTCAGGTATAAGTTTGAATCCGGTGCTGCATTCTTTTCAAAATGTGGTTAACAAATACAATATTGAAAGGGAATTAATCGATGCCTTTTTGGATAGTATGGAAATGGATTTAAATTTAAATGCTTACGAGGACAATCTGTATCAAAAATATATATATGGTTCTGCCGAAGTGGTTGGATTAATGTGTTTGCGTGTATTTGTAAATGGTGACGAAAATATGTATAAACATTTATACGCTTCAGCCCGAAGTTTAGGTTCGGCTTTTCAAAAGATTAATTTTTTAAGAGATATAAAAAGTGATTTCGATGAAAGAGGGAGAGTATATTTTCCCGGGGTGGATTTTCGCAGTTTTAGTCTTGGAGATAAACTACAGATAGAATCTGATATAAAAAAGGATTTTGATGATGCTCTGTTAGGAATTACCCAATTACCTCAAGGGGTACGTTTCGGAGTGTATTTAGCTTACAAATACTACACAAAACTTTTTCAAAAAATAAAATCTGCCTCCCCAACTAAGGTTAAAGAAGAAAGAATTAGGGTAAGGGACAGTCGTAAAGTAGTACTTATTTTCAGTTCCGCCTTCAGACTCCGATTCAATTTATTCTAAAATAACCTTATTTATGGGCTCTTTCCTTAAATGGTTTCAAAGTCTGAATGTTCCCAAAGGTGTCGGTGTAATTTTATTTTTTTATGCTTCAGGCATTGTTGCTCATAGTTTACCCCAACTAAGGGTCATTGCTTTTTCAATGACCGATTTATTCCTTTTCGGAATGAATTCTTATTTACTACTAGATATATTAAACAGTAACAAGGGTAAAACCCTTTTTTTATGGATTATTCCCGTTTATTTATTCACCTTCTCCATGGAAGCAATAGGTGTAGCAACTGGAAAAATCTTTGGTTCATACCATTATGGAAGTAATATGCATTTGAAGGTTTTAGGGGTGCCACTTGTTATAGCTTTCAATTGGTTGGTTTTAGCTTTGGCCATAAATAGCCTTTCACTTAGGTTTTTTTCAAATAAGTGGTTACTTTCTATTTTTTCAGGTGTTTTAATTGCTGCTTATGATTATTTTATTGAACCTGTGGCTATAAACCTGGATTATTGGAAATGGGAATCTAATGTAGTGCCCATCCAGAATTATCTGGCTTGGTGTGTCATTGGATTTTTAGTCTCGTTTCCGCTTCATGCATTTAAATTAAAGTTTCAGTCACCTCTTTTATTACCCTACCTGTTTATACAATGGATTTATTTTAATGCATTAGTACTGTTAGACGTAAAATTTTAAATTCAAATTATGGATAAAGCAGATATCATTATTGCAGGTGGAGGTGCATCGGGTCTAAGCCTTGCTTGTCGTTTGGCAGATTCAGTTGAATTAAAAGATAAAAATATAATAATCATAGATAAGGATTCAAAAAGCACTAATGATAGAACCTGGTGCTTTTGGGAAAAGGGTGAAAGTTACTTCGAAAGTATTATTTTCCATAAATGGCAAAATCTTAGGATAGATGGCGACGGTGAAATACTTACCAGAAATATTAAGCCATATAGTTACAAGATGTTGCGCGCGCAAGATTTTTATCAGTTTGCAAAGGATAAGATTGGGAATAAAAAAAATATTAAATGGGTTCATGCTGACATTACAAAAATATACACAGAAAATGATGTCGCTCACGTGGTTACTAATGAAGGGGAATTTACGGCGGCTTGGTGTTTTAGCAGTATTCCAAATCAGAAAATAGATAAAATAAATAACCTGTATCTTGATCAGCACTTTAAGGGTTGGTTCATAAAAACCATGAAACCAACCTTCAATTCGAAGGAGGCTCATTTCATGGATTTTAGAACGCCTCAAAAGGATGAAACAAGATTTTTATATGTTCTGCCTTATAATGAAAATGAAGCATTGGTCGAAATTGCCATATTTTCCAGGATACATTTGTCGGAAAATCAATATCAGTCTATCATTGAGGTGTACTTAGAGAATCACTGGAACCTAAAGAGAGAAGATTATGTCATAAATCAGGAAGAGACTGGTAATATACCAATGACAGATGCTTCTTTTAAAGAAGTGGAAGGTCGCACCATATATATAGGTATGGCAGGTGGCGATACACGGTCTTCCACAGGATTCACATTTATAAATATTCAAAGACGGGTTGAAAGAATAGTAAAATCATTAGAAATAGGGGTAAATCCTGGAGAAACATTGCGTTTTAATCGTTTTCGTTGGTATGACAAAGTTCTTTTAAGAGTATTAGAAGAAAAGACCTATCCAGGAGAACAGTTATTTATGCGTTTGTTCAGAAGAAATCCGATACAAAGAATGTTGGCTTTCTTACAAGGTGAAAGTCGTATATTAATGGAAATCAAGGTAATGCAAACCGCGCCCTTAAAGGAGTTTATCGGTAGTGCCATGAGTGTACTTATGCAATCAAAAATAAAGAGAAAATATTGAAAAAAATATAATTTGGTATAACGCATAGATTCGAATATATAGCTTATTAAAGAAAGCTGAATCAACATAAAAAAGTAGGTTTTACGCCTTAAAAAGGAGGATAATTTTAAGGGTAAAATAAGGTTAAAAATTTAATTGCGAAGAGGTGTATAAAAGCTAAATTAGTTTTCTATATTTGCACTCCCAAAGCGAAAGAGTTGTGGGAAAGAGGAGGAAAGAAAGCGAGGAAAAAGAAAATAAAAAAGGTTAAAAGAAGTTTGGTTATTAGAAACTAACTTCTTACTTTTGCAGCCCGAAGCGAAAGAGTTAAGGGATTGGGGATAAGAAATGAGGAAAAAGAAGTAAAAAAAAGGGTATTAAAAGTTTGGTTAATAGGAATTACTTATTATCTTTGCAGCCCGAAAGGAAATTAGAAAGAGAGACACCAACGGGTGTTTTGAGATAGGCTAAGATTTGGT
>JAJTER010000164.1 GCA_021299835.1 Saprospiraceae bacterium | reverse complement strand
CTCCAACGCCTGTGACCTTCACTTGAATTATGATCGCCCATGCTGCTGCTACGGTGAAAAACAATACCCGATGCTGTACTGGCACCATTCGAAACATAAGAATGCCTTCCCTCTGTTGTTTGACACTGCGTAAATAAAATATTACTTGTGAATGCACCCACATTGAAATTGTACCTTCTCTCTCCATCAATCAGGGAATGTGGCTCCAATCCTTTAGATTGAATGACCGTTGCAAAATTAGTACGCGTGAAATCGACGGCAGCATAATAAAAATGAAGACCAGTAAATTGCTTAACCCACACATTTTCGGCTCCATAAAAAGCAAGCGCAGACTTAGCGTGTGCTTCATCAAAAACACCATTGGTCAAAATATCAACCCTTAAATTTTCAACGCCAACTTCCGTTACATTGCCTGGTAAGGCCACTTTATATATTTCTGTTTGAACAAATTCCCTATCAAAATGATCAAAGATGGGAACATCCAATTTAATTTTATGCTGATTTCTGTCAATAGCAACAATATGTCTTAAGTAATACATATCAACTGCCGTTACAGACCAGGGTTCGTCTGTATCATGTCCGCCAAAATCAATTCTCTTCAACCAGAAATAAGTGCTTGGGTGATAAAGACCTATGGTATCACCTATCTTATAATTTTGACTATTTTCAACCTGGATAGTTTTGGTTCCAGAAGGTAAAAAAGGACTGGTTATTTTTGTTCTGACCCCACCAACCGCTTGTCTCCAGTCAGTCCCGGTCGAACTAAAACCTACTTCAATAACATTTCGTAAAGCGGGTACATTTCCCGTTGCCACTAAAACCGTATTTTTCAAGGTATCCTCTCCATCTCCCTCTCCTCTAAGTACAATGCCACTTGCCTTTATTCTTATGGTTCCTGAAATAAGATATTTTCCCGCCTTCAATAACAAAGCTCCTCTAATTCCTTTTTGGTCCAACGGCAGAGCAGCCATTTCATCCAATGCTTTTTGAATATGCTGGGTATTGTCCCCTGAAACAGGTTGTATTGTTTTTTTAATACTTACCTCGGGAAGAGGAACTCCACCACCACGATACCCTGCGTGGCTGAAATTTGGAATATAATTATCTTCCTTATCCGCATGATACATCAATTGTCCGGAGGAATCCGGATAGATAATACTGGAATAATACGTTTGGCCTAAAAGTGCGGTAGGTACAAAAAGTAATATATACTTTATTATCGTTATCATTTTTCAGGATTAAATGGCTTTGATCATGCTATGTAAGCATTATTAATGAAAGGAAAATCTATAAAACAGGGTAAAAAAGTTTTATTGGAAATTTGCCTTATATTCTGAAGGGCTTTGATTGTACTGCTTTTGAAAACACTTGTTAAAATATTTTGGATCTCTGAATCCTGTCATATAGCAGACCTCACTAACCGAAAGTTTACCCGTTTTCAATAATTGAGCGGCTCTCTTCAATCTGATTATCTTGATAAAGTTTTTGGGTGTCTCTCCGGTTAATGCCCTCATTTTATTAAAAAGAGAAGGTCGGCTTACCGCCAGATCCTGTGCGAACTGATCCACAGAATATTCAGGAAAATCCATATTTTTTTCAACTACCGCTATGGCATTCTGAATCAATGTCTCATCTGCTGAAGTGAAAGTGATTTCTGAAGGTTCTAAAATTTCCTTTTCCTTGAATTTTTGACGGCTGAACCCTCTATTTCTTAAAATATTTTCAACCCGAATAAATAATTCCTTAGGGTGAAAAGGTTTGGTCAAATATTCATCGGCACCCGTTTTTAATCCTTCTAATTTAAAGGAAAAATCAGATTGAGCCGTAAGAAGGATAATGGGTATATGGCTGGTTTCAAAATTTGCTCTTAATTGGTAGCTTAACTGAAATCCATCCATACCAGGCATCATAACATCACTTATTATTAGATCCGGTTGTAATAATAAGGCTTTTTCAAATCCACTCTTCCCATCTGTTGCTCTGGATAGGAAAATGGTCGGTGGGAAAATGGTACTTAAATAATCTATAATTTCCTCATTATCATCTATAAGCAAAAAATGAAAGGACTGAGTTTTTAGTAAAGAATCCGATGCAACCTGAACTTCTGACCAATCTTCCCAGGACGGAGATTGTTCCATTTCATTCGTTTTTATCCCCTTTCTAGTGTCCGTCCTATTCTGCTTTACACTGATCTCTTGAGCTACCAGATTTAAATTTATTGGAAAAGTAACCTCAAAGGAAGCTCCTTTATTAGGTTCACTTTCTACCTTTATATCCCCTTTATGTAGCTTCACCATCTGTAACGAAAGCGCTAAACCAATACCTGTACCCTCATTTTGGACGCGTAAAGATGGATGATTATTATCCTTTTCATAGAACCTCCTGAAAATTTCATCCTGAAATTCAGGCTCTATCCCAATGCCGCTATCTTTGAATGTACAACTTACTGACTCCTCTTTTTTAGCTATGACAATGGAAATATTCCCCCCCTCTGGTGTAAACTTAAAGGCATTTGAAAGTAGATTAAAAAATACTTTTTCCATTTTATCCCTGTCCATGAATACTGGAAATGGCGAAAAATCATACCTTATCTTAAAATCTATATGATGTAACCTCATCTCGTCCTTAAATGAATCAGAAATATCCCTTAAAAAGGAAATAATATCCGTCTCTTCTATGTTCATCTCTTCATGGTCCCTTTCGAGCTTCCTGAAAGTTAACAACTGATTTACCAGGTTTAATAATCGTACTGCATTCCTATGCGCTGTTTTTAAAGGACCAAAATTCTTTTTATTCTCCTTATTACTATCGAGTAATTCTTCTAAGGGTCCTAAAATCAGAGACAATGGGGTTCTTAATTCATGGGTAATATTGGTGAAAAACCTAAGCTTCATCTGATGAATTTCAGATTGCTTTCCTTTTTCCACCTGTTCCAATGCTAAGGTATGGTTCAAAACTATAAACCGGTATCCTATAAATAAGGCTATAGCGAACAACGAAAAATAAACCAGATAGGCAGGTAAACTAAGCCATGGAGACGGTAATACCTTGATAGTTATCACTTTTTCTTTAGGGTTCCAGATACCATCATTATTCCCTCCCTTTAATCGAAATAAATAGCTGCCCGGTTTTTGAAGGGTATAGGTAACTTCATGACTACCAACAATATATTGCCAAGATTTATCCAACCCCTCTAATTTGATGGCATAATGATTTTTCTGTGGATTTAAATAATCCAGTGCCGAAAATTGTAGCGTGAAATTGGCCTGATTATGTTTAAAAGTAATAAGGTCCATTTGATTTAAAGCTTTGGAAAGGATTCCATCCTTAGCTCCAACTTTTACTTCCCTGTTATTGACAATCAACCTGGTAAGGGCAACTTTAGGTATGTACTTGTTGGTTTTTAAATTGGAAGGTTGAAACCAGGTGAACCCATTCTTACCTCCAAAAAGTAAACCTCCTGTTTTTGAATCCATTAATCCGGCATTATAGTTGAATTCCAGATTTTGTAGACCATCACTACTATTATAATTCAGAAAAGATTTCCGCGCCACATTACATCTGGAAATCCCTTGATTTGTACCCAACCATATTTCCCCCCGCTTATCCTCAAGAATGGTAAAAATAGTATGTCCCGCTAAGCCTTCCTTTTCCGTGAAATAATTAAAGGATTGAATATTTCTGTAAATGAGACCATTTGAAAAAGTGCCAATCCAAATATTTCCCTTACTGTCTTCATATAAGGAAGCAATATTATACCCCTCTAAATACCTTTTAAAAGTATAATTCCCCTTATCTATATTTTCCCTTGACAGCAGATTTAACCCGTCTTCCGTTCCAATCCAAACATTTCCCATCTTATCCCTGATAAGGATCCTTCCCAGATTATTACTTAGGCTTTCCTTACTTTTAGGGTCATGTTGAATTTGTAATATTTTTTTATTTTCAATATCCAACACATTTAAGCCACCACCATAAGTCAATACATAAATCAGATTATTGATTTTCAGTAAAGAATATACGTTTAAACTTGAAAACTTATCCCATCCTCTTTCTCCCTTACCATAATTAGTAAAGGATTTTTTATCTACATCATAATTATCAAGTCCTGCATTATAGGTTCCTATCCAAAGCTGGTTTTTTTCATAATATAGAGCTTTTATATTGTTTCCACTTAAAGCATTCTTTTTCAAAGGGGAATGAAAATAATTTACAAAGGTTTGCTTCCCTTTTTCAAAATAATTAAGACCGCCACCTTCTGTTCCAATCCAAAAATTCCCTTTATCATCCTCTTTAATGGCACTGACCACATTGTGACTCAGACTATTTCTTTCAGGAATATGTACATAATTTTGAAATCGTTTTATACCTGGATCATAAAAATTAACACCCCCGTAAAAAGTGCCCACCCATAAACTACCCTTTTTATCGAAAAATACAGACCAAATGGAACTACTGCTTAAATTGGATTGATTTTTTTCATCCGCAACTATAGCCTTAAAATTATTTCTGACAGAATCAAACTGATTTAAACCAACAAAAGTGCCCACCCATATTTGTCCATTTGGATGTACCGCAATACTCCTTATCATATTGTTGCTTAAAGATCTCGAATCCTTCTCAATATGCTTGTATTGCGCCATTTTATTTGTTAAGGTGTGCCATTTGTACAATCCCTCCCCATGCGTTCCTAACCATAACTGTTGGTGAAGATCACTTTGAATAGCATATATGGCTTGGCCCTTAATGGATTTTACACCAGGAACCTCTGGAATATAAACTTCCTCCAGGTTGACCTGTTTATTCAATCCATGTTTCAGTTGAAACAGACCAGCATTGGTTCCAATCCATATATTTTTACTTTTATCTTCATGTATATATAAAATATTTAGTGGATTTCCCTGATATTTAATGGATTGCTTTTCGAATTTATCCTTCGTTGCATTGAACAAATATAGGCCATCAGGTACACCAACCCATAAATTACCTTTACTATCTCTTAATAAGGCTTGTATATAATACTCTGAAATATCATTAACTTTTG
>JAJTER010000051.1 GCA_021299835.1 Saprospiraceae bacterium | reverse complement strand
AAGTAAAAGAATCACGATCCACAAGCCTCCAATCAGCCATGCCATTATATTGGATACTGGCATTTTGGGGAAGTTCCAGATTATTTTTAACGGTAATATCCAGATTTCGGACTGAAATAGTTGCACTATCTAAACTAATACTTCCAACAGAACCATTACTCGCTTTTTTCAAAAATAACTCAGCACGTTTACTTCCTTCAATTAATAAAGTTCCATTGCCGGACAGGTTTCGCAGGTGAAGCATATAGGCATTGGAATCGGGAGAAAGTGTTCCAACACCCACCGGACCACTGGTGGGAAACACATTATCATTCCCAGTAACGGCAGCTGCATAAGGGGCATTTCCAATAATTGCTCTGGGCGAAAGCTCATCTTCCCCATTTACAGCAATACCAAGGTAATATCTTTTATTGAAAGGCAATCGCAAAGGAACAATACTTCCCAGCGTTGCTTCGTACAGTCCACTTTCCACCAAAACCTTAGGTTGATCTTCGGTCCAGATAGCAACTCCTCCATCTTCCACTTCATATAGTTTAAAGGTAATGGCATGAAATCCATTATCAAAGGGTTTGCCAGATGATTTTTGGAGTGAACCTTGCATAACTAATGTTGTCTGAGCGGATAAGCAAAAGGCACCACTAAACAACAATACAGCGAAGTATCTGTATTTCAAAAATGGTTGGTTACTAAACATTACTTTCATGTATTTGTGAGTGTTTCATACATTTCGCGTCTATAGATGGAGCATTAGGTTTATTAATCATTTTACCCAAATTTCAACATTGCTGATTCCAAAACTTTCATCAGTCAAAGGACCGTCCAGATTTGAACCAAAATAAATCAAAATCCTATTATCTGTGGTTTCAGCAACCATAGATCCTCTGATATTATGGTCAGAAAATTTCGCCGAGGATCCTGTCAAATTGGTATAACCAGCTTTGCTAAAAAAGCTGTCAAATGTAGATGTCGCCCCTGATGTCCTCCATCCAACTTGAAATTGTCCCCCTGTTTCCGTCGGGGTGAAACCTGTTGAAAACGCACCATACCCAAACTCGTGACGAGACCCTGAACTTGTAGAAAGTGCATAATCCCAACTATCAAAAAAATGATAAGTAAAAACTACTTTTACACTCGTATGCGGAATATTCGTAAGATTAAACTCTTTTACGAGTGCAGGAGCTGCGCTACTGGATGCGTCAGCGTTCGGACGAATTATAAACCCCTTGCTAAAGGGGGTACCGGGGGAAAATCGATGTATTGGATCTACTCCTCCTATCGCTGTCGCATTATTCCAGGCAGCAACAGCAGTCCAGCCTTCTGTATCAGAGGTAAAATCATCATATTCTATTAACCTCCAATCCGGATTTCCCGCATAGCTAACAGTTTTACCACTGGATAATTTGATTCCTTCATCAAACGTTATTTCATAGTTGCTAATATGCACATTTCCACCATAAAATGAAATGGTTGCGGAATCTGAGTCGGCCTTGAATTTAAGTCTTGCCGTATCACGTCCTTCCACCAATATTCTTGATGTACCATTATTTTTTTGAATATGTAACTGGTTTTTGACATCCGGATTTTTTATACCAATTCCAACACTTCCCTGAGAGGGCAGAACATTTGATTTTCCTGAAACGGACAAACTATAGGCTGCAGGAGTCAGAGCTGCTCTTGGTTTTACCTCGGTCTTTCCTTTAATGGATACACCCAGATAATAGGTATTTGTGAAGTTAAAAGCAGCTTTCGACTCAGTTAATGGGGTAATTAATCCCAAAACACAACTGTAAAGACCTCCTATGATTTCTACCTTAGGCTGAATTTCTGTCCAGATAGCCTCCCCGCCATTAGCAACATCGTAAATGTTGAAAATAATTTCATACTGCCCATCTGGGATAGCAGCTCCGGAAGAATTTTGAATGGAACCCTGAACGCTCAAGTTAACCTGACTATGGATATGACTAACTGTGAAAAAGAAAAAAAATAAACAATTAACGATGCGATTCATTTCGTTGTTTTAAGGTAAACATTTTCATCTGATGGGATAAAATTGAAAAACAATTCGCTGTTATTTGTCTTAATATAAGGTTTGGCGGAATTCGACTATTACATTGGCAGAATAGGATTATTTTTACTTGCTTCCTAAAAATGAACAAACCCAGGTATTATATAAAATGTAAAGAATTGCTAAGGTGGAATATTTTTGAATATCTGAAAGTTGTATTTTAATTGTGGTAAATAATTTGAAATACCATTACTAAATAAAAAGCGCGATAGACTAATTTCTCAGAAATCAATCTATCGCGCTGGATTTTAAAATTATGTTTTACACTTTGGTAGTACTCGTTCAGGGTACGGGAAAGTGATTTTTAAAAGGAATGTTTTTTGATTAAAGTCTAACCTCCATTAACGAATAAGCGTAAAGTTTCCTTTTAAAGGAATAGATCCTTTATCAAGTTGCACAACATACCAATAAACGCCCGTACTGGCACTATACCCGTTTATATTTCCATCCCAACCGTCGAAATTACCATTGTACTCCAATAGTTTTCTCCCATTCCTATCTAAAATTATGACTGTCCCTTGAGGATAAAGAATATTAAAATAGGGAATTTCCCAACGTTCATTTTTACCGTCACCATTTGGCGAAAAGAATTTTGGCAGGGTGACAGGAAATTCTTCAATCATAAGATTTAATTCACAAGATTTGCTGCCAATTTCAACCTTCATCCTTAAAGTTCCTATTTGTTCTGGCATACCATCCAGATTAAACCTAAGTTTGCCCCCGTTACGTCTAAGTGTATCTTCGTTAAATTTTGCTATCAGTCCTTTTATACCTTCACTTTGAAATAATTGGGAAGGCTCCAGCTTTTCATTACCTCCCAAATAGGGTAATTCTAGTTTTCCATGATAAGGTACTTTAGCATAAATCTTAATGGGTGTGTATATTAACTGTGAACATAAAATTGAATTAAGTTTCGGTTTTTCTATACCAACACTTAAGTTTATTTCGCATGGTGGTATTAAATTGCATTCTGTTCTTCCAAAATAAATAGAAAATTTCGCGGTACCTTCCATTAGTGGAACTCCATTAATTTCAAAGTCTAAAAATCCATCTCCTTTTACAAGGGTTCCGGGCTTAAGTTTCATGGTAAGACCTAAAACTCCTTCAGATTTTATAATCATTGAGTCATAGCGAATGCCATTACCACCAGCATAAGGAAGACGCAAAGTATTCTGATAGGGGTCATTGGCATTGGGTAAAACTAAGGATGAAATGGTATAGGAAGAACAATTCAGACTGCCTACACGAGGTAAGGAATCTGCTTTAACTATAAGCAGGAAAGTATCTTTGATACCAAGGCATCCATTTATTTCTGGTGTAACGATTATTTGAGCCGTATCGTTTCTGCTTTTGGTGTTTGTGGTGAAAAATGGGGCAATATTCCCACTTCCTGATGCCAACAGTCCAATAGCTGTATTATTATTAGTCCATTTATAACTTATTTTGTTTGAATTGATATTAATCCCATTTGAGCCTCTGTTTAAGAAGATAGAATCGGTTAACACTCCAATGCAAAAAGATTTATCTTGAACAGCAGTTACTGTCGGATAAGGTTTTATGCTATTATCACTATCATCACAATCTAGTTTATTCGACGCAAATGTTGCTGGAACATTTACATCACAAACCTTAATTGCGGTCGTAGGATTTCCAAATCCGTCCCCATCTTCATCCTTGTAATAGGTGCTAAGTGCTTCTGCTTTGACAATAAGGAGAAATGTATCTTTGATTCCAAGGCATCCATTTATTTCTGGTGTTACGATTATTTGGGCAGTATCGTTCTTATTTTTATTATTAAAAGTAAGAAACGGGATAATATTACCGCTTCCAGATACCCCGAGTCCGATGGATGGATTATTATTGGTCCATTTGAAGATAGTTTTACTAGACAGTGAATTAATTCCATTTGAGCCTCTATTAAAAAGGATGGAATCCGTTAACATACCGACACAAAAAAGTTTATCTTGAACAGCTAATACCGTAGGATATGGTTTTATCGCATCATCCTTATCGTCACAATCTAAGGTATTCGTCACATAATTAACTGGCGCATTCCCACTAGCTATTGTTTGACTAAAGGAGGCATCTCCAAATCCATCACCATCAAAATCCCTGTAATAAGTAAATAAATCAGCATTATTTGAGGTAACCCAGAATGATGTAAAAGTGACTGATTCTAAAAATGGCCTTGAGGCAGAACTCAGTTTTGGCATACTGCAATCCCTTGCGATAAATTGAAAATCCATTTTCCCGACCCATGATGTATCTACAATCTGAAGTTGAACCAAGTTGTTGCTATCGATTACTGGCTGTAAAGGAGAAAGATTTATTTCAAATGGGTTTTCAACGCTTCCACGAACAGCAGAAGCGATATAAGTTGTTTTTAATGGGGAAATAAATAATCTTTTAAGTGCTCCACTATAAAAATGAAAGGAAATTATCCCAACAGATTGTTGACTCCCAACACCTAAAAAATATAAAACCTGACCATTAATAACCTGAGGTTCAGCAACTCCCCTTAACTCACCATCTATAAAAGCTGCCAACTTATCATCTGGGTGATTAAATGGCAGAATGGGCGTATAATTGGATTTTGCAATAAAGGTCATACTATTTAAGAAAGTCTGTTGGACGTTCCATTTTGGCATAGTATCGGGTTGAGTTGTTTCGGGTAAAATGGGTATATATTCAAATGACAGACAATCCCCTTGATACTTATTTTCAAAATCCGGAAGAGAAAAAGCTTTAAAAACGTTTCCTTTTGTAATTCCCTGTCCTGGAATACTATCCCAAGATGGTCGGACAGGTACTTTCAAAACATTTAATTTTATTTGCTGTATTGCATAGTTAGCATTGATAGTTTGTTCAACAGCTTTGATTTCAATAAAACCAGAACCAATAAATCCAGCCCTTGGAGAAATTACCAGCTTATTTCCTGTGATGCCAGTTAAAAAATCAGGGTGAGGCGTAACAGACCAGGATACAGAATCATCATCAGGTTGATTTAATATTAACTGCAAATCAATGGAATCAAATGGAATATTTTCAAGGGTAAATTTTTCTTCTATAGAATCAATAGAAATAGGTGCATCTCCACTACTGAATAAAGTAACTTCGTAAGGATTTTCATAATCACCTATTGGGGATTGGGCAATAAACGGCAAACTATCCTTAACTTCATAGACTTTATTTGAAAGAGCATGATAAACTTTTATACTGATTGGTTCAGCTGTCAAAGAGGAATAAACGGTTCCATAATGTCGAATATCATTTCCAATTTTAGTGGGAATTGAAATACCTCTTATTTGAGACCCTACAAAAAAGGCGATAGTATCCTCTAATGAAGCTGATATTTGCCCATCAAATCTTATCACAGCGGTAACACTTGTGTTGAAACTATATAAGGCTGGATTAGGTAGTAACCAACCTGGTTTTTGTGCATTAATTAACTCCGAAAAGAGAAAAACACCAATAAATAGTGCAAGAAAACTGCCATTAAATTTAACAAAACGCATATTTTTCTATTTGGAAAAATTAAAAATAAGTTATCTGAAAGATGCTATACTTAGCATTCTACTTATAGCCATTTGTATAAACCTAAACAATAATTATTTAATGAACATTCATTGACTTTCAACTGAATCTGTGTATTTATTCAAATGCTAAATATCAAATAAAGTGAAGGGTAAAATAGCTTCAAAAAAGAATTGGCAGCATTGGTGTTAAGAAATGGCAGTATTGGATACTAAATCTTATCTGAATAAATAATTGACTTACAATCTCTTTGGAAATCGCTCGGTAAAATGCCATAATTTTTCTTGAAACAACGGGAGAAATAACCGTTGGTCAAAAATCCATTTTCTTTTATAATTAGCCCCAATGGTTTATTCGGTTGAATTTGAATGGCTTCATAAGCCTTTTTTAGACGAAAACTAAGTAAAACCTCATTTGGAGAATTTCCCAAAACATCTTTGACTTTCCTATACAAAGTTCGCTCACTCATAAAAAGCAGTTGTGCCATTTTTGCTATATCAAGGTCAGGATTTGTATAATTCTCTTCCATTACTTTTGTAAACGCCTCATTAATTTTTAAGGATAAATCATCTGTTTTATTTAAATGAATGAAATTATCTTCTTTTATACCTTTAGCTGTCTCTGTGGCAAAAGAAATGATACTCCAACCCGTTATTTCTGGAAAAAGCATTAGAAATAAGGCACCAAAAACAGCACTTGCAAAAAAAGTATAATGGCCTAGCAATTGAAAATTTAAAGGAAATAGCCAATAAAGGGAATAAGTAATAAGAATTAAAATCATTGTAACCAGTAAAATAATGTTTGACCATTTCAAAAACAAACCGTACATCCTATTCTGTGGTATATCATTATTTAGCATATTCTTTAAAAATGGTAAAATCAACCTATAACTTATAGTGGAATAGGCAATAATTAGGATACTTTTGAAAATCGTATGAGTTCTTTGAGAAAAATACCCCCAATCCACATCTATGAAAAAAGGTTGTTGATTTTTTAAATAAAGAATTCTCTTTTCCTCCCCAGTAATTAAAAAAAATGGAAGAAGCTCCAAAAAATGAAGGGTAAAAGGAATAAGATGTACTAAATCCCTTAATCTAAACTTAAAGTTTCCGTTAACTGAAGTGAAAATAAAAAAATAGAATATCGGTCCATATAAATAACCAACTAAAGATCCGGTTTTATAAAAATGTGGTAAAAAATACATGGTACCACCCACCCTAAAATGAGTAACAAATAAATGATAAGCAAAAAGAATATAGAATAGGCCAAGATATTTAAAATTCAATGCCACTTTCCTAGAAAGTAATGAAAATCCTTTAAACAGTAACAAACCACATAATATGGTGTAAACCCATGAGTACATAAAAACAGTTTATTTACCATAAATATTTAAAATTCATAATATTAGTTAACTAAAGTTTCGGAGTTGCTAAAAATATGATAATCAGCTAAATAAAATCATAAATATTCCCATATACCCTCCCCGCACAAACCAAAGACTTCATCAATAATCCACAAAATGCTATAAGTCCTGGTTCAAAAATTAATGTGTTCAGGATATATTCCCCCATTGTACCCATCCTTTCTGCTACCCATTAGCCCACCCAAAATAGTCAGATAGTCAATCCTTGAGGCAGCGTATAGAAGCAGAACCACCATTTCTTTGTCCGTTGGGTAAAAAGGATACACTGGCAAGGCCATTTAACAGCTGAAGCTGATAGATGTTCAGGGGGGTTACCTCGCTTACAGTTGAAGTCCAAAAGTATGCGAAGAAACCCATACTACTGGTACGTTCACCACCTGGGAGAGCTGAAAAACCACTTTCATTCGTTGCCCCAGTATTTACAGAAGACCAATAGGCAGTGCCAATGGATTTCATCTTGCCACCTGCCATGGTTGGTCCACCAAGATAAGTTAATAAAGTGGCCATTTCATCCTTTGTTGGAACATGCCAACTTAAAGGGCAGATGTTTAAAGTATCAGTACTTGTCATTACTCCAGTTGTATATATTCCTTTTGCAGCATACCAATTATATAGATAACCATAAGTTCCAACATAACCGCCTACTGGAATAGTCCCAAATCCGATATATTCCGTGCGAGCTCCAATGGCTGCCGTTCCCCAGGTGCTAAGTGTTGAGTCACCTATAACGGTACCATCATTATAACTGGTAACCTTCAGATTTGACTTCATCCAGCATTGGGTGCCAATAGAAACTGTTTCGTATGGATTTCCATCAACGTCTGATACTGAGGTGATAGATCCACATGCAGGAGGGGCGACGGGTGTCACCCCAGTTGAAGCAGTGGAAACCACTGAATTACCTATCGCATTCGTAGCTATTACCGTAAATGTGTAGGAGGTACCATTTGTTAATCCTGTCACGTTGATAGGTGAAGTAGCACCCGTCGCAGAGATAGCTCCGGGACTAGACGTAACCGTATATACAGTAATTGCGCTTCCTCCATTATTCGTCGGTGCGGTAAAAGAAACATTCGCCGAACCTATACCCCCCGTGGCTACCACATCCGTCGGAGCACCAGGCACAGTATTTGTAACACACGGTACTCCAGGACAATTCTCTAAAGCTGACTTCTTCCAACGTACCTTAATCTCATCCAAGTTATAAGAGGCTTTTCGCTTGGCATCCAAATCTTCCTTTTCTTTTAATACATTATTATACGAAATATCTTCCCTGGGAGTTATCTGTGAAAAACACACAAAAGGAACCAGCATTAATATTAAAATTCTAAACATCTCTTTATGAATTTTTTAATTTTGTTAAAGCACAAATCTCAATTCATTCTAATGTTTATTAAAATATTCCATCTTTAAATTTCTTTGATTTCTCGGAAATCAAAGAAATTTGTTCCAAAAAGAACCCAAAATTGAATGAAAAGTGAAAATGTTACCCTTTTTTTGAATATCAAAAAATCAATAGCTTGTGAAAAGTAAGGTAGTTTTTGAAGTAGAATTATTTATACCTGAAACATTTGAAAAGAAAGTTCCTCTAAAGTTTAACCCCAAATACCATGTGTGCATACCTTATTTCATTGGCATATAGTTGTTGTCCAAAGGAAAATTCAATCGATCTAATTACAGTTTTCTCCAAACTGCCTACTGAGGAAACAGCACTCATAATCGTAGTGTCTTGGGCTAAAAAAGGGAATATTGACAAAACAACCAAAAACGAAAAAATAAGGCATACTATTAAATGAATTAAATCTATTCCAAAGGACAGAGAACGCAATCTTATATGGTCACCCAACATCGGACATATTCAATGTATGTCCAATGCGGGTGACATCCTGGGAGTAATTGCGAAATATGGTAGAAAACTAAAATACATTTAAGTACTGCTTAATACCCAAATATAATGGCGCTAAAAACTTCAACCTAAAAAAGGACTTAGAAATTTCATTGATTTCCGAGAAATCAAAGAAATTTGTTTCAAATCTGCAGATAAATGGTAAATGTAATCCAAAGACCTTACCTCTATAAATCCTGTTCTTTCGTCTCGTTATTTGATATTCTTTTTTGTTTAATTTCTTTTATATATTCATAGGGCAGTTTCCCTGTACATTGTTTGAAATTTTGCATAAACGCAGAATAGGACCTGAAACCACATACTTTTCCTAAGGTTTCAAGGGTCTTGTCTGTTTCTTCCTGATTATTTATAATACCTATGGCATACTCAATCCTCATTCTATTACGCCAGTCAATATATTTTTCATTATTTATATGATTAAAAAAATAGGTAATATGATGTACAGGCAAATTAATATCTTTCGACAAACCGTAAACACTTGAATCAATATCTAAAAATTTATTTAGCTTCGACCAGTTTTCAAGTAAAAGCCTTATTTTTTTCATATAGTCTTCACTATATGAATGACTTTCTAAAATTCGATCCTTATTATATTCATTTTTTACATTCCCCAGTTCTTCCAAAACTAATTTTTCCATAGGAATACCATAGAGAATCTGTGGAAATAGGATAAGTCCAATAATTAATACCAATAATCCAATAAAAATCAATGAAAATAAAATATTACCCTGCTTTTGAAAAGAGTTCTTATCCTCCATAGTAAAAATCAAATAACCAATGATAACCAGGAAAACAACTAATAAAGTTATTATTATCGTAAAAAAATATAGCCATTTTTTAACTATGTTAGTATGATATTTACCATTATCTAATGCTGATTTATTAAAATTCTCCTTTAATAGCATCACCCAGATGGCTATCAAGTAAAGGGAAAGGTGTACTGACTTTAATACATAATTGATTCTAATGGGTATAAACTGGTTAATATTTTTATAACTTAAATCTTTCCAGGAGGAATGATTAAGAATATCATCAGCTACCTTGTATTCATTATCCCAACCTGATAAATTGAATAATAATCTTCCTACAAAAAAAATGGCAAAAATGATGAAATGCAGCCAATCATAGGAGGAGAATTTAGCATTATCGTTCAGGATAGACCTGACATATAATAATGCCAATGGACCTATAGCGTAAACCGTAGCATTAATAGGAATACTTAATACAAAAGAAATAACCTCTTTAGATTGATTGTTTAGATAGATACTGTGAGATAAAATAATAAAATTGAAAAAAAACAGAAACAGACCCAGGTAGATATTGGCTGACCGGTAACCTTTATTATAAAATATTAATAGCGCCGAAAGAAAAATACCCAATAAACCTAATGATAAAATCATGACTAATTATTAATAAGCTTATTATTATGTTACTGAGAGTAAATATAATTATAAATTATATTTCTCGCCTCTTTATTCAAAATAATATAAATTAAAATATATACGATTTACTAAGGGATTATGAAGCTTGCAATATTTTCTTCTAAATATATATTTGGGAATTAGCATTAAATTTTCGGGAAAATCCTTCATTTTCATAGAAAATTATGCTTAATTGCTTGGTAATCGGAGAAATTATCAATAATATATAGTAAAATAAAAAAGTGGAATCAATCTCAGATTCACTCCACTAAAATAGGTGTAAATAAAAAATATCTTATAAACAACAACAATAAATTAGGCATTTATTTTCTTTATTTAAACATTAATAATATTTTATTAATGTTGTAACTAAGGTGAAATTATATTTTACAGGGGTTTCATGAAATTATTTAATTTGTTTTATTATTCTTTTTTACAGGCTTAGAATTTAACTGGTAAGAAACGAAAAAGACATGATCACAAGCATAGGCATTATTTCCAGAAACAGGGAAATCAAATTGGTATCCCAGTGAAAAGGGATGTCTTGAAATGAGGGTATTTAAACCCAAAGATTGATTTCCTGATAAAGTTCGATAACTGAAACTTCTACTGAATGGCGTTAGACTAAAACTGGAACCATTTGGTGAAACGTATCTGATTTCACCCATAACATCTAACTGAAAATCTGCATTTTTCTGGGTTCTTAGTAACAAAGCAGGACGAATCACCCAGTTTTCCTTCACAATCCATTCTATTCCAGACGAAATGAAAACAGTAAATGCACGTTGCAAGTCATTTTCTTCCCTATAAATTGTATTTTCCCACGACATTAAGTTGTAAACCGAAACGCCCAAATTAAAACCTTGTGAGAAGAAATTAAATCCAACATTTACATTTGGACTAATGTCATTGAATTTAGTATCATCATTGAAAATATCATCATCCGAACCTTCCCCAATTAGATATTGTCTATCCATACTAAATTGGTTCATATTAGCGGAAAGTCCAAAAGAAAAACCCGATGGCTTATCTTTATCATTTTTACTGGTTAGGATATGATAAGCAAAAGTTGATTCGAACCCCAGAAAAGAACTTGGTCCATTCTGATCTTTAAAAAGGTTGAAACCTAAGCCCGTAGTATTTCTAAGAAAGGGGTAATCTATAGAAATGGCCTGAGAATTTGGACTATTTTCAAAATCTACCAATTGTTTTTTATATATAACACCTACATTTCCCTTTCCCTGGCTGCCAGCTAATGCAGGATTAGTTAAGTATGGTTTAAAAAAACTTTGATTCTGAAATAAGAAATTCTGTCCATAACTTGTTGTATACCAAATTTGCATCAATAAAATAAAACATATTCTCATTTCATCCAATCAATAGGTTTAAAGAAATAATTTATGGATGCCTACCCCAAAATAATAGGCATCCATAAAATTTATTTGAGTACTTCAATTTTTGAGATCCTCCGACCATTCTTTCCTTTTATTGTTATAGCATACCATCCCGATGGAATATCAGATGTTATTTTCCATTCTACCTTATTGGCACCTGTATTTCCATCAAAGTCCGTTTGCCAGACTTGCCGTCCAAAAGCATCAGTCACTTGAATAGAAAGAGCTTCTTTTTCCTCTAAGTTTATTTGAATAAATGCTATCTCTCCAGCTGGATTGGGATACACTTCAAGTTGTTGATTTTCCCTTGAAAGATTAGTTAATGCTGTAGGTGTGGAAATGGTAAAAGCATAAGGCTTTTCAACAAGTCCTGCAATGGTATTATTCTTAAAAAGAATCAATTCTTTTAGGTCAAAAACCTTAGATTCCGAAGCATCGAAATATTTAAATTTGATAGATTGACCCTCAATGTTTGAAAATACGGTTAGAAAAACAAGATAGGCATCAAGCGCTTCCACATAAATCACTTTACTACTACCTCGAAGTTCGTCTTTGTAAAAAGCACCTACCTCATCTTCCTTCTGAAATATGTTTGCTTCTCCAGAACGCCCAACCAAAGCTATAATATTCATACTTTTTTCATAACCTTCCGGACTAACTTCCCAAAAATTAAAGTGACTTGGAACGCCCAGACTTACTGGTAATTTACCTTTCTCGACCCTGTTAGGTTGCAGATTATTCGTCGTTATTTTGGGATAAACAAGGGTGCCGGGACTACTTAATTTCAGCAGATATCCATTTGGTGAACTCATAAAAGTTAAATTTCCTAACCAACCAATCCCTGCCACATATTGCGCAAAAGTGAACTGTCCTTTTACCAAATCTCCATTCTGAGGGTTAAGTGATGCTAAAGCAGAAGTGACAGACATCCCTCTTTGTGGCAAATACCCTATCCAGTTCCAACCACTGACTACAGGAATGGGCATTGTCGGGTCAAGTGGCGAACCGATTAAAAGCAAAGAATCGGAGGCATTAGACTGGTATTGGTACATGGTCAGGTGTGACAAATGTTTAAGACTACCTGCCCAGGAAGATAAAGAGTTTGAATAGGAGCTAAATGAAGTCTGACCTTTTATCAGTGCACCATTAGGATTACTCAGGGATCCAAGAGCCCTGTTAACGGTGGAATCTGGCAAACCGACATTATAGGATAACCAGTTCCAACCGGTTTGAATTGGAATTTTTACGAGCAATAAATTATTAGTGCGTAAAACCTGAGGTTGTAAGGGTGAACCTATCAAACCATCTGGTTCAAATTTAAAGGATTCTAAGGTTTTACCGAACAATTTACATGCTGAAGCATCCCAAACTTGAAATTTCACGGAATCTCCTGAAGAAACACTGTTGTAAACTGTCATAAAAACGAGGTGTTTTTTTAGCTCCTGACTATATTGCACCCTGCCAACCCCCCGAAGTTCCCTGCCGATAAAAGCGGCTACAATATCTTTCGGATCATCAGAAACTTTTCCATCCACATTAAGTTCAAATGTCATGTTCATAGAAAAGCTAAATCCTTTATTATTTAGTGACCAGTCTGGTTCAGGACAAATGACTCTGAAGTCGATGTAAAGGGGCTCTGAACCTTCTGAACTCTCAGCAAAAATGGTATCTCTATATTGTCCAAGTGCTGATGAGTTATCAAATTCGAAGGTGACAATCTGAAAAGCACCAGGTTGCAAGGTTCCGTTGATTGGCAACACTTTAACCCAGGTAGGCAGACCTTTTAATTCATAATTTTGAGGTTGCCCGCCACTGTTGGTTAATTTACGGGTAACCGTGATTTTTTCCTCTTCCAGCTTGATTACATTTACCTGATCTTCACTCCAAAAAATAGGATTACGATTTACAAAAAATTCCCATTTCTTTTCGAGGGATTTATTACCTACTAAATCAGGTATATTATTAACCTGGACCCGTAAGGCTTTATTTTCTATAAATTTATTAGGAACATTAGGGACAATAACTATTTTATCTTTACTACAAGATATTATAGCGTCTATCAGTGCTCCGGTGGATACATCATATAGTCCAATATTATTATTATTAAAAACATCAGCTTTTATTAAACCATCACATTTAATTAGTTCATTGAAAGTAATACTTATCTCATCACCTATGGATAAGATTCCGTCAGCGGGTTCAGGTGTTCCGAAAAATTCAGGAGCCAGGCGTTCAATTCTACCAGACATAACCGTAGAAATCCCGGGAGTTTCGCCGTGGTCACATTCCGTTACTGCCCTGATTTCATATTCACCATCCTTAAGTCCTGTAGTCACCCATTTGACAATTTTAAAGACATCATTGTCAAGTTCCGATTTAGGTACCTGTGCTATATTTATCCAGGCTCCATCCCCTTGTTTTCGACGATACTGAACTCTGATTGTTTCAAGCTCTGTATCATATCGGTTAAATTTGATTAGTGTAATTAACATGGTATCTCCGGAAGCAGGAGTCAGTACCCAGTTTTGCAAAGGAAACCCAATATCGATGGGGCTACATGGCACCAGAAAAAACACATCAAATTCCAGATTCTTATTAAAATCCTCACCTATATCAATTTGCAATGCATCAGCCCGTTCGGCCTCGCAATCGGAAAACATACTTACAGAAAGATTTTCATAGGTAAAAGCTTCCGGACCGCGATTTACGGTCATGGTCACTTCAACACTTTCGCCGAATGGTACGCCTACATTCAGAGACTCCTGCCCATTAAAAAGTACAACAGCACCTTTCGGATTACTTTCCTGTCCACTTTCCAGCGAATAATTCTTTGATTCCTCTGCTTCGCTTTTATTTCCAAGTTTCAACTTGAAAACAGCCGATTCATTCATAGGCACATTGATGGCCACTAATTTATCGGCGGAAAATTCAACACCTTCTCTGGGCTGAGTGTTTGGTTCAAAAGGACACATCGTCTGTCCGCTGATCGTTTCAAATACCGGTGTAGCATAAGTTTTATCCTTCCTGACATTTACGGTAAAATTATCACCCACATCATCATCTGCCAAAACATAACCAACGGTTCTTGAATCAACCGTGGTTTTAGTTGTGTCCTTACTTTCCTCTTTTGTCCAGTCAATGGTAAGTCCAGTAGATACACCCAAACCATTGACGTTTACTCCAAATTCCTGCGCATAGCCATCACTAAAATTTTGAACCCAAGACGTAGTCTTGGATTTACTATTCTCTGTTGTTTCGGACTCTTCATAGACAACTCCAGCATCAAAAGAAAGGTTTTTGGAAAATACAGCTTCCTTTTTCTGTCTTTCATTATCGGTTATCATATTCTGCCATGCTTTTACGCTGGAAGTATCCCCAGCTAGGATTAATGCAGGAATAATTTTATCTTTAATATGATATTCTGTATATAAGAAAGTCGTTGCAAATCCATCTGGAAACATAAACATACCTTTATCCAGATAAAAGGAACATTTTGCGGTATCATATAATAGTTCGTCTGTTATTCCATATAGGAAGTTCATAGCTCCCCCTACATAAACATCACCTCCCATTTCACCTCCTACAATAATATCATTATCGCTGGTAGAAATAGTTCGGGTGGAAGTTATACACATTTCCATCTCCTCAGATGCAAGATTAGTCACATTACTGCTAAAGGTGTAACCAATATCAGCAGTAACATCTATAACAGTTGCAACTGTTAAGCCGGGGAAGCCTGTTCCAAATTCAAAATCAGGACCAAGAGATAAGGTAACATCACCTGCCCTGTCTCTGGCATCTGATGCTGAAAATGACCAGGTTTCACAGACTGTTTGTCCTTCTTCTACATAAGCGTAGGATGCATCACCCGGTGGATCGCGTAATATAAGTAAAGGAATACTTGGTGAAGAAGATGTAAAAGTGGTTTTCCTTGCTCTTCTTCCCAATACTACAGCTTCTAAGGAAGCTGTAGATTGATTTCCATTTGATTTTGCAGTCACCTGAATTTTTTTAGTATAAGGACTAACAATGTTAGGACCTTCAACCTTAAATTCATGGACTAAAGACCCATTAGTCATCAGGGTATCAAATTGTGATAAATTTGCTATACTATTATTAATTGTTAACAATGCATTTTCCAAATAGCATTTTCCACCGTCATATTGTTCATAAACTTTTACCGTAGTTTTAGCTTTTTGAAGCATGTCCAGCATAGGATCTCCACAAAGATTTGTGTCAAGTGGGGTAAGTTCTACATTTGGAGGGGCTAAGTAGATGAAATCCACTGTATCATTTGCTGATTTCAGATTTATGGTTTCTCCACCTTTATTTTGGAAAAAATTGTAGATTATGGGATTACTATGTTCAATAACAGATACGGTTACGGAATCTGCAGGAACACCATCAAAATTAAATTTACCATCTGCTGAAAGTTGTATGACTTTTTCAAAACAACCATTAAGGGTAGCGATTTTGATTTTGGCAATGGCACCATTTGGAATGATAGACAACTTGCATAGTCCACCAGCCATTTGCCCTGATACTTTACGTTTAACCTGATTACGGAAAAGAATACCTGACACCGGACTTTGAATAGTAGGGATTTCCCAGCTTGCAGGATAAAAGGAATGATCTTCAAACTTAGGTGTCAGGATTATTTTTTTCCCAGGTTCAAAATCTGCTGTAAACTTACCTTCACTATCTGTAAAAATTTGGGGTACATTTGACTTTCCATTTACCAGTATTTCTACTTTTCCCTGAAAACAATTCGTATTTTCAAACCGAACATAACCGCTTACAGGAATTGTACTTTGATCAGTAAAGTCAATCTTATCCACACTTGTATTACTGGGATTCAGCGTAACTAAAGCATTTACAGGGGAAAAATCATGTGGAACTGACTGAATTAAGTTAGTAACTGTACTCCACTTAGCTCCATATAGGATACCACTTCCAGTTAGCGAAGTACCCAAGTCTTTTAACTTGGTATCCATTCCCTCATTCAGATTAAAATAGGAGGTTAATGAAGTATCCGTCACGGCTATGCCCGTGTTCGCGTATGCCTGAATTTTGTTTACAGGTAGTATTTGAGAAAAAAAAGCGACCTCATCGATTAATCCGGTAAAATAATCACTTCTGGCATTAGAACCAGTGGCACGAGTTCCCAGTTTCCATGGCTGACCGGTACTCTCCCAGTTAATGGCCCCGAAAGATTTGGTTCCAACCAAAGTACCATCTTTATGCAAAGTCACTGTAATCGTTGAACCTGTTTTATTTAAGAGAAAAACCAAATGATGAAAGCCAAGTCCCAAACTACCAAAATTTTGGGTGGTATTACCAATGGATACTTCAATATTTCCTGCATTCTGAAATATAGTCAGTTCATTGCTGCCGTCAGCTTTGGCTTTACTTAAAATAGCTTGTTTGTTACTTAGATCAAAGGCATTAACAGTGATTGTAATCGATGCACTATCCCTCAGTTTAAAATTTGTTAAATCAGCATATTCTGCATTAGAGGCATTAAATTCAATGGATTGATTAAAATAAAATATTTTTGAAGGAGTGACCGTAAAGGTATTTCCTGCACCATAATTGATACCAACTAATTTGTAGAAGCCAGATGCATCGGTTAATGCCGTATTTACCACTTCAGGCTTATCTATATTATCCCATTGAGGACCACAAAAATAAAGCTTAAATCGATTACTTGTAAGATCAAATGCTTTATTGCCTACCCCTTCATCTAATTTCCAGTAAGCCACAAGTCCATTTAAATCTGCATTACCAGATTGCTTCATAAATTGCTGTACCTCAGTCTGAGCCAACTGCCGATTGAAAAATCGTACTTCATCCAGGTGACCTTTATAAAAACGGGCAGCAGCTGGGGTTTGACCAAAGAAAAGAGGCATACTATCTACAGCAATGGTAGTAGCTTTTGATCCGACTAAATTTCCATCAACATATAATAATAGAGAAGAACCATTATAGCTGGCTGCGATATTATGCCAGTTATTTTTTGTTGCATCAGGAAAAGTAAAATCCAGTTCTGTTTTTTCACTATTACCTTTCCCTACACCAAAGCGTACCCCTTTTCCTGTGGAAGAGGGTAATGTATGTAACCACCAGTTTTTAAAAACAGTACTCCCCATGTCAAAAATCGCATTACTATCATTTGTACTATCCAGTTTTATCCAGGCGGTTAAAGTAAAATTAGTTCTTGGAAATTTGGTATTATATTCTGTAAAGGCCATATCATCTCCAGTGAAAATAACACTGGATCCAAAGGTTGGAGAAAGAGTTACCTCCGCATCAACCACAGGGTTTTTGGTTCCTGAAGTAATTCTACCTGTAACAACACCATTTGGGCTGATATGACCTAAAGTTGACGATTTATTCCCTTCTCCCGAGGAATTAATCCCGCTTACAGAATAGGTATAAAATGTTCCAGCAATTACATTAAAATCTATAAAAGAAAAAGTTTCCCCATCAACCGTCGCTAATAAAGCATTATTTCTATAAACTTTATAGGAAGATGCAGAAGGGCTTAATGGATCTGCCGTCCATTTTATTTCTATCCTATCCTCCAGATCACCCTGACTGGCAACGACAACCGGTGGTTTCGGCGGCATTGTAAAACCAGCCCAGAAGCCAAAACCTCCCTTGACCCCCGAACCGAAGAAATTTCCCGAAACCGTCTGCCCAACCGTTGCACTAAGTTTAACCTTGGTATTGACGTTATTTGAAGCACTGCCATAATTAAAAAAAGTACGACCCGTGTAATAATCCTCTACACTTAGGGTTGTGCAATTGGGGCTTGCCTGTGCCCAAACCTTTACGGATGAAACAAGTAACCATAAAACCAGAAGCACTAAAATATTAGCTGAATTACGCATATATTTTCACATTGATAAATTCTATAAATCGGTTATCTTACCCAAATCTGAACATTGCTGATACCATAAGTTTCATCCCCGGCATTACCATCCAGATTCGAACCAAAATAAATCCTAATATTATTGGCATCAGTTTGGGCAACCATTTCTCCCTGTATATTATAATCGGAAGCGGCCAGGGTGGAAGACCCTTTAAAATAGCCAGAATTAGAAAATAGGGTACTGAAATTTGTTTGAGCATATTGCCTCCAGCCAACCTGAAATTTGCCTGTTGTTTGTTCAGGCCCATCATAAGGGGATTCCGTCCCAAACGCTGCAAAGCCAAATTCATCAGTATCCCAGGTATCAAAAAAATGAAAGGTAAATACAACTTTCACCATTGTATGTGGAATTCCCCCTAAATCTATATTCTTGAACAACACATCTTTTCCCTTAGAATTAGGCCAAATGATGTAACTATTAAACGGGCCGTATTCACGCTTAACATCATAATGTATACTAGATTGCACTTTCCAGTCATCAATACAAGTCCAGACCCCTCTATCTAGTAATGTATCCACCTGAACCAATTGCCAGGTAGAAAGCGCATTATATTTTACTGATTGTCCCTTTGGCAATGAGACTCCAGAAGCATAGTTAATACTTAAATCGGGTATAGTAATTTTAGTCCCATTAAAAGAAATGGATGCTGTATCAGTCCTGGTTTTCATAACGATAACAGCTGTATCTTTACCCTCAAGCAAGAATCTTGCCGTTGTATCGCTATCACTTTTTATATGCAATCGTGCACTTGTATCGGGCCTTACTGTTCCAATGCCAACTGCACCTGTAGATGGAAAAATATTTTTCTGACCCATAAGTGATAGAGAATATGGAGCTCCTGTCAGACGAATACGGGGAGATACTTCTGCTCCACCATCTACGGAAACACCAAGGAAATAGCTTCTGTCGAAAGAAATGGTAAAAGGTGTTATCAGCCCAAGAACTACGTTATATACCCCTGAGGTTACGTCAACCCTATTGGTATGATCTTCTTCCCATATATGTGTAGATCCTGTCGCGACTGTATATAACCGGAATCTCATACTGTAAGTACCATCATCCAGATTGGCCCCTGACGACTTTTTAATAATTCCCTGGATATTCAGCGTAGCTTGTCCCTGGAGGTCCATGTTACAGCATATCATACAACCCAGCAGTAGAAAGTATAAATGACTTTTAAAGCCATCCTTTAAATTTGAAAAGTTTATAAACTTCATCGTACCCAGATTTCAATGTTAGAAATACCATAGCTTTCATTTAGAGCACCCTCATTCAGATTCGAACCAAAGATTACCCAAAAAGAATTGCCGGAATGAAAAGCGGACATCTCTCCACGAACAGCAGCGTCTGTATAACCTGACGCTCTGTTTGAAATACCCGGATCACCTGCAAAAGCATGCTCACTAAAAACGACAGGTGATTGATTGAACCAGGCAACCTGCAGATTACCACCAGTTTCTGAAGCTGAAGGCGTCTCAACTGAAGAAAACGCGGCAAAACCACTTTCATCAGCATCCCAAGAATCAAGAAAATAGTAAGTGAACACGACTTTTACCATTTTATGCGGTATCCCTGAAAGATTAAATTGTTTTTTTAATATATCATTACCTTCTTGGTCTGGTCTTAAAATCCATTTTTTGCTAAAAGGCGTGTTAGGAATTATCGTAGCAGCTGTTTTAGATGTGCTACTATTCCATGCTTCCCTGCAAATCAACCCTTCCTGGTTGGTTAAAGTAAAAGAATCACGATCCACAAGCCTCCAATCAGCCATGCCATTATATTGGATACTGGCATTTTGGGGAAGTTCCAGATTATTTTTAACGGTAATATCCAGATTTCGGACTG
>JAJTER010000050.1 GCA_021299835.1 Saprospiraceae bacterium | reverse complement strand
GTCGCGCTTTAATCAATGATGATGACAATGATTTTTGGTTTGGCTTTGAACAAGAGTATTTCCTATACGATCCGGAAACGAATATGCCTCTTGGCTTCCCGGCGAATGGATATCCTGCTCCTCAAGGTCCTTACTATTGTTCTGTCGGAGCAAAAAATGCTTTCGGTAGAGAGGTAGTAGAAGAGCACCTGGATATTTGCTTAGATGCTGGCTTAAATGTCGAGGGTATTAATGCTGAAGTTGCTGCGGGTCAGTGGGAATTTCAGATTTTTGCAAAAGGTGCAAAAGAGGCAGGTGATCAGATTTGGGTAGCTCGTTATTTATTGGAAAGAACAGCGGAAGCTCATGGCGTTACTATCAATTGGCATTGCAAGCCTTTGGGCGACACCGATTGGAATGGCTCCGGTATGCACGCCAATTTTTCAAATACTACCCTTCGTACCTGCGGAGATGAAAAAACGTATATTAAAATAATGGATGCTTTCGGTGCCAATGTTAAAGAACATATTGATGTGTATGGTCCCGATAATCACCTTAGATTAACAGGTAAACATGAAACCGCTTCTATCAACGATTTTAGTTATGGTGTTTCTGACAGAGGTGCTTCCATTAGAATCCCAGTTGTTACCGTAGAAAAGGGTTGGAAGGGCTACCTCGAAGATCGCCGTCCAAATTCTGCGGCAGATCCCTATAAAGTAGCAGCTGTAATTATTAAGACTGTTAAATCTGCCCTATAGTTTTAAATGTATAAGATGCTTTGAAAGCCCGCTCAGATTTTGATGCGGGCTTTTTTTTTTATATATTTGTCTAAAGTAATTAGTATGATTCCCGCCTCTTTTAATCATGATGTCGTTTCTCGTTTCCTTCGGTATGTGAAAATTAATACGCAGTCGGATCCCTTTTCTTCTACCTTTCCCTCTACATTTTGCCAAAAAGATCTAAGCGCTCTCCTTGTTGAGGAACTTACCGATATGGGCTTAATCGATGCACATTTAGATGAATATGGTTATGTTTACGCTACTTTGCCTTCCAATGTTGATAGGGTAGTACCCGTTATTTGTTTTTGTTCCCATGTAGATACCTCTCCCGATGCGCCTGGTGAAAATGTCGTTCCTGTCATTCATTCAAATTATGATGGAGGTATTATTCATTTTTCCGATAATCCTCACTTGTCAATTTCTCCTGAAAATCATCCGGATCTATTAGAACAAATTGGGAATGATATCATCACAGCCAGTGGTTTGACCTTGTTGGGTGCCGATAATAAAGCGGGAGTGGCCGCCATTATGAATGCAATGAATATCCTGGTAGCTAATCCTGAAATTCCCCATGGGACAATTAAAATTTTATTTACACCCGATGAGGAGATCGGAAAAGGCGTAAATTTTGTGAACCTTGAAAAATTGGGCGCCGATTTTGCCTATACCATCGATGGTGAACGCTTGGGTTCTATGGAAGATGAAACTTTTTCAGCCGATGGCGTAGAGATAATTTTTAAAGGGGTTTCCGCTCATCCTGGATTTGCCTACGGTAAATTGGAAAATAGCATTAAAATGGCAGGTCTTTTTTTAGATCTTTTGCCTAAGGATAAGCTTAGCCCTGAAACGACTAAAGATAAACAAGGGTTTATTCACCCCGTAAATATTGTTGGGAAAACGGAATCAACTTCCCTTCATTTAATTGTCAGAGATTTTAATCTTTTCGGTCTCATTGACATGGAAAATTATATAAAAAGCACGGTAGATCTTGTCCTTGAAAAATTTCCACAGTCGTCGGCAGAAATTATAGTTACTGAGCAATATCGCAATATGTATGAAGTGCTGAAAAATTATCCCTTTGTATCCGATTATGCTTATAAGGCCATAGAACAGGCTGGACTAAAACCTGTTAAGTCATTTATTAGAGGGGGGACTGACGGATCAAGATTGTCGTTCATGGGTCTTCCTTGTCCCAATTTATTTGCCGGTGAACATGCTTTTCATTCTCTTGAAGAATGGGTTTCGGTGCAGGATATGGAAAAATCATCAGAAATGATAGTGCATTTGGCTGGTATCTGGGCGAATCATGAAAAATAATTGTAATTTTGAACCAAACCATTATTTATGAAAAATATAGCCACTCCTTTTTTTGTATTTTTTTTATTGATGTCATCTTTTAGTTGTACCTCCATAGAAAAATTGGTTGATTCGGGTCAATATGATAAGGCTATTTATTTTGCAACAAATAAGTTATCTGGGGCAAAAGTAAATAAAGTAGAATATGTAAGAGGCCTTGAAACCGCTTTTAAGAAAGTTACAGACAAGGATATGGCCTATATTGAAAAGTTAAAAAATGAAGGGAATCCTGAATCTTGGGAAACTATTCTCTCCGTTTATGCTACTATTTCAAATAGGCAGGAAAGTATTAGACCTTTGTTACCGCTAACGGATGAAAATGGTAAAAAGGCTAATTTCTTATTCGTAAATACCAATGATTTAGAAAAAGAAGCAAAGGAACAAACCATAAACTTTTTATACTCTTCCGCTAAAGATTTTTTGCAGGAAGCAAGAAGTACAAAAGATAGAATCCCCGCACGAAAAGCTTATGACGCTTTGTTAAGATTGAAAAATTATTCGGCAAGATTTATGGATGTTCCCCAACTTGAAAGGGATGCCAGAGAGTTGGGTATTACTAAGATATTGGTTAACGTGCAAAATTATTCTCAAGCCGTTTTTCCGGCTGGCTTAGAAGATGAAATTTTGAGACTCGGTTTCAGGGACCTCGATAGGGAATGGCAAAAATTTGATGCCTATCCTGAGAGAAATAGAGAGTATGACCTGGGTATTACCTTAATCCTTTCAAATGTGCAGGTTAGTCCCGGAGCAGTGAGTGAAAAATCATTCAGTGAGAAAAAGGAAATTCCCGATGGATTTCAATATCTATTAGATGAAAAGGGAAATGTTAAAAAGGATACCGCTGGAAATGATATCAAATTACCTAAAAATAAGGTGATTGAGGCGCAGATTTTAGAAGTTTTTCAATCTAAATCCGCTGGCTTATCTGGCCGCCTTGAAGTGATTGATTTACATACCAAAGGGGTAAGAGAAAGCAGAGATATTAATGCCGTTGCTATTTTTGAAAATAGAGCAGCCTCCTTTAAAGGTGATGAGAGAGCTTTAACAGAGGATACAAAAAAGAGACTGGGCAATAGACCTGCCGTTTTTCCTACCGATGCAGTCCTTCTCCTGGAAGCTGCCAGAAAATTGAGACCTCTGGTAATCTCCGAATTAAGAAAAATTAGAATTGATTAAATATATTTTTTAATGTCCATTTCGAACGAACAAACCTTGTGTTGCCCATTTTGTAAAAGTGAAAAAACAAAAATCGCTTTTTTCCTTAAAGATCATTCTGTTTCAAAAGAAACGTTTAGTCTTTTCGATTGCGAAGATTGTGGATTGAGATTTACAAATCCTATTCCTGACGCTTCCTCTATTGGGAAATATTATCAAAGTGAAGATTATATCTCTCACTCAAATACTAAAAAGGGAATTGTCAATACGCTCTATCATGCAGCAAGAGATTTTATGATCCAACAAAAAATTAATTGGATTAAATCTTTTTCGTCTCATAAAAAGTTATTGGATATCGGTTGTGGTACCGGACATTTTATGCATGCCTTAAAACAAAATGGTTTTCAGGTTAAAGGGGTAGAAGTAGATGAAGGGGCTCGAAATTTCGCCATTACTCAGTTCGGTTTGGAGGTAATGACTCCGGACGATTTCTTATCTGATTCAACTGCCGATAAATATGGTGTAATTACTCTTTGGCATGTATTGGAACATATTCATCAACCTAAAGATTTTTTAGAAAAAATTAACCTGTCTCTTTTGGATGATGGATTATTAATGATAGCTGTCCCTAATTTTAAAAGTACGGATGCAGCATTTTATGGTGATTATTGGGCTGCTTACGATGTTCCAAGGCACTTATGGCATTTTTCTCCTCAATTTATGGAAAAATGGTTGATGACTTCTGGCTTCAAACTAGTCACTAAGAAAAGTTTGCCCCTGGATCCTTTTTACGTAAGTCTCCTAAGTGAAAAGTATAAAAATCAGGGCAAAGGAAGTTTCATTGGCGGTGTATTTTCTGGTCTGTATTCTTCTGTTATGAGCTGGGTGGATTCCTCAAAAGCTAGTTCTTTGGTTTATGTTCTTAAGAAGGTTTAAGTCTTTACTGAACTGTTTTATTTTAGTTTTGCTTTTATTTCCTTTTTCGCTGCTTAGTCAGGATTATCAATGGTGGGCAACTAATGTGAATTGGGATGGTACCACGCATTGGAGAAATTATATTACCTATTCACCCAAATTTTTAGGGCCTAATGCATTACCCATTCCTACATTAAATGAAGGACGGACGGACAGCCTGTTAACGCTTGGTTCTTCTGCGCGCTTTTTACGGTCGATAGGTGATTTTACTTACGCTCAGTCTTTTTTCCTGACTTATCCAACGGAAAATAAAAAAATGAGCTTCGATATTTCATGGGTTCCCAGGGAAGTCTATACAACAAGTCATGACTGGAAAACAGTACGAAAAGTTCACTTTCCCGCCTATTACGATAGACATGCAATGGCTGACATAATCTTTAATTCTTTATTACAGCTAAGTAAAGAAAGTACCCATTGGTTAGATGCGGCTTTTAGAGTTTCTTTTCGTTTTGCCACTTCCACCCATGTAAATGCTGCAAGGGGCACTGATGCACCGGGCTATTCTTTTGATATAACATCGGGTAAGACTATTACTTCTCGTCTAAGGCTTTTTGGTATGCTCGGATTTTACGTCTGGCAAACCAATAGAGATGATTATTTACAGAATGATGCTTTTTTATTTGGCCTCGGTGCCAGGTATAATTTAGGAAACTGGTCTTTTTCTCCTCAATATAGAGGTTATTGGGGCTATATTGGTGACGGTGACGATAATGTGGCTTCTTCGTTAAAAATTAACTATAAGCTAAAGAACTGGCAGATTTTCACCGTTTTGAGTAAAGGTCATGAGGATAATTTATATAATTACGCAGAATGTGGAATGGTATATATGTTTAAACCCAAAATTTAGTTAATTTGTGTTAAATATATTTTGTAATGGCTGTAATTATACCAACCGCTGTGTATGTTCAAAGAAGAAAAATTCTTTTGAATAATGTGAAAGATGGACTCATCTTTTTTCCCGGAAATAGGGAAAGTCCTATGAATTATCCTGATAATACTTACCACTTCAGGCAGGATAGTAATTTTCTATATTATATCGGGATTGATAGGCCCGATTTGTCCGTGGTTCTCGATACCAATTCAGGGGAAACCATCTTATTTGGAGACAATTTTACCCTTGATCAGATTGTTTGGCTCGGTGCATTGCCAACCTTGGAATCATTAGCAGAAAAGTCTGGTATTGTCCTCGTGAAACCAACCTCTGCTATAGCTGACTATTTATCAGACGCTTTGAATCAAGGCAGAAATGTTCATATTCTACCTCCATACAGAGCTGAAAACATGCTTTTTATTAATGATTTTATTAAAAAATCAAATATATCATATCATCAGCTAATTTCTGAAGAATTAATCAAACAAGTGGTCGCCCAAAGGTCGGTGAAAGATGCTTATGAAATTCAGGAAATGATTGACGCTGTCAATATTTCAGGTAAAATGCATGTGGCAGCAATGATTTCCGCTAAAGCAGGTATGTTTGAATATGAATTAACGGGTTTAGTTGAAGGTATTTCTGTTGGTAATGGGGGGAGAATTTCCTATCCTGTCATTTTAACAACGCAAGGTCAAACTCTTCATAATCATAGTTATAGTGGGAAGTTGAAAGAGGGTGGATTAGTTTTAGGTGACTTCGGCTCTGAATCAGCTGGTCATTATGCAGGGGATATAACCAGAACATTTCCTGTCTCAAAATCTTTCTCTTCCATGCAAAGGGACATTTATGAAATTGTCCTTGACACTGAAATAAAAGCTATTAATCAGATTAAACCTGGTATTAGCTATAAAGATATTCATCTGCAAGCGGCATTAAACATTGCAGAAGGTCTTACTCAGTTAGGTCTCATGAAAGGAAATCCGCAGGACGCGGTAGCTGCCGGCGCTCATGCCTTGTTCTTTCCTCATGGCCTCGGTCACATGATTGGTTTGGATGTTCATGACATGGAAGACTTAGGCGAGGCTTATGTAGGTTATGATGCCTCGGTTTCAAGAAGTACCCAGTTTGGTTTGAAATCTTTGAGACTAGGAAAGAAATTGGAAGAGGGATTTGTACTTACCGTTGAGCCAGGGATCTATTTTATTCCCCAATTAATGGATAAATGGGGGAATGATAAAATTCATTCAGATTTTATAGCCTATGATAAGTTACCTGCCTATCGGGATTTTACCGGCGTAAGGATTGAAGATAATGTGCTCGTAATTCCGGATGGACATGAAATTTTGGGTAATCCAATACCTAAATCTATCTCAGATGTCGAAGCTTTAAGGTCATAAAGACGGTAAATAAAATGATTTTTTATGAATAACTTAAAACAAGAAGATCATAGTAGATCTGCTTATTGGCGCGCTAACATTAAAATTTTAGCCGGTTTATTGCTTATTTGGTTCATTTCCTCCTTTTTGTTGGGTATCGTTTTTGTCAAGGAATTAAATCAGTTCAGAATGGGCGGATTTAAAATAGGTTTTTGGTTCGCTCAACAAGGCTCAATTTATGTTTTCCTTCTTATTATTTTTTATTATGTTTGGAGAATGAATAAGTTAGATAAGGAATTCGATGTGGATGAATAAGTTTGATTCTTCTTTTAACCTGTTTCACGAATTTAAAATTTTGTAATGGATATTTTAACCTGGACTTATATTATAGTAGGATTAACATTTGCTCTTTACATCGGTATAGCTATTAAAACAAGAGCGTCAAGTACAAAGGAGTTTTATATTGCAGGAGGAGGTGTTTCTCCGCTGGCTAATGGCATCGCCACCGCGGCTGACTGGATGTCAGCAGCTTCTTTTATTTCTATGGCTGGTCTCATTTCTTTTATGGGTTATGATGGCAGTGTTTATTTAATGGGTTGGACTGGTGGTTATGTTCTGTTAGCTCTTTTGTTAGCCCCTTATTTAAGAAAATTTGGAAAATATACCGTGCCTGATTTTGTTGGTGACAGGTATTATTCCCAAACCGCAAGGTTAGTAGCCGTTGTCGCAGCCATTTTTATTTCTTTTACCTATGTAGCTGGTCAGATGAGGGGAGTGGGGATTGTATTTTCACGTTTTCTTGAGGTTGATATCAATACTGGTGTGATAATCGGTATGATTATTGTCGTTTTTTACGCCGTTTTAGGCGGTATGAAAGGAATTACCTATACTCAGGTTGCCCAATATTGTGTCTTGATTTTTGCCTACATGGTTCCCGCTATTTTTATAAGTTTACAACTTACCGGTAATCCAATTCCTCAATTGGGCTTTGGTGGTACCTTAAATGATGGTACCTATCTGTTAGACAAAGTAGATGGATTACTTACTGAACTGGGTTTCATAGCCTATACTTCTGGAAGTAAGGGAATGTTGGACATGTTTTTTATAACGGCTGCTTTAATGGTCGGCACAGCAGGTTTACCTCACGTTATTGTAAGATTTTTTACTGTACCAAAAGTGAAAGATGCGAGGAAATCAGCTGGATATGCTTTGTTGTTTATCGCTATTTTATATACAACGGCGCCTGCCGTTGGGGTGTTTGGTATATACAATATGATAACCAATATAAACGGTCAAAAAATTGAATCGCTTCCTACCTGGGTACAAAACTGGCAAAAAACAGGTCTAATTACGATAGAGGACAAAAATCAGGATGGTATGATTCTATACCAAAAAGATAAAGTTAAAAATGAGTTAACCATAGATAAAGATATCATGGTTTTGGCAAATCCTGAGATTGCCGGTTTACCCAATTGGGTAGTTGCTTTGGTAGCTGCAGGTGGATTAGCAGCTGCGCTTTCTACTGCGGCAGGTCTGTTACTTGTTATTTCTACAGCTATTAGCCGTGATTTATTGAAAAATGCACTGGCTCCCAATATTTCTGAGAAAAGTGAACTTCTATATGCCAGAATGGCTGCTATTTTTGCGGTGGTTGTAGCTGGTTATTTTGGGGTAAATCCGCCCGGATTCGTGGCGGAAGTGGTAGCTTTTGCCTTCGGTCTGGCCGCCGCATCCTTTTTTCCAATTATTATTATGGGTATATTTTCAAAAAGAATGAATAAGGAAGGTGCTATCGCCGGTATGATTATAGGACTTATTTTCACCCTCGGTTACCTCATTTATTTTAAATTCATGAATCCTGAACTTAACAATAAGGATCATTGGTGGTTTGGCATTTCGCCGGAGGGCATTGGAACGCTGGGAATGATTCTAAATTTTGTAGTCTCAATTATAATCAGCAAGTTTACTCCACCTCCTCCAAAACACATTCAAGATCTTGTTGAAGAAATTCGAATTCCACGCGGAGCCACTTCAGCAATCATTCATTAAAAGATTGATCAATAAAAAAATGGAATAAATTATATTTTATTCCATTTTTTTAATTGGTTTAAAGTGGCTTTCATATCTTTTGGTAGGGGAGCTTCCCATTCCATTTTTATTTCTTTTGTAGGGTGAATTAGTCCTAATTTACCAGCATGTAATGACAATCGATGAAGTAATGGTCTATCTTCCTCTTCTGGTTTTACGATGGCGTGGTATTTGTGTCCTTTAATATCCTTCCCGAAAACAGCCTCTCTTTTTCCATAAATTGAATCCACCAATAATGGGTGATTAATATACTTAAAGTGGGTTCTGATCTGATGCGTTCTTCCCGTTTCAATTTTAATTTCTACAAAAGAACCTAATCTAAATTTTTCCAGTACTCTATAATGAGTTAAGGCCTCTTTTCCAACTTTTCCCGCTATCATTTTACCTTCCTGATAAGGATGGGGTGCAATTCTTGCATCAATTGTTCCCTCATCATCGTCAAGATGACCATCAATAAAAGCATAATAAGTTTTATCTACCTTGTGAAGTAAAAACTGATTATTTAAATGTTTGTGAGAATCTGCTGTTCTTGCGAAACATAATATGCCACTGGTTTCTCTGTCAATTCTGTGAACTACAAAAATATCACCATTGAAATGAGTTTTCAATAAAACAGATAAATTTTCTTTGGACGCTTCAAATCTGTCGGGAATACTCAACATACCCGAGGGTTTGTTAATTACCACGATGTCTTCGTCGCTATACAAAATATCAATGTTCGTTTTCATTTTGAATTATTTCCTTAAAGGTTTTTTTATTAAATAAGTAATAATCCAAAACAATCAATTTTGAATATCTTCCAACGACAGTATTTCTCTCTTTGGTTCTCAGTGCCCTTACTAAAGAATTTCCTTCAGCTCGCTTTTGTAATACCCTTCTAAAATTTTTATAAAAAGAAAGATGGGCTTTCAATATGGACATTACAAAATGTCTGTCCTTAGTGACCAGATATAAAATGGCTGCAAAACCGTCCAAAATAAATCTGGCGGGAATTTTCCATAACAAATGAGTGATTGGTTCATTTTTCATTAAGGTATATAGTGAATTTCTAAAATTCAAATAAACCTTTTTTGGGGAGTCGTAGTCTAACGTGCCACCTCCAACATGATAAATGATAGCATCAGGAACAACCATGACCTTAAAGCCTGCCCTTTTTACTCTCCAACACAAATCAATTTCTTCCATGTGCGCAAAATAGCTTGCATCAAAACCACCTATCGCTTTGAACAAAGGGGCCCGAATCATAAAAGCAGCACCACTGGCCCAAAAAATTTCCGACGGATAGTCATATTGTCCTAAGTCATATTCAATATGACCTAATACTCTTCCTTTACAAAATGGATAACCTAGAATGTCAAGCCAACCTCCGGCACCTCCTGCATATTCAAACTTAGATGGGTTATCAAAAGAAAGAATCTTAGGCTGGCAAATAGCAACGTTGTAGTCTGCTTCCATGACTTCCAATAGGGGAGTCATCCAATTTTCAGTGACTAAAACATCAGAATTAAGCAATAGGAAATAATCTGCCTGTATTAACTTTAACGCTTCATTATAACCTCCCGCATAACCAGTATTTTTTGGAAGTTTTATAATTTCAATGTCGTTACCAAAATTTTCATTTAAAAAAGCAACAGAATCATCTGTTGAAAAATTATCAGCAATGATAATTTTAGCATTGTCCAACCTATATTTAATAACATCTGGAAGGAATTTGGTCAGCCACTCTTTTCCATTATAATTTAAAATAACGATAGCTATTTCTGGATTAATCTTCTTTGGTTCTATTTTATTTGCCTGTGCTAAAACAGCTTTTGCATGAATTTTATCTTCAGAAATAATTTTTGATAGTTTATCCAAAGTGTCAAGTTGTTGATCTGACCTCAAAAATTCTACTAAAAGGATACTAATTTTTTTTCCATAAATTTCTTTATCAAAGTCAAATATATTGACTTCAATCCTTAATGATCGCTTTGAATTAATGCTGGGTCGATGTCCAATATATAACATACCTTCATATTGAGTATTATCAATATGAACCCAAACGGCGTATATACCATCTGAAGGTATTAATTTGTGCTTGTCAGATATTTGAATATTAGCAGTTGGGAATCCTAATTTCTTTCCCATTTTATCTCCGTGTACAACTTCACCAGATAAAATATAGTGATCTTGAGCAAGTAAATTTGCCTGTTTAATATCTCCCTGAAGTAAAGCTCTTCGTATCTTAGTTGAGCTAATAGCTATTTCTTCGATTTCTTGTTTCTCGATATCGATAACCTCATAGCCAAATTTAGCGCCGTGCCATTTTAAAAAATGTATGTCGCCCTGCCTGCTTAATCCAAACCTATGGTCATACCCAATAACAATATATCTTGGTTTAAATAATTTAACCAAAAACATTTCTATGTATTCATCTGCACTAAGCTGTGCAAAGGTTACCGTAAAAGGAACAATTACCAGATGATCTACCTCTAATTTTTCAAGTAAAATTATTTTTTCCTCTATCGTGGAAAGTAGCTGAAAATCATCTCCAGGGAAGACAATTTGCCTTGGATGTGGGTCGAAAGTTATTAACACACTTTCCCCACCCGTACTTTTTGCAAGACGATTAACCTTATTTATCAATTTTTTATGTCCTAAATGGACACCATCAAATGATCCGATCGTTATTACCGCTTGTTTGAAAACGGGTAATTTATTTATATCCTTATGTATTCTCATAGCATCGCAAAGGTAAGTCTTAAAACCGATTTTTATGTCATGTTGTTTTATAAATTACTACCTTTGATAAAGTTAAAAATCCATGATGGATATCCAGGAAATTACTAAAATACTAAAAAATGTCCTTCATCCTAAAACAGGAAAGGATATTGTATCTTCTGATATAGTCAATCAACTTAGATTGGAAGAAAATAATCTTTTCTTTAATCTTCATGTTTTTGGCTTGATTAGTTCTGAAAAATCAGAATTACACTTCAAATGTGTCCAGGAAATTAACACCATTTATCCAGCACTGAATGTTCATGTCCATTTGGTAAATGACAAAATTTCAATACCGGCTCCTGACAATAATTTGTTACCTCAGATTAAACATATTATTGCCGTTGGTTCTGGAAAGGGTGGGGTTGGAAAATCTACGATTTCAGTTAATCTTGCGCTTGCATTGAAGGCCGCCGGATTTAAAACGGGCATTCTGGATGCTGATCTTTATGGTCCATCCATACCTACTATGCTCGGTCTGTCAGGAAAAAGACCAGAAGTGGATACGGTGAACGGCCAACCTAAAATCAAACCACTGATTGCCTTTGGTATGCCTCTTATCTCTATGGGTTTCATTATTGAACCTGAACAAGCGGTAGTTATGAGAGGTCCAAGATTATCCGGGATTATTAAACAATTTTTCCTGGATACTTTATGGCCTGAATTAGATTTTCTAATCGTTGATCTTCCTCCAGGTACAGGTGATGTTCAACTTAGTTTGGTTCAAACTGTCCAGCTAACCGGTGCTATTATTGTAACTACGCCTCAGGAAGTCGCCGTCGTTGATGCCATTAAAGCGCTGAATATGTTTCAATTACCTTCCGTAAATGTTCCTATTTTGGGGGTAGTCGAAAATATGTCCTGGTTTACTCCTGCTGAAAATCCTGATAGAAAATATTTCCTCTTCGGTCAGGGTGGAGGGCAAAAGCTGGCTTCTTATGGAAACACCAATGTTTTAGGTCAGGTGCCTTTGATTCAAAGTATTAGGGAAGGAGGGGACAATGGTTTGCCTGCTTATCTTAATGAACAGGCAGATTTAATTCAACCTGCTTTTAACGAAATTGCTAAGGCCACTTTACTCAAAATTAATATTCATTCAAATATCTAATGCCTAATGTCATCCATGTCAAAAGAACTTCTTTATCCGCTTATTGAAAATGCGTTGGAAAGTGTTAGGCCACATCTAAGGGTAGATGGGGGCGATGTCGAATTCGTCGAGCTCACCGATGATTTTATTGTCAAAATAAAATGGTTGGGGGCCTGCGAAAGTTGTTCTATGTCTTTTATTACAATGAGGGCTGGATTAGAAGATGCCATTAAAGGCAAAATTCCCCAAATTATTGGAGTCGAAGCTGTTAATGGTGTTAAAATTTAGTTTCAAGTTGTATGAATCGTGCCGCGCTGATTAAGCATATTTTTGAAAAAAAATCATATCTCTGTATTGGATTGGATCCTGATACTAATCTTTTACCAGATTCTTTAAGTAAATCACCTAAAGATTTACTTGAATTTAACAAAAGGATTATTGATTGTACGAAGGATTATTGTGTTTCTTATAAACCAAATTGGGCTTTTTATGAAAGTATAGGGTCTCTCGGGTGGAAAATACTGGAAGAAACATTTGCTTATATTCCTTCTTCTCATTTTGTTATTGCCGATGCAAAAAGGGGTGATATCGGTAATACCTCGGGTAAATATGCTTCAGCTATTTTTGATTATTTAAAGGCCGATGCAGTAACCGTTGCACCGTATATGGGTAGCGATTCTATTATACCTTTTTATGAATATCCCGATAAATGGGTTGTTATTCTTGGCCTTACTTCAAATCCTGGGAGTAAAGATTTTCAATTTCTGACGCTCGAATCTGGCGAAAAATTATACCAGAAAGTCATTAGCGAAGCAAAAAATTGGGGAAATGAAGCAAATACCATGTTTGTTGTGGGTGCTACTCACCCAAATGAACTAGCCGAGATTCGTAAAATTATACCTAATCATTTTATCCTCATTCCCGGTGTTGGTGCTCAAGGGGGGGATTTAAAGGAGATTTCTTCTTTTGGGCTGACAAAAGAAGCAGGTCTTTTAGTAAATGTAGGAAGATCCATCATTTATGCCTCTAAAGGAATTGATTTTGAGGAGGCCGCTGCGAAAGAAGCTAAAAAAATTCACGACGAAATGAAAACGTATTTGTCAATGTACGCTTCTTCTTGATGCCTATATTGTTATTGTTGTTAATTTGTTTTTAGTCATATATCTGCTTATAATTTGATTTATTTCTCCATTTTCAGGATATTTTTTAATGAATTCTTCCCATTGACCAAGTGAATCTTGAAATAATTCTTCCTCAATATAATCATAGCCATAGAATTGACCGCTTTGAACAGCAATGATACATTTTTCTCCCTTTGTTCTTCCCTCATCTATTATTAAAAAACTGCCATCTAAACTCTTTTTCAATTTCAGTTTTGCTAATTCTGCACGCTCATTATAAGAAGTTACTTCTTCTTTTGAGCAACAAGCACCAGCGCATTGTTTTATTTTATAGTGAAAGCAAGGAATGCCAAATAACGAATCTCCTTCCATCAAATGATCACATAGGTTAAATTCCTGCCTGTAAGCGCTTAATCTGCTCTTTGCAATGGTTATTTTACTATACTCAGAGAGAATCTCTACTTTTTTATTCTTCTTGAAATCCTTTTTCTGCTTTATATCAAAACATAAATATCCTTGATTATTAAGGTAACTATAAATTATGAACTGATATGTTTTCGCTCTTTGTGCCTTGTTAACCTCAGGCATTATTTTTTTTATTTGATAAGATTCTAAAATGAGTGAGGCTAATTCAGAACCGGTTTCTTCAAAGTCTATATCGTAAACTAATCGTTGCAATTTTGATGCTTTTTCCGTGTAATCTGAAAAATGTGAAGCTACTCTTTTTTGAATATTTTTACTTTTTCCTACATAAACTATGTTTCCATTTTCGTTCTTAAAATAATAAATTCCGCAGGTATCAGGCAATGATTGTATATCTTGAAGAGACAAATTGTTCGGAAGTTTGCTCTCCTTGATTCCCATATTTACTAAATCATCAATTACTTCAACGGCATTTATCTCCTTAAAAATTAATTCCAATAATTTTGCCGTAGTCATTGCATCGCCCATGGCTCTGTGCCTGTCGGGATTATGTATATTCAAATGTTTTGAAATGGCGGATAATCCAAAACTCGGAAGAGAAGGAAAAATCTTTCTACTTAATTGAATAGTACATAATTGTTTACGGGTGAAGGTATAACCTAAATCACTAAATGCACTTTTGATAAATGAATAATCAAAACGAACATTGTGTGCCACAAATACAGTATTCTCGGTTACTTCAATTAATTCTTTTGCTATTTCATAAAATTTAGGAGCATCGGCAACCATAGATTGCGTTATGCCAGTTAATTCCGTAATGCCATAAGGAATATAGGTTTCAGGATTAATTAGTGTTTCCCAGGTTTTAATTACTTTTTCCCCATCGTGAACAACTACCGCTATTTCAATAATTTTATTATTTGTTGCATTTCCTCCCGTTGTCTCTATATCTATGACCGCAAATTGCATTTCTATCGTTTTTGTTGATTGAAAATTTGTTGAAAAAGCGCTATATTTCAGCAATGAATTGCCAAAAGCTAAATCAATTATGAAAAATAACTTTAAAATTGCTACATTAAGTATTCTTTTTACTTTTATTTTTAGTTCAATCTTATTTTGTCAGACGAATAACCTGCTTACAGGAGCGGAGAGAACTACTGAATACTTACCTCTTTTAAAAGGGAAGAATATAGGGTTGGTTGTTAATCAAACAAGTATGATTGGTTCTATTCATTTGGTAGATTCACTCATTAATCTTGGCTTAAATGTAAAAAAAATATTCGCACCGGAACATGGTTTTAGAGGAAATGCTGACGCGGGCGAAAAAATTTCAGATAGTAAAGATGCTAAAACAGGTTTGCCAATCATTAGTATTTATGGCTCAAAAAAAGCACCTGACAAGGCTGATTTGGAAGGTATTGACCTATTGATTTTTGATATTCAAGATGTTGGCACCAGATTTTATACCTATATTTCAACACTTCATTATGTTATGTTATCCTGTGCTGATAACAAAATTCCCTTAATGGTCTTTGACAGGCCTAATCCAAATGGACATTTTGTAGATGGTCCAATACTTGATATAGCTTATCAATCCTTCGTTGGTATGCACCCTATTCCTATTGTTCATGGTTTGACGATAGGGGAGTATGCCAGTATGATAAATGGTGAAAATTGGCTGGGTATGAATAAAAAATGTAGTCTTCAGGTTATTTCTTGTTTTAACTACAATCATTCAATGGTTTATAATTTGCCTATTCCTCCTTCACCCAATTTACCCAATATGCGTTCTATTTATCTGTATCCATCTATTTGTTTTTTTGAGGGTACTCCTATCAGCCTTGGGAGAGGTACAAATAAACAATTTCAGGTAGTGGGCGCTCCGAATATGAATGCAGGAGATTTTTCTTTCACACCTGTGTCAAAGCCTGGCGCTATGAATCCTCCACAGCTTGGAAAACTATGCCGGGGCATTGACCTCTCCAGCATGGATGAACGCACCATTAAAGCAAGAAAAACCATTGATCTCAGTTATCTAATTCAATTTTACAAAGACTATCCAGAGAAGGAATCTTTTTTTCTCGCAGGTTTATTTTTTGATAAACTTGCTGGAAATGCCAAACTAAGAGAAATGATTCAGGCAGGTTATACAGAACAGCAAATAAAAGATACCTGGGTGCCAGGCCTTAACGCATACAAACAAACCAGGAAGAAATATTTAATCTATGAAGATTAATTTATGATTTGCTTGCAACCATTTTTTCTACCGCTTGAATAAATACATCCAAATCCCTGGTGGTGGTATAAACATTGGGCGTAACTCTTACGCTATCAATATTGTCCCAAACAATAGAAACAGTATGTACTTTGTATTTTGATAACAATTCAGAGGAAATAGCATGTGTTTCCATATTAGCTATCTTAAAATTAGCAATAGCACAAGAAAACTTTGGATCCAAAGGGGTGTGAATGCTCACCCCATTTAATTTCTTAAGTTTGTTACACCAGTATTGCTTTAAATATTCTAATCGCTTTTGCTTCAGACTACCTCCTATCATATAGTGAAAATCAATGGCCTGACCGATAGCTTGTTCGATGGCAAAGGATCTGGTGCCAAGGTTTTCAAACTTTCGTATATCAGATGATACGGGATCCCCCGCGGCCATTAATGGATATAATGAACTAATTTTATCTTGTTTAACATACAATAAACCACTCCCAAAAGGCGCACATAACCATTTATGTAAACTGGTTCCATAAAAATCACCCTCTAAATCTGGAATTTTATATTCAATATGAGCAAAACTATGAGCTCCATCGATAACAGATAAAATTCCTTTTGAACGAGCTTCAACAGCTATTCTTTGAGTTGGAACAATTTGTCCGCACCAATTAATTAAATGGGTGATATGGACTACCTTAGTTTTATTTGTGAATGCCTGTGTATAGCTTCGATAGAGATAATCTTCATCGGTCGTAGGGAGATTTAAAGAAATCCACTTTAAAACAATACCCTCTCTATGCTCTCTTTGTTTCCAAGCATTGATCATATTTGGGTAATCTTGCTTAGAAAGGACAACTTCATCCCCTCGTTGTAGTGTAATACCAAAAATTATATTTTCAAGGGCTTCTGAAGAATTCCTCATGATAGCTAAGTTATCAGGAGAGCAACCCGCTAATTCAGCTAATTTCCTTCTAAGTGGTTCACGCCCATCATCCAATGTTCTCCACATATAAAAAGAAGGCGTTTCGTTACTCAACTTGTTATATCTTTCTACGGCATCCTGAACCACCTTGGGTTGCGGAGATACACCACCATTATTTAAGTTTATTAAGGTAGGGGATACCGAAAAGGCCATTTTTATTTGATACCAGAAGGATTCATCAGTAACTAATTCATCTTCTGATTTTTCAGCTTTTGCCGATATGATTGAATCTATTTGGTGGTTGCCTTTTGATAGGTTTGATAAAAAGGACAAACTGCCCACCGCTCCTAACTTTACTAAAAAATTACGTCTTGACGCTATATTCATTTTTATTGTTTTAATCAGTTAATTAAAAATAATAAAAATTAAGGGATTGTCAACTGTATGGCCTCAAATAATGTTTGAATTTGTATATTCGTAATAAAATTAAGTTAAGATGAACGATACTCAAATGTCAACATTGCCTGTTAACCTTACTGAAGGTGCGCTCAAACAATTACGTAAAATAAAATTAGATCAAAATATTTCTGATAATCACGGTTTGCGCATCGGTGTAAAAGGTGGTGGTTGTTCCGGATTTTCTTATATTCTTGGTTTTGATACGCCAAAAGAAAATGATGAAGTTTATGAACATGAGGGGTTAACCGTTTTTATGCAAAAAGCTCATGCAATCTATTTGTTGGGAATGGAAATTGACTGGTTAGATGGCCTTCAAAATAGGGGATTTAGCTTTAATAATCCTAATGCTAAGGAAACTTGCGGTTGTGGTACCTCTTTTTCCGCATAACTAAAGGAACTTTATTACTTTTTGATTGTTTTGTCATTTTTTTGGTTATATTTATTTTTTAAAAAATATAAAATAGATGTTTATGTGGAATAGAATGACCATTTTAATTTTAGGGTCTTTACTTTATAATCATGTTAATGCACAGGGTTCTCATTCTGTGATTATTGATGCGCCTTCTTCAGTGGCTGGAAGTTACAAATCCTGGATTGCTAATTTCGGTGCAACCTATTGTTCAACCGAAGCTCCATTAAAAGGTCAGTTAGCTTTTGTATCTGGTCCCGCTGGAGTCACTCTTGGTTGCCAGGTAGATAATGATTTGACTGGAAAAATTGCAGTAATTGACCGTGGTACCTGTCCTTTTTCTGATAAAGCATTGAATGCTCAATTAAAAGGCGCTATCGCAGTTATCATTTTTAATAATGCAGCAGGTGATATTTTTCCCATGGCATCTTCAGCTTCGGGTAAAGATGTTAAAATTCCCGTTTTGAACATGACGTTGGCCGATGGTAATAAATTGAGGGCGCTTATTACAGCAGGTGGTTTGAATGTTACCATTAAAAGATTTGATTCTCCAACAAAAAGCGCACCTGGCGTTGTCTGGGAGTCAAAACCGGGTGAGGGTGATTTCAGATGTGGACTAAATAATTGGACAGTAAAAACTGTTTCTTGTACGGGTAATGCAGTATCAAATGTTAGCTGGCGTTTATCTCCTAATGGTGCAATGAATGGTAGTTGCGGTGGAGTAACTTTTTTCCCATCTCCATCAAGTTTTGATGGCGCCATGGTATTTGAATCTGATTTTTATGATAGTAATTCAAATAATGAAGGATGTGGTACCAATGCAGGTCTGGGTCCTTGTGCCGCTCCTCAAATTGCTGAATTAATTTCACCCGAAATTATTTTAACCAATAGTACGGCTCCTGCCTATAGTGTTGAATTTCACCAATATACGAGACAATTTAGAAGCAACTATTTTGTTGCCTGGTCAACCAATAAGGGAGTGAGTTGGGATAGTGTTGCTATCAATACAGATATAACCACTAATAATGCTAATGAAAAAACTTTATTAAGGGTTCCGATGCCAAAAACGGGTGGCGCAAAAAGTTTAATAATTAAGTTCAGATATGAAGCAAATTATTACTATTGGGGCATCGATGATGTGAAAATTGTAGAACAAGAATCTTTTAATTTACAGGTAAATACTTTCTTCGCTGTTCCGCAAAATGCTGCTACACCGCTGGATTTCGTTGAACCTATAAATTTCCTCGCTGATGTTGAAAATAAAGGTGCTGCAACCCAATTCAAAGTACCTTTAGAAGTTATCATCCTCGATAATGGTTTTAAGGAAGTTTTTAAAACGAGAAATGTCTATGATACTTTACCTTCTAATGCGGTGGTTGAGAATAAATTATTTTCTCAAACTTTCACTCCTGCGGCAAAAGGTGTTTATCTCGGCTATTATGAAATTCTTTCAGATAAGGTAGATGCAGATTCTTCAAATAATATCCAGGAGTTTCTATTCACAATTACAGATTCAACCTTTTCAAAAGATTTAGGCCCAAACAGAACAATCAGACCTGCCGATGCCAGTTGGACAGCAGGAGAACCGCATTCCTGGGCTTTCGGAAATCATTATTATGTGCCTATAGGCAAAAATAAATATATAAAAAGCGTATCTTTTATGATGGGCAATGCAGCTCAACTTAAAGATCAGGCCGCCGTTCTAAATATTTATAAATGGAAGGACGCTAATGCCAATGGCAACGCAGAGCCTACAGAAAGAACCAGTTTAGGAACTTTATTTTATATCATCGGGGGTAAAGAACAACCTGATTCTCTTGTGGTTATTCCGTTAAATAAAGACAATGGTTTAGAACCTATTAAACTCGAAGATAATACTGAATATTTAGTTATGCTCGAGTATTATGCTTCTGGAACAGCTAATTTTGAAATGACTGTGAGTGATGAAATTGATTATGGAGGTATGATTACTGCATCTATTCTCAAACAAAAACCACGGTTTGGTTCTTTAATTGGTATCGCAGGTGACCTAACTAAAGAAACCTATTCGTATGTTGGTTTTGGTGGAAATGTCTTTGGTATTGTTCCTGTGGTCAGACTTAATGTTGGTAATCTGGTGACTACCAATGTTGAGGAGTTAAATACGCTAACTGAGCAATTTACAGTTTTTCCTAATCCAGCAACTGATTTTATCAATTTGCAATTTGCCAACAGTCAACGGAACGTTTTGCTGAAAATGATAGATATAAATGGAAGAATATTATTCCAGAAATCGGTTGATTTTATACAGGAAAAATACCCATATCAAGTGAATTTGCCAAAAGCCTCGTAGAGACGCGATGCCTCGCGTCTTCTCCCCGACAAGTTTCAATATAAAATTACCTGCTTTTATCTGGTTCTGAATCAGGATTTACAGGATTTATAGTATTACAGAGGACATCTTCGATTTGGGTGCAATGTTTATTCCTATATAAGTTTATTGTCTCCACCTCTTTTCGCCGATGTGTAACACATCGGCGAAAAGTCTGGAAATTAAAGCAGCATTTAATAATAACCTTCCGAATCAAACCAACTACGTTATGTTTAATGCTATAAATCCTTTAAATCCTGATTCAAACAACTGTCTGCTGGGCGTATAATTTCCAACGAAAATTAGTGGAGTTGCTTGTTTTTTGGTGAATATTTTCTGTTAATAATTCTGAATCAGGATTTTAAGATTACACGGATGATATTATTCCATTTTTGTAGGGGCGAATTGCATTCGCCCTCCCATGATACAGATACATTTACCTATTTATGGAAAATATATTTTCTTAGCTATAAATAATGTGTATTTGCATATAAATTAAATGGATGATCATAGGAAATAGGTGAATGTAAAAAATAGGTACTGTTTATAACAGGGCGAATTCAATTCGCCCCTACGCAAACCATTAAACGATAATACCATACGCTAAGCGTTACAATAAACTGTAATGTTCAGAGGATCAAAAAAAAATCCCTAACACCATTGTATTAGGGATTCTTTTTTTCAATTCGGCTACCTGTTTAGACAGCCTCATTTTTTATTTACATATTGGAAATAAGGGCATCTCCAAATTCCGAACATTTTAAAAGCGTTGCACCTTCCATTAAACGGTGGAAGTCATAAGTTACTTGCTTTTTTGCAATGGTTTTTTCCATAGAAGAGAGAATCAAATCTGCAGCTTCTTTCCAACCCATATAACGCAACATCATTTCTCCTGAAAGAATGACTGAACTTGGATTGACTTTATCTAAGCCAGCATACTTAGGTGCCGTTCCATGGGTAGCTTCAAAAATAGCCTTCCCATTGATATAATTAATATTTGCACCTGGTGCAATACCAATACCACCTACTTCAGCAGCCAAAGCATCAGAAATATAATCTCCATTAAGATTTAAGGTAGCTATTACTGAGTACTCAGAAGGTCGTAGTAATATTTGCTGTAAAAATGCGTCAGCAATAACATCCTTTACGATGACCAATCCATTTGCTTCTGCAGCACTTTGTGCTTTGTCAGCAGCAGCTTTGCCTTCTTTTGCCAAAATTTTGTCGTATTGAACCCAGGTGAAAACTTTATCACCAAATTCTCTTTCAGCTAATTCATAACCCCAATCCTTGAATTTACCTTCTGTAAATTTCATGATGTTACCTTTGTGTACTAAAGTAACGGATGGTTTTTTATTGTCAATAGCAAATTCAATTGCTGCGCGTACTAATCTTTCTGTTCCTTCAACAGATACAGGTTTGATACCTAAAGAAACGGTATCCGGGAATCTGATTTTATTAACGCCCATTTCTTCAATAAGGAACTTTTTTAATTTTTCAAGTTCCGGTGTACCATGTAAATATTCTATACCTGCGTAGATGTCTTCTGTATTTTCTCTGAAAATAACCATATCAACTAAATGTGGCTCTTTTACAGGAGAAGGTACACCTGTGAAATATTGAACAGGTCTTACACACGCATATAAGTCTAATTGTTGTCTTAAAGCAACATTTAAAGAACGGATACCCCCACCAACAGGCGTAGTCAATGGCCCTTTTATGGCCACCATGTAATTATCAATATCTGTAATGGTTTCTTCCGGTAACCAATTTCCAGTTAAATTAAAAGCTTTTTCACCAGCTAAAACTTCTAACCAATGAATCTTTTTTTCGCCGTTATAGGCCTTTTGAACCGCTGCATCAATTACGCGTACTGAAGATGCCCAGATGTCTTCACCCGTGCCGTCTCCTTCGATAAAAGGAATGATAGGGTCGTTTGGAACGGTTAACTTACCGTTAATCATACTTATTTTGGATCCTGACATAATACTATGTTTTGTTTGCCGCAAAAGTAATACAAATTATGGAAAAATGAGGTAATTTAGCACCGTTAAGTAAAGAAATAATCTATGAATAACCCTATGCTGAATCCAGACCAATCTGCTTTGTCTAAAGAGGATAAAACCTTGGAAAAGGCACTGAGGCCCAAAGCTTTAAATGATTTTAACGGACAGCCGGATATCGTTGATAATTTGATGGTTTTTATCGAAGCTGCTAAATTAAGGGGCGAAGCTTTAGATCACGTGTTGTTACATGGACCTCCCGGCTTAGGAAAAACAACTTTGTCTCATATTATCTCAAATGAGTTGAAATGTGGACTTAAAATGACCTCAGGTCCTGTTTTGGAAAGACCTGGTGATTTGGCGGGAATCCTCACTAACTTAGAACCCAATGATGTTCTTTTTATTGATGAAATTCATAGACTTAATACGGTGGTTGAAGAATATTTGTATTCGGCAATGGAAGATTTCAGAATCGATATTATGATTGATTCCGGTCCCAGTGCAAGAAGTATTCAGCTTTCTTTAAATCCTTTCACTTTAGTAGGTGCTACTACCAGGATGGGATTACTAACCGCCCCAATGAGAGCACGTTTTGGTATCAATTTTCATTTGGATTATTATGACGTGGATACGTTAATAAAGATTTTATTTAGGTCTGCTGAATTGTTAGAATTGCCCATGACCGCTGACGGTGCTGCTGAAATTGCCAGACGAAGCAGAGGAACGCCCAGAATTGCCAATGCTTTATTAAGAAGAATAAGAGATTTTGCCTCAGTTAAAGGGAACGGTACTATTGACCTGAATATCGCAAATTATGGCCTCCAGGCCCTAAAGGTAGATAAATGCGGTCTCGATGAAATGGATAACAGAATATTGACAACCATTATTAATAAATTTAAAGGTGGTCCTGTTGGTCTTACCACCCTGGCAACAGCTGTAGGGGAGGAACCTGGTACGCTGGAAGAAGTACATGAGCCTTTCCTTATCATGGAGGGCTTCATTCAACGTACTCCACGAGGTAGAGAAGCTACCCAAAGAGCTTATAATCACCTTTCAATTCCCTTTCAAGTGACTAATCCTGGTCTCTTTGATGTTCAGTGATTATATCGCTTAAATTTATATAACATGTTGTTGTTCAAAATAATATGATATACTTTTAAAAATATAGGTAATAATTTTACCATTATAGTAAGGCATTCAAATTTTTTTAGCATTTTTACAACCCTATTGGAATAAAATACAGATTGACATGTAATAATGAAGGCCTCTTTTTATTATCCTTTGGACTTTTTTAAATTTTTTGGAACTTTGGGGCAATGCAAAAAAATCATACTGAGGTTTGGGAAAAGTGTTTAAAGAATATTCGCTTAAATGTGAATAACCAAAGCTTCAAAACTTGGTTTGAACCTATTCGTCCCGTTCGTTTAGATGATAAGGTGTTTACCTTGCTCGTTCCTAATAAGTTTTTCTATGAATGGCTGGAAGAACATTATATAGGTTTGTTAAAGTCAACCATCAGACAGGAAGTCGGTGAAAAGGTTAGACTCGAATACCAGATTTTAGTTAATGATAGTTCGGCAAATAATCAATCTCTTCCGAATAAACCTGCAGATACTAAAGAAACGCCTGATTTTACAAATTCCAATGAGATTAAAAATCCTTTTGTTATTCCAGGAATTAAAAAATGGAGCGTAGATGCTAAACTTAACTCAAATTTTACTTTTGGAAATTATATTGAGGGAGACTGTAATAGGTTAGCTCGCTCCGCTGGTTTAGCTATCGCAAAAAAACCTGGTCTAACTTCATTTAATCCTTTAGTCCTTTATGGTGATGTAGGTTTAGGCAAAACTCATCTTGCTCATGCCATCGGAAATGAGGTTCAGCTCAAATTTCCAGCTAAAGTCGTTCTTTATGTTACTTCTGATAGTTTTACAAATCAACTTATTCAGTCTATTAGAAACGGTGGAGTGAATGATTTTGTAAATTTTTATCAGCACATTGATTTATTGATTGTTGATGATATTCAGTTTTTGGCTAATAAAAATAAAACGCAGGAAATTTTCTTCCATATTTTTAATCAGCTTCATCAAGGTGGTAAACAAATTGTATTAACATCCGATAGACCTCCCAGAGATTTAGATGGAATGGAGGAAAGATTAATTTCTCGCTTTAAATGGGGTCTTTCTGCTGATTTGCAAGCGCCTGATCTGGAAACCAGAATGGCTATTCTTGAGCATAAAATGTTAAAAGAAGGGGTAGGTATTCCTCAAAATGTCATTGAGTTTATTTGCTATAATATTAAAAATAATATAAGGGAACTCGAGGGCGTACTTAATTTATTGATGGCGCAGGCTTCATTAAATAGAAGGGAAATAGATGTAGATTTAGCCAGAGAGGTGATTAAAAATTTCGTTACTGAAATAAATAAAGAAATTACTGTCGAAAATATTCAGAAGTTAGTCGCTGATCATCTTAAAATACCCGTGGAAACGCTCTTTGGTAAAACGAGAAAACGTTCTATCGTTATTGCAAGACAGCTCTCAATGTATCTTGCAAAAACAATGACCGATAAATCGTTGAAGAATATTGGCGAAGTATTTGGTGGTAGAGATCATAGTACTGTAATCTATTCTATTAAAACGGTTCAAGATTTAATGGAAACAGATACCTTTTTCAAAGAGACTGTGCTTGAATTGGAAAAAAAGATTAAAAATTCTCTAAGAGAAACCTAATTTATTTTGATTTAAAAGGCAAAAAAGTTTGACTAATAAAGAAACTTGTTGTACTTTTGCATCGCTAAGAAAAAGAAATTTAGTTTTGACTTAGTGGAGTTGGTAGAGTGGGTGAGCGGTTTAAACCACCAGTTTGCTAAACTGACGTACTGGTAACGGTACCGAGGGTTCGAATCCCTCCTCCACCGCTGGTTTTTCGGGGCGTAGCGCAGCCCGGTAGCGCACCTGCTTTGGGAGCAGGGGGTCCCAGGTTCAAATCCTGGTGCCCCGACACTAAAAGTACTTACAGTTTGTCTGTAGGTACTTTTTTTTGCCTTCATATATAAATTATAAACGCTATTTTTTCAAAATTTAGTTACTTATTGATTTTTGTTGATGTTACCTCCATTTTGAATTTCCCTATTTCTTGCTTCCTTCCCGGAATGTCCCATTTTCCCGAATAACTTACCCTTTGTGGGAGATATTGTTTGTTTCCCAGGTAATCTAAATCTACATTAACCCGAATATTAAATGAGAAGAATGGTCCAGGATATTCTACCTCGTACTCTCTTCCCATTACTTGAAAATCCTTCCTGGAAAAATAAGTTTCCATAAATTTAACCACCGTTTTTCCTGATTTCTTATCTGAATATTCATCTCTTTCCTTAATAGTGAATACGTAACATGGCGTTCCATCAGAATAATTTTTGGATTCTATTCCATATTGATAATATTTCCTCATTTTTTCACTAAATAATGCTGTCTTATTTCCTATTAATGGAATATTGGCTTTGTCTCCCGGTTGAAAAATAAATCGCTTTAATTCGCCATAGTAATAGTCTATAATTCCTTCGCTCTTTTTATTCGATGATGCTGTATTCGTATTTGAACATATTTTTCCGGCGGGTAAAAAGACCCTTTCATATAATTTAGCTGTCAAATACTTTCGCTCTCCATTTTTTTTATTATAGGTTGTTGACTTCTCTTTTGATATGAATTTAATCTCTTTACAGTTTCCTGAAGGTATTAATTGAGTTTTAGCGGTATAGAAATCAATTGATTTTCCTTTTTCGTTGAAAAATTCCTGATGATGACTTGCATCATGGGAAACAATTCTTAAATTTTTAAATGCTTGATAAAAACTGGTATCTTCTCTCACCATGTCTATAAAATTGTTAACATCAAATCCCATTTTTTTTGCGGTAATAGTCATTGAGTCTAACCATATTGCTTCCATTAATCCTTCATAAGGATCTGTTTGAGCACTCATAGTAATAGTTAAATGACAGAATATCCAAAGGCAAATTATTCTAAACCGCATGTTTTTCATTTATTTAATTTTAAAAAAAAGAATCACCTTTCATTTTTCTAGGGTAAATTTACATTCTTGAAATCAATTAATATGCATAATATAGCAGTTATAGGAAGTGGTACCATGGGAAATGGTATCGCTCAGGTTTTTGCCATGGCAGGTTTTAAAGTTCATTTAATTGATATTTCAACCTCTTCACTGTTACAAGCGGAACTAATTATTCATAAAAATCTCGATAGGTTAATTGATAAGGATAAATTATTGTTGGTTCAAAAACCAGATATTATTAATAATATTCATTTTACTTCAGATTTGGAGTTGGGTCTAAAGGATGCGTTTTTAGTGGTGGAAGCTATTTCTGAAAATATTTTATTGAAGGAAAAATTATTTAATCAGCTTGATAAATTAACTCCTAATGATTGCATTTTAGCCTCCAATACTTCTTCAATTTCTATTACTTCTTTAGCCTCTTTTACGGGTAAACCTGGGAAAGTTATTGGTATGCATTTTATGAATCCTGTACCTGTTATGCAATTAGTGGAAATTATTCCAGGATTATTAACAGAAAAAGAGGTAACCGATAAATTGATTGAGATTTCAATTTTATTGAATAAAACACCTTTTGTAGTTTCTGATTTTCCCGGATTTATTTCTAATAGAATTCTTATGCCAATGATTAACGAGGCCATCCTGTCTCTTCAGGAAAAAGTGGCAGGGGTAAATGAAATAGATCAAATTATGAAATTAGGTATGGCTCATCCAATGGGACCATTGCAATTGGCTGATTATATTGGTTTGGATGTTTGTTTATCTATTTTAAATGTGTTGAAAGACGGATTTGGAAATCCTAAATATGCTCCTGCTGTTTTATTGATAAATATGGTGAAAGCAGGTAAATTAGGCGTGAAATCAGGTGAAGGCTTTTATCAATACAATGATTTAAAGAAAATTTCAGGTATTTCTGCCTTGTTTGCTAACTAGAATATTATTTTATGTCATTGATTGATTTTGAAAATAGACTAAAAAAACGATTTAAACATAAATCAAAATGGGCAAAATCTAAAGCTATTTTTTGCTACAGAGTTTATGATAAGGACTTACCTGATTATCCTTTCGTTATAGATAAATTTGAAGAACATGTTGTCGCGGCAATAGATGTCATTGAAGATGGAAAAGAATCTAATAAAGATTGGCTCCTTGATATTAAAAAAGTTATTTCTGAGGTACTAACCATCGATCTGGATAATATTTCTATAAAACTAAGATCAACCCAAAAAGGTAATAATCAATACAAAAAACTTGATTATTCCGGGGCTCTTTTATCTGTCCAGGAATTTGGTCTGCTTTTTTTGATTAATCCCTTTGACTATCTCGATACTGGTTTATTTTTAGACCAGAGGATAACAAGGCAATGGGTTAAAAAAGACGCATTAAACAAAAGGGTACTTAATTTATTTGCTTACACTGGTTCTTTCAGTGTATATGCTGCAGCTGGTGACGCAGTGAAAGTTACTACCGTAGATATGTCAAATACTTATCTCCAATGGGCAGAAAAAAATATGCATCTTAATGGCTTTAAATCGTCTAAAAAATATGATTATATTAGAGAAGATATTTTAGATTGGATTCCAACCGTTTCTCCATCTTCTTATGATTTAATTATTTTAGATCCTCCTACCTTTAGTAATAGCAAAAAAATGTTGTTAACCTGGGAGGTTCAAAGAGACCACGTTGCGTTAATTAACCAGATTAGATCTATTTTATCGCCCGGTGGTATTCTTTATTTTTCTAATAATTATAAGAAATTTAAACTCAATATCGCTGAAATTGAGGGTTTTGATTCAATAGAAGAGCTTACAGATAAAAGTATTCCAGAGGATTTTGAAAGAAGTAAACCCCATGTTTGTTTCAGACTTATAAATAAATAGGCATGATACACCCAGCTAGCATTCAGGAAGTTCTTGAAAAATGTCAAATTGATGACGTCGTAAAAGATTTTGTTACCCTTCAACGACGTGGTTCAAATCTCATTGGATTGTGTCCTTTTCATAATGAAAAATCACCCTCTTTTTCAGTTTCTCCTTCTAAAAATATTTTTAAATGCTTTGGTTGCGGTAAAGGTGGAGATAGTTTACATTTTGTAATGGAACTTGAAAATTTGTCTTTTCCGGATGCAATCAGGTACCTCGCACAAAAATATAAAATAGAACTGGATGAAACCGTAACCTCTGAAGTTCAAAAGGATGAACAAAAACACCTGGAATCGTTGTATCTAATCAATGATTTTGCCGTTAAATTTTATGCAAAGCAGCTATGGGAATCAGAAAGAGGAAGAAATATTGGATTATCTTATTTTAAACATAGGGAATTTAGAGAGGAAATTATTAATGAGTTTAAACTTGGATTTGCGCCGGAATCAGGTAATGCGCTAACTACAGAGGCTGTAAAAATGGGATATTCATTAGAATATTTGCAAAAATTAGGTCTAACCAATAGCCAGGGAAATGATTTTTTTAGAGGAAGGGTCATGTTTCCCATATTCAATATGTCTGGTAAAGTTATTGCCTTTGCAGGGCGAATTTTAATTAAAGATACTAAAGCACCAAAGTATATAAATTCCCCGGAAACAGAGATTTATGTAAAAAGTAAAACTTTGTTTGGAATGAATTTTGCCAGGAAAATGATTCAAAAAGAAGATGAATGTATTTTAACTGAAGGTTATACTGATGTTTTATCTTTACATCAGGCTGGTATTAGTAATGTAGTCGCTTCTTCGGGTACCTCCTTAACCAAAGACCAGATACGTCTGATTAAAAGGCTTACCGAAAATGTTTTAATTTTATTTGATGGGGATAATGCGGGAGTGAATGCTGCCATCAGGGGATTAGGGTTAACGCTGGAGGAAGATTTGAATGTTCGGTTAGTAACCCTGCCAGAAGGGGATGACCCGGATTCATTTATTCAAAAAGTAGGTACTCAACAGTTTAAAGAATATTTAGATAAGAATGCTAAAAATTTGGTCCAGTTTGAAATGACTCACTTGTTGAAGTCAGCTGGAAATGATCCTCAACGAAGAGCTTCTATTCTTTCCCAAATTGCGGTAACCATTAGTAAAGTTAGAAATCCATTAAAGAGGGAATCTTTTGTTAAAATCTGTAAAGATCTTCTTCAGATTGATGAAAATGCTATTCTTTTTGAAATTAACAGACACCTAAAGAAAGATCTTGAAAAAGCTTCTTCAGAGAGAGATACCTATGATCCAACGCCTATTCTTGAATTTAAAGATTCAGATTATGATAATTTATCCTTAGGGGATGAACATCAGGAAAGAGATATTGCCAGAATACTCATCCTTGCGGGTAATCAGTATATTGATGAAAATAAGGAAGTTATGGTTGGCCATTTTATTATTCAAAACATTCAGGATATAATTAATGGATTTGATCATCCTCTATACAAAAGGGTCGTTGAGTTGTTTCTTCAACATTCTATGGATGGTATAGCTTTTCCGGACGCAGCTTTTTTTATAAATCACGAAGCTTCTGAATTGAAAAATTTAGCCGTTTCATTCACTATTTCACCTTATTCATTGAGTGAAAATTGGGAGAAGAAATGGGATATATTTTTGACACAAAAAATTCCCGAAGAAAATTTTATTAAAGATGCTTCAGATTCTTTAAAACGATTTAGATTCAGAAAAATAGGAAAACTAATCAGAGAAAATGTTTTGGTTCTTAAATCATTGGATGTTTCAAATGACGAAGCGTTATACATGAATCATTTAAAACTTCACTTGCGTTTGAAAGAAGCACAGTCCAGTCTGGCAAAGGAGACTGGCACTGTGGTAGTAGGTTAAAGGTTCCTGTTAAGACAATTTAAATCTTCAAAGGCTAACTTTAATCTGGCTACAAATGTTTTTTCACCTTCCCGTAACCACACACGTGGATCATAAAATTTCTTGTTAGGTTTTTCTGCACCGTCCGGATTGCCAATTTGGCCTTGTAAAAAAGGTCTGTTTTTTGCTTCAAACTGACGAATACCGTCCCAGAATGCCCACTGCATATCCGTGTCAATATTCATTTTTACCGCTCCATAAGTAATGGCTTCTCTTATTTCTTCTCTACTTGAACCTGAGCCACCATGGAAAACGAAATTTACTGGATTTGCTGAAGTTTTGAATTTTTCCTGAATAAATTGCTGTGAATTCAATAAAATTTTTGGTTCCAACTGTACATTTCCAGGTTTATAAACACCGTGAACATTTCCAAAAGCAGCGGCAATAGTAAATTGATTGCTTATAGCGTTTAGATTTTCATAAGCGTACGACACTTCTTCAGGTTGAGTATATAATTTTGCATTATCAACATCAGAATTATCAACACCATCTTCTTCTCCGCCGGTAACGCCCAATTCTATTTCAAGGGTCATACCCATTGGCGCCATTCGTTTGAAGTATTCAACACAAGTATGTATATTTTCTTCTAATGATTCTTCTGATAAATCAAGCATGTGAGAACTAAATAAAGGTTTACCCGTTGAAGCAAAATGCTTTTCACTTGCTAATAATAATCCGTCAACCCAGGGTAATAAACTTTTTGAGCAATGGTCCGTATGCAAAATAACAGAAACGCCGTAATGTTCAGCAAGGGCATGAACATGATAAGCACCGGAAATACCACCTGCAATGGCTGCTTTTTGTCCTTCATTACTTAATCCTTTTCCAGCATAAAATGCAGCACCGCCATTAGAAAATTGAATAATTACTGGAGAATTCACCGCAGCTGCAGTTTCTAAAACAGCATTTATAGTACTTGTATTGATTACATTAACGGCAGGTAAGGCAAAATCTTTCTCATTTGCATAATTTAATAATTCTGTAACTTCTTCACCGAAAAGAACACCGGGACGAAATTTTGTATTTGCTTTGGTTGACATAAAAACTGATTTGGAAAACAAAAAATGGTTATCCCTATTGAAAGGGAACGACAGGTCAAATATAGTAACCTTTTAAAAAAACGGTTTATTTATTTGGTTGAATTATGATATACCATGTTCAACTAAATATCTTTCTGCATCTAATGCTGCCATACAACCCGTTCCGGCTGCGGTTATCGCTTGACGATAAACTTTATCGGCAGCGTCACCGGATACAAATACCCCAGGAATATCGGTTTTTGTACTTCCTTGTTGGGCAATAAGATAACCTGAGGAATCCATTTGTAACCAATTATCAAAAATGGATGTATTTGGCTGGTGACCAATAGCTACAAAAAATCCTTTTACAGGGATAACTTCTTCAGAGCCGTTCACATTATTTTTAATCCGAATCGCTTCTGTTTCGTTTTCACCTAAAATTTCAACCGTTTCACTATTCCAGTGAATAACGATATTAGGCGTATTCTTAACTCTTTCCTGCATTATTTTCGATGCCCTCATTTCATTTCTACGAACAATTAAATGTACTTTTGGACATAATTTTGCCAAATAGGAAGCCTCTTCAGCTGCTGTATCTCCCGCACCGACTACGGCTACATCCATACCTCTAAAGAAAAAGCCATCACATACGGCACAGGCAGAAACTCCTTTATTCATTAATCTTTTCTCTGAATCTAGTCCCAACCATTTAGCTGTTGCTCCGGTTGAAATAATAACGGTATTAGCCTCTATATTTTTACCGCTTTCCGTAGTAAGTATATGTACAGGTCCTGTGAAATCTACCCCTGTGATTAATTCATATCTTATTTCTGTTCCGAACCTTTCCGCTTGCTTACGAAAATCTTCCATCATTTCAGGTCCCATAATTCCAGCTGGGTAACCTGGGAAGTTATCAACATCCGTGGTTATCATTAATTGGCCGCCTGGTTCTTTGCCTGTAAATAATACTGGATTTAATCCCGCTCTTGCTGCATATATCGCTGCTGTATATCCTGCAGGTCCCGAACCAATAATGACACATTTCTGTTTTTCTAAAACTGACATATCTAATTTATTTTTGGCATAAAGTTAAGAAAAATGATACCGTTTAATTTCTTACTTTAGCAATTAATTAATTCATATTAAATACCTTTCTTTATGAAAAAAAGTTTTGTAATATTTAGTTTTCTTTGGTTTTCCGTGATGAATTTATTCAGTCAAACGGTAACATTACCCGCCGACACCCAAGTTTTAACATTGGGTGCAGTGGTTATAAAAGGTAAACCAGTTCCCTATAAGGCTTCTACAGGTACTCAACCTGTTTGGGATGCATCAGGAAAAGTTATCGCTTCCCTCTTTTATACTTATTATGAAAGAACAGATGTTAAAGATCAGACTACCAGACCTTTAGTAATTTCTTTTAATGGAGGGCCTGGTTCTGCATCGGTATGGATGCATGTGGCTTATACCGGCCCTAAAGTTTTAAATATCGATACTGAGGGTTATCCTGTTCAACCTTATGGCGTTCAAGATAATCCCTATTCCATTTTAGATGTGGCTGATATTGTATTTATTGACCCGGTAAATACTGGTTATTCCAGAATTTTGGATAAAGAGGTGAAACCTTCCGTATTTTTTGGAGTAAATGCGGATATAAAGTATTTAGCGGAATGGATAAATACCTTTGTTACTAGAAAAAACAGATGGCCTTCCCCTAAATTTCTTATAGGTGAAAGTTATGGTACAACGAGAGTCTCTGGCTTAGCTCTCGAATTACAAAATAACCAATGGATGTATTTAAATGGTGTAGTCCTGGTTTCTCCAACAGATCTTGGTATTTTAAGAGATGGTCCTGTAGATGCTGCTAATCGTTTACCTTATTTTGCCGCAACAGCTTGGTATCATAAATTGCTGAAACCTGAATATCAGCAAAAAGATTTAACAGAATTCTTGCCCGAAGTGGAAAAATACACCATAGAGGAACTTCTTCCCGCAATGGCTATGGGCGGCTTTTTACCTGAAAATAAAAAGTTGGAGGTCGCAAAAAAATTCTCTGAATATTCAGGTCTCAGGAATTGACAGACAATTGTCAGGCGATTCACCTGATTATAATTCAGAATTGACGTCCTGGTTGCATTCATTTACACCGGCTATCAATCATTACATAAGTAATACTCTCAATTTTAAAACAGATCTGAAGTATAATATGTTTGGTCCTGTAAATCCATGGGATAGATCAGGGGATAAAACAGGAGAAAATTTACGTCAAGCCATGGCACAGAATCCTTATTTAAACGTAATGATTCAGTCAGGATACTATGATGGAGCCTGTACCTATTTTGATGCTAAATACTCTATGTGGAACATGGATCCGTCCGGTAGATTCAAAAACAGAATGCGTTTTGAAGGTTATAGAAGTGGGCACATGATGTATTTAAGAAGAGAAGATTTAGAAAAATCAAATGAAGATTTTAGAGATTTTATTCTAAAATCAATACCAGCAAAAGGTGTATCCGCTAAATACTAATATTTTGATGTTCTTCGCCCATTATTGTATTTTCTTCTAAATATCTCCATATGTTTTATCATTTCGGTTTGTTGTTCATTCAAATTTGTTTGTTTTGGAGGTTTTTTGGGAAAGAGAAATGGAATTATTTTACTTTTTGGCCAATATTCCTTTTGTCTATCGTCCTTTATCTTACCGGTTTAGCGGTGGACACAATAAATATGTCTGATCGACTTTTTTTTATTAGCCGAGACTTTTTGACTATCAGTTTAAGCGCTGCTTTTCTATTTATCGCTATTCGTTTTGGACGGTTCATATTGCCTGCTGCTATATTACTGGCCTTAGGAACTATTTCTTTACATTACTATTTACCTGGAAAATTCACCTTTCAATCCCTACAGTTAGAAAATTCAGCTGAAATTATAATGTTGGTAAATAAGGATTCTTTTAATCCCCTAAAGGTTTCTAAAAATAAATCGGTAGTCAATGTGTCTAATGCATTCTATCCTGAAAGGTATAATAGTACAGATTTAGATGAATATCTTAAGTTGGATGTAACTGTCAATACTTACAATGATTGGAAAAGTCTGTTGATTCGTTTGAAGAAAATAAAGGGGGTGGTGCATATAGAACCTAATAATGTTTATGATTTTTATTTACCGTATAATAAGTTACCCGAAGGCCCCAACCTTAAACCTCCAATAACCAAAGACCCATTATCTGGTAATCAATGGGCTTTAAATAAGTTAAATATAGTTGGATTAAATGATATCCTTTCTAAAGATAAACTGTCCAGGAGAAAAAAGGGCTTATTAGTTATTTTAGATACAGGAATTGATAAAAATCATGAGGATTTATCAAGTCATTTTACATCTATTTCTGCAGGGGCAGACATGGATCCAAAAGGTCATGGTACGCATTGTGCAGGTATTGCATCAGCTGTCACGGGTAATAATCTTGGAATAGCTTCCTTAAATTCGTCAGAAGGCTTGTTTAATGTGTCGAGTATCAGAGTCTTAAATGCGGCAGGGTATGGAACGAAAGAAACCATAGTAGATGGTATTATTGAAGCAGTAGATAAAGGGGCTACGGTTATTTCTCTTTCATTGGGGGGGCCTGGAAATCCTATCCACCAGAGAATTTATAAAAAAGCAGTTTCCTACGCAGCGTCAAAAGGTTGTATAGTCGTGGTAGCGGCAGGTAACAGTAATCGAAATGCCAAAGAGTTTTCTCCCGCCAATGTACCTGGGGTGATAGCTGTTTCGGCAGTCGATGAAAATCTTTCTAAGGCTTCTTTTTCTAATAAAGTGTCAGATATTAAAATGGCGGTGTCAGCACCCGGTGTGAATATTCTTTCAACACTACCACATAATCAGTATGGCTTTTTGAGTGGAACCTCCATGTCTACACCTTATGTAGCCTCCTTAATCGCTATTATGAAGAGTATTAATCCTGATTTAGCTACAAAGGATATTTACTTAATCCTGGAAAAAACAGGAGAGGAAACACAAAACACCCTTCAAACAGGCAAGTTTATTCAACCAAAGAAGGCTTTAGAAAATATTTTAAAAATAAAATGAAAACCCGTTGCATCTATATAATAGTATTACTATCTTTGCAACAAGTAATGGTTTAATTTTGCGATGTATATTAGGGAACCTTTCTTGGAAAAACAAGAGGGGTTCCTTTTTTATTATCGTCTTGCTCTTCCGGCGGGACCCATATTAGGCATACCCATGGAAGGATTTTTAGATATTTTCTGCATCATCTTTCTCATTTGATCAAATTGTTTGATGAATGCATTAATATCTGCAATATTTTGACCGCAACCTAAGGCAATTCTATTTTTTCGACTGGTATTTATGAGGTCAGGATTCATTCTTTCTTTAGGTGTCATAGATTGTATAACTGCTTCGACCTTTTTAAAAGCGCCATCATTTATATCAATATCTTTGGCCATTTTGCCCATTCCCGGAATCATGTTCATCACATTTTTCAGGTCTCCCATTTTTTTAATTTGTTGAATTTGGCCCATAAAGTCATTAAAATCGAATTGATTTTTTCTAATTCTTGCTTCGATTCTTTTGGCTTCCTTTTCATCAAATTGTTCCTGGGCTTTTTCAACGAAACTTACAATATCGCCCATTCCCAGAATCCTCTGCGCCATTCTATCGGGGTAAAACTGATCCAGGGCTTCCATTTTTTCCCCATTACTTGCAAATTTAATGGGTTTTCCCACTTGATATTTAATGGAAAGAGCGGCACCTCCTCTGGTATCACCGTCAAGTTTTGTTAGTACAACGCCATCAAAATTTAAGGTTTGATTAAAGGCTTCAGCCGTATTCACAGCGTCTTGTCCGGTCATTGAATCCACTACAAAAAGCGTTTCCTGCGGTCCAATGGCTTTTTTAATTGCGGCGATTTCCTTCATCATTTCCTCGTCGATAGCTAATCGGCCCGCAGTATCGACAATTACAGTATCAAGTTTTTCCTTTTTAGCAAATTCAATGGCTCTCAATGCAATATCTACAGGATTTTTTGAGTCTGCATCCGAGAAAATTGGCACATTAATTTGTTGTCCAAGAACGGTTAATTGTTGCACTGCCGCAGGTCTGTAAACATCACAGGCGACAAGTAGGGGAGATTTTTTCTTTTTATTTTTTAGAAAATAAGCCAGTTTTCCGGAAAATGTAGTCTTTCCTGAACCCTGAAGTCCTGCAATCAGGATAATGGTTGGATTTCCCGTTAGATTAATTCCCTCGGTCTGTCCTCCCATGAGCGAGGTTAACTCGTCCTGGACTATTTTAACCAATAATTGTCCTGGGCTTACTGATTTAAGAACATTTTCGCTACCTAATGCCTTGTCTTTTACCTTATCTGTAAACTCTTTAGCAATTTTATAATTTACGTCTGCCGCAACTAATGCCCGTCGAATCTCCTTGATGGATTGGGCAATATTGATTTCGGTTAACCGATTTTCACCCTTCAATAATTTGAAAGCACCTTCTAACTTATCACTTAAACTTTGGAACATATTCTTATTGTTTTTTCTACACGGCAAATATAACATTTGAATTTGACATATCAATTATTGACTTCTTTATAGATTATTAAATAAACATGTCAAATGAATTTCCTAATTAACCTCATTATTGTACATTTGTGCGGCTTTATTTTAGTCTTAAACAAATTATTGGCTGTAATGGATAGAAATACACAATTGGGTCTCCTTTTAATCTTTGGTTTATTTGTTCTCTGGCAGGTAGTTACCTCTCCCTCACAGGAAGAATTAATTAAGCAGCAGAAAATGGAAGATTCCATTATGCTGGCAAGAAAAACAAAAGAAGCTATTAGAGAGAAAATAGTTATTCAAACAACAGAATCTCAAAAAAATAGTGCTGAATTATTGGTGGACAGAGAAAACAAATTTGGTGATTTTTCTAATGCAGCAGCAGGAAAAGCATCAGATTTCGTTTTAGAAAATGACTTGCTAAAAGTTACTTTTAGTACTAAAGGCGGCACAATTAAAGAGGTTTTAATTAAAAATCATCATAAGATTGTACAAAATGCTGACAGGAAGGATGTTAAAGAATCTTTACTTCTAATGTCCGATGAAAGGGATAAATTTTACTACGCTCTACCTGTAAAGTCGGTACCTGGGGGTTTCATTTATACTAAAGATCTTATTTTTGAAGGTGCTTTGGAGGGTAATACCATCCGATTTAAAGCCATGGCGAATAATGGAGGGTATTTTGAACAGGTCTATACCTTAAATCCTGATAATTATCTCTTTAATTATGCTATCAAAACAGAAAATTTAGATAATATCCTCGATAAAGGTTTTAATTCTATTAAACTTAGATGGATTAATTATCTGGGGAAACTGGAAAAGGCGGTGAGTTATGAAAAAAATTATTCTGCCATTTATTATAAACCAGGTATCGATAAGCCTGAACATTGTTCTTGTACAAGTTCTGATATTGAGGACAAGGAAAATACACCCATCAAATGGATATCTTTCACACAACAGTTTTTTAATGTTAGCCTTTTAGCTTCTGAAAATTTTAAAGGGGCTAAAATGGTTACTACCTTTTTAGATGATACTGATAAGGCGTTGAAAAAAATGGATGCTGAAATTGAAATTCCTTTTAAAAATGATAATAATTCATTTAAAATGGATTTTTATTTGGGACCAAATGAATTTGACAGACTTTATGCAATGGGTAATAATCTGGAAGATATTATTGCCTTTGGTACCTCTTTCTTTGGAACCATTAATCGCTGGGTAATCCGCCCTGTATTTAATTGGATTTCACAGTTCTTTGTAAACAAAGGAATTGTTATTCTTATTTTAACCTTCTTAGTTAAGTTGTCCTTATTTTATCTGACCTATAGAATGATTTATTCTCAGAGTAAAATGACTGCTTTAAAACCTCAGATTGATAAATTAAAGGAAAAGCATAAGGACGACGCTTCTACTATTCAAATGGAATCAATGAAGTTGTACAGAGAATTTGGTGTAAATCCATTGGGTAGTTGTCTTCCCATGCTCTTACAAATGCCTATTTGGTTTGCCTTATATCGCTTTTTTCCCGCTGCCATCGAGTTTAGACAAGCTCCTTTTTTATGGGCAAATGATCTTTCTTCTTATGATGAATGGATTCAGTTACCTTTCGCTATTCCCTTCGGATTTGGAAGTCACATAAGTTTATTTACTATTCTTTGGGCTATTTCAACCTTAGCTTTTACTTTTTATAATTCTAAAAACATGGATTTTTCTGCTAATCCTGCCATGAAATGGATGCAGTATGTAATGCCAATTATGTTTTTGGGATTCTTTAATAGTTATGCGTCTGGATTAACAGCTTATTTACTATTTAGTAATGTTCTGAATATAGGTCAAACCATGGCTACGAAGGCATTCCTTATAGATGAAGCTAAAATTTTATCCCAAATGGAAGATCACAAGAAAAAACCTAAAAAGACAGGAGGTTTTCAAGACAGATTACAAAAAGTCCTGGAAGAGCAAAGAAAAATAGCCGATCAACAGAAAAGTGCTAAAACGCTACCGAAAAAGAAATAATTAACTTAAATAAGCTTCGGCAGTTTTATCTTCCTTGAAGATTACTTCTATATTGTCATGTAACGTGGTGGCTAGTGAAAGCCCCACGTAATCTACTTGAATAGGGAATAGCTTATGTTTTCGATCTACCAACGCAGCTATTTCCAGTTGTTCTGGTAGTATTTCTAAAAAAGGTTTACATGCATAGAAAATGGTTCTTCCTGTATTAGCTACATCGTCAAATAGAATAATCTTTTTTCCAGATAGCGTAGTAATATCAGTAGATATTTCAATTTCATCTTTTAGTGGACTTGCAGGGTTAAGTTTTACTGCATAAAATATTATTTCAAGTGGAGAGGTTTTAGATAGTTCCGCTCCTACAACTTCTGCAAATTTTACGCCTTTTTGATTGATACCCACAAAATATATCTCCTTGTCATATAAATGATTACTGTATATTTCTATAGCTAATCTTTTGATTTTTCGGGCTACTTGGTTGGAAGTTAAAATCTTCATGGGAAGGAAATTTAGTTGATATTGAAATTAAAAGTCTAATGTAAAACAATTACCTTTAAAGAAAAAAGGATATATTATGCTTGAACAAATAATTTTTTCTATTCTTTGCATTTTATCTTTTGGGTTTGCTGCAAAAAGATTTCTTTTTATTTCAAGAAATATTAGTCTTGGGGTAGATTGGACTCCTGACAGTACTCCCTCGGAAAAGTGGAAAAATGTAATTTTTATTGCTTTCGGCCAAAAAAAAATGTTTACAAAATGGTTGCCTGCCATCTTACATCTATTTATTTACATCGCTTTTATTTTTACACAGATTGAATTAATTGAGATTCTTATCGATGGAATAACAGGTTCTCACAGAGTATTTTTACCCATTTTAGGTTCTTTTTATTTACTTATCATCAATTTTATTGAGGTGCTTTCTTTATTAGCACTCATTGGAACATTTGTGTTTTTAGCCAGGAGAAATTTGCTCAAAATTCCTCGTTTTCAAAGTGTGGAATTAAAAGGTTGGCCTGCATTGGATGCGCTAATCATTCTTTTAGCTGAAATTGTTTTGGTCTCTTTCATTTTTATGATGAATAGCGCAGACGTTGCTTTACACCAAGAATCATATCAATTTATTCTAAGTGGTTTCCTGGTTCCGTTGCTTAAGGATTTTGATACCAATACGCTGCATTTGTTAGAAAGAGTAGGGTGGTGGGGTCACATTATAGTGGTCTTTGGATTTATTGTTTATCTTTCTTATTCAAAACACTTGCATATTATCTTTGCCTTTATAAATACCTATTACGCAAATACTAAACCCAGAGGTAAAATTGAAAATATGCCTGCCATCATGGAGGAAGTTAAGTCTTTGCTGGGAATATCCGAAGCAAGTAATGACACAAATCAATTACCAGATTTCGGAAGTAATGATGTGTTTAATCTTTCATGGAAAAATATTTTAGATGCCTATACCTGCACTGAATGTGGCAGATGTACAGAGGTTTGTCCTGCAAATATGACAGGTAAAAAATTATCACCTCGTAAGGTAATGATGGATATCAGGGATAGAGCAGATGAGGTTGGAAAAAAACTGGATAGTGGGGATGTAGCCTTTTGTCAGGATAAGAATATGCCACTTTCTTCAGCTAATTTCTCAGATGGTTTGTCCTTGTTTTCTCAAATATCACCAGAAGAAATTCACGCTTGTACTACTTGTAATGCTTGTGTTGAAGCTTGTCCAGTTTTGATAAATCCTCTTGAACCAATTATAAAAATGAGACGTTATGAAATATTAACATTGTCTTCTGGACCCGCCGATTGGGTACCTCTTTTTAATAGTTTAGAAAATAATCAGGCAGCGTGGTCATTGTCAGCGGAAAGGTCCGCCTGGACTGCTGATATGAATGATTAGCCAATAACTTTAAGCTCTTTATATGTCTATCCAAGTTCCTGTTTATTCAACGCTTTACAACCAAGGTATCTCTCCTGAAATTTTATTTTGGGTAGGATGTGCCGGTAGTTTTGATGCACGTGCTCAGCGCGTAACTAAAGCATTTTGTACAATTCTCAATAAAATTGATGTGTCTTTTGCCATTTTGGGAGAAGAAGAAAAGTGTACAGGGGATCCCGCCAGAAGGGCTGGTAATGAATTTTTATTTCAAATGCTCGCACTTCAAAATATTCAAACGTTAAATCATTATGGGATAAAAAAAATTGTAACGGCTTGTCCTCATTGCTTTAATACGCTGAAAAATGAATATCCCGAGTTAGGTGGAAATTATGAAGTTATTCATCATACCTCTTTTCTTAATGGTCTGATAGCCGACGGTAAATTGAAGTTGCAAGGTGGTGGCTCTTTTATAGGAAAAAAAATTACTTATCATGATTCTTGTTATCTGGGCAGGATTAATGGAATATATGAAGCTCCAAGAGAGATTTTGGAAGCATTAGATGCCGATTTAGTTGAGTTGAAAAGGTGTAAATCCAATGGTCTTTGTTGTGGTGCCGGTGGTGCGCAAATGTGGAAAGAAGATGAACCTGGTTCCGGACGCATTAATCAGGCTCGAGCAACTGAAATTATTAGTTCGGGAGCAGACATAGTAGCAGCTAATTGTCCCTTTTGTATTACCATGCTTCAAGATGGTTTAACCGCAGATTCAAATGAAAAAAATATAATGGTTTTAGATCTTTCTGAATTAATTGTTCAACAGCTTTAAAGGATATCAATGAATAATTTATTGGGACATAAGCTTAATTTAGAGACTTTCAATGCATCTTCTAAAGTTTGGTTGTTTACTGCTGATAAAATTTTAAATGATTCGGAACAAGTGTCTATTCAAATGGATATAGATTCATTTTGTGCCCATTGGGATAGTCACGGCGTTGTTCTTAAGGCAACTGGTTTTATTTTGTTTTCAAGATTATTAATGCTGATTGTGGATGAATCTTCTCATGCTATCAGTGGATGTTCCATGGATAAATCGGTCGCTTTTATTAAAAATGTAGAAATAAAATATAAAATTTCTTTATTCGATAGATTATTACAATCTGCTCTTGTGAATAATGAATGGCAAACAGCTTCTACCGCTATTTGGTCTGAAAAGTTAAAGTCTAATGAAATTAATTTTGAAACTTTGTTTATTGATACCTTAGTAAATAACTTGTACGACGCCCAACACCATTTGATTAAAAACTTAGGGAGTTTCTGGCTTAAAAGAGTAATCTAAGTTGTTCGTCGGATTTTTTATGATTTTAAGCTACTTTTTATAACTAAATCTTTAAAAATATATTTTATTGAGTAAATACATAATTTAACATGCTTAATAAAGTTAAAAATTGGTTTGGGATTGAAGGCGTAAAAATGGATATCTTACTACCTGATGATATCAGGTCTGTAGATGGACTTTTTTCAGGTATTCTGGTATTTAATTCCATAACTACTCAGGAAATTGTAAATGTTAATATAAAAATGGTTGAACGCTACGGAAGGGGTAGAGGTCCGGAGAGGTTAGTTAATGAATATGTTTTAGGAGATTTGGTTATTGATAAGTGTATTACCATTGAAGCAAATGTTGAAACTAAGTTATCTTTCGCTTTTTCTTTTAAATACGTGACTGCACCTATAGATGATTTTGGAAGGAAAAATATTCTTTTTAAAGGCTTGGCTAATGTAGCTAAGAAAGTCAGTAAAGTAAATTCTGAGTTCCGTATTGAGGCAGAAGCAAAAGTGAAAGGAACTGCTCTAAATCCTTTTATTCAAAAATTTTTTCAACTTACTGGTGTTTGATCTTTTTTGTATGGTGATATATTTATTTTTTCCTTGCCATTCCATTTTAATCGGTTCTTATTCTTAAGGAGTAATTCCTTCTCCTTTTTTACCATCCTTATGTTTTTCCAGTTTTTATGTCTTATTATTATTAAATCTAACAAATCAAGTGCTGCCAGATCACTACCCATCCAACGCATGATTTCATAAGATTTCCATAAGAATAAGCCACTTTGCTCCCCATTTGGTAATATAAGAGAATGAATTTTTGCCATGTTTACCAGTTGCTCAACATGCTGATATGACTTTAATTTTGGAAATTCTTCCTTAATATTTTGAAATATGGTTGAAAAATAAGCTGATTTTTGATCTTCATTCCAACGATCTTTTATTATTCCTGTAATCCATTTGGCAGTGTCCTCCTCCTTTAACATTGCTATATAAAAATAATTTATAAAGTTAAAAAATTCATCGTCCCTGATAATATCTGGATATTTCTGAAGACCTAATAGGAATAATTTATAAGCTAGTTCATCGTCCTCCGCATTTACTGCATCTTTAATTGTTTTTATTAAAATGGTAATATTTCGAAGCGTATCCTTTGGATATTTATTTATATAAGCTAATTGTTTATCAAGCCCTGTGGGATCAACAGGTTTATTACTCCCTTTTTTATCATGTTCAAGTCCTTCAATCCATTGAATTTGTTCCGATTGACAGGAAGAAAATAATAAAGTAAAATAAAATATATGGGTTTTGAAAGGTTTTGTATTTAATCGCAAAGCGTTATTGATTTAAATGCTTTATGAAAGTACATGAAACATTTGATTATTTTGCTTGTTATTTCTGAAATAATATAAAATAATGTCTAAAATTTCACTTTTTTGGTTTAGAAGAGACCTTAGATTAGAAGATAATAGAGGCTTATTCGCTGCACTAAAGGCAGGTTTACCCGTATTGCCAATATTTATTTTTGATACGAATATACTCAATAGGTTATCTAATAAAGCCGATGCCAGGGTAAGCTTTATCTATAATCAGGTGATATTTTTAAAAGAAAAAATAGAAAAACTTGGAGGAAGTTTTTACATCGCTTATGGAAATCCTGTTGAAATTATTGATAAAATAACGAATGAATTACCTGTAAAATTTCTGTTTACTAATAAGGATTATGAATCTTATGCCCTACAAAGAGATCTTGCTATTAAAAAATCTTTAGAGGCAAAAAATATATCTTTTCACCTTAGTAAAGATCATGTTATTTTTGAAGAGCGTGAAATTTTATCAAAGTCAGCGGGTACTCCCTATACTGTCTTTACCCCATATAGTAAAGCTTGGAAAGAAAAATTGAAATCAGGATTATTAGAAGGTGATAATAGTCCATTGTTTACTTATAATTCTGAAGGTTTACTTCATGGTAATTTATATGCAAATGTGACTGTACCCGATTTTCCAACCCTCGAATTTATGCATTTTCAACCTTCACAAATTGATATTCCATCTAAAGATTTAAATCTAAAAGTTGTTGAAAATTATTCAGAAAATAGAGATTATCCTGCTAAAGTGGGTACCAGTAGGTTGGGAATTCATCTTCGATTTGGCACCATAGGCATTAGAGAATTAGCACGAAAAATTATTAATCTGAATGAAACCTTTTTGAATGAACTGATTTGGAGAGATTTCTATGCTCAAATATTATTTAATTTTCCTCATGTTGAGAAAAATGCTTTCAGAAGTAATTATGATTTGATTAAATGGAGGAATAATTTAGATGATTTTGATCGGTGGACTGTTGGGAAAACAGGTTTTCCTTTGGTTGATGCCGGAATGAGAGAGTTAAATGCCACTGGTTTTATGCATAATAGGGTTAGAATGTTAACAGCAAGTTTTCTTACAAAAAATTTACTCATCGATTGGAGATGGGGTGAAAAATATTTTGCAGAAAAATTATTAGATTTTGATTTAGCAAGCAATAATGGTGGCTGGCAATGGGCGGCTGGTTCAGGTACGGACGCAGCTCCTTATTTTCGTATTTTTAGTCCTGAAGCTCAAATGCTTAAATTTGATGCTCAATTTCAATACATTAAAAGATGGGTTCCTGAATTTGGAACACCTCATTATGTAAAACCAATGATTGATAGTAAATTGTCTAAAGATTTATGTTTGGCAGCTTATCAGTTGGCCTTAAAGAGTAATCCTTAAGTGTCTTATGAATTTTTAAAATTTGTGGAATTAACAAGTTTTTTTCATCATTTATGATGATAAAATTTGCGAGGGGTAACTTTTGTTCATCATCCCATTGATTTTTCATGCGAAGGATTATGTCTTCTTTTGATATAGCATCTCTACTTTTTATTCGCTCTATGCGAATTTCCTGAGGGGAAGTAACTAATATATTGTAATTTAATTTTTTGTATATTCCCGTTTCAAATAATATAGCTGATTCCCTTAAATAATAACCGCCTTCTTGTGGTATTTTTTTGCTCCAGATTTCGGCGTCTATTCTAACTGCCGGATGAACTATTTGATTTAAGCTGTGTAATAATTCCTTTTGATTAAATATTTTTTCAGCAATAAATTTTCTGTTTAAAGATAGGTTGTTGAAGTAGCTTTCTTCTCCCAGTAGTTTAATTATTTCTTTTTTAACCAGCTCATTTGTCTCCATTATTCTTTTTGCTTCCAGGTCAGAATTATAAACTGATATGCCTAATACCTGAAAAATAGTGCAAACAAGCGTTTTTCCACTTCCTATTCCACCGCTAATTCCTACAGAAAGCATATTTTTGTTTTTATAAGTGTTTAGTGAGTAACTTTAAAAAATTATTATGGCTAAATTTAGAAGAAATCATGTTACAACGAATAATTACAGTAAAAGAGTAATTATCTTTTTATTGCTTATCCTATTTTTAACAGCCGCAATTATTTATTTAACGAGTTTCTTCTCTTAAATAAATTTCTATAACGTCATTTCCCAAAATATAAGAGGCAGATTTATTCAAGTTTTTCCATTGAATTTCCTTGCCTTTCTTTAATATTTTTTTAGTTCTTATCAACCTCAGTTCATCCCACAAATTAGAATCCAAATAATTTTGGATAAGTTTTCCGCCGCCTTCAACGAGAAGACTCCCTATATTTTGATTATAAAAATAGGTCGAAATTTCATTTAAATCGAGGGACTTATTATTATCAGATCCAATTTGAACATCATTTATATGCTTACTTTTTAGGGTAAATCTTTTAGTCACATCAGGCTCATTAAACAGATGTAGATTATCAGGGAGGGAATTATGTTTGTCCATCACATATTTAAGAGGATTTTTACCTGGGAAATATCTGGTATCTAAGAGTGGATTATCAATCAGGGCGGTATTATATCCAACTAAAATGGCATCAGTCTCAGCTCGCCATTTATGAGTTAATCTGGAGGTTACAGGTGAACTTAACCATGTGTTAACTTTTTCATTTGATGCATAAAACCCGTCTTCAGAAATTGCTAATTTTAGAATGGTATAAGGTCTTTTTTTAGTTACAAAAACACTTCTTTGTTTAACCAGCAACTTACCTGATTCTTCTAATACTCCCTCGATAACTTCTATTCCCCCATTTGTAAGTTTTTTAACTCCGTTACCATTTACCTCTGGAGAAACATCTTGGGTTGATATTACTACTTTTTTAACTTTTTTATCTAATACTAAAGAAGTACAGGGTGGTGTTTTCCCAAAAATATTACAAGGCTCTAAGGAAACATATAAGATTGCATTTTCAATTCTATGGAAATTTTCTTTTTTCACAGAAGAAAAAGCATTAACCTCCGCATGAGCTTTCCCATACTCCGCATGAAATCCCTCACCAATAATTTCATTGTTTTCAACTAACAAAGACCCAACCATTGGATTTGGAGATACTTTTTGACCTCCATTTCTGGCTATTTCGAGGCACCTTAAAATAAAATGCGCGGGAGTATATTGTTTCATTAAAAAATTGATTTATATATAGTTCTGTTAAAAATATTTTTAGTTAATTTCGAAGATAAATTAATTTTCCCCAAATCAAAACAGAAAAGTAGAGGGGTTATTAAAATTAAATTGCTTTGAGTGTATATTTTTAAGTAGGATATTTTATAACTATGGGAATAAATTATCACCAGGTAAAGATTAAAAACGCTGATGATTTCGTTATTTTGGATGATAAGGGTTATCATTACATTATGAAAGACGAGTATATGCTTTCTTTAGACCTTGCAGAAAATCTCAGGGTACATTCCAGCGGTTGCATCTTTTTTCAAAAAACAATTAAATTAGCTCCCTCTAATTACAAAACTACCACCATTTATCTTCACAAAATATTAGCGGAAACCTTCAAACTCAATGAGAAGACTAAAATAAACAATTTAGTTGGTTTTGTCAATGGTAATAAACTAGATTGTAGATTAAATAATTTAATTTTCAGAAGTAGAGCTGTTGCAAGTAGAACCAGAAAAACAAGTAGTAGTACAGGATTTACAGGTGTTTACAAGGAACACAATAAATTTCGTTCAGTTATTTCTATAAGTGGGAAATCAAAACATTTAGGTATGTTTAAAACGGCTGAAGAGGCAGCTAAAGCATTCAACGAAATGTCAAAAAAGTTGTATGGTGATGAAGGCAAGCAAAATATTTTAGATTAATCGTTCATCATTTTTGGTTGCTCTGGTCATTTCTCTTTTGCCTGGGGGACCTGGTAGTGATTCTAAAGTAAAACCTATTTTTTTTAAAATTCTCTTTACCTCTCCTTTTGCGCAATAAGTAACCAGAACGGCTTCTTTTGCCATAGATTTATGTATTTTCTCAAATAAGCTTGTTGACCATAATTCAGGTTGGGATTCAGGCGAAAAGGCATCAAAATAAACAATATCAAAATAATTATCTGGTAAGGT
>JAJTER010000049.1:3516-24181 GCA_021299835.1 Saprospiraceae bacterium | reverse complement strand
ATAAGGAAGAGCGGCTATTCTTGTCGTCATTTTTTCCAGCATTTCTGTGGAAAATGCGGCCCCCTTTTTTAAATCGAGATAGCGAAAAAGAAAAGAGGTCGCCAGGGGTTTATCCCCTTTTAAAAGAATAGAATCAAATCGTATGAATGTGCCAAAATCTGCTTTTATCTGTACGTCTAGTGCACCATTTTCAGTTTTTACAATATGAAGTGTCGTGCTGGCAAAAGGATAACCCTGGGTGTTTAGTAATGAATTTATTTCCCCTAACAGCCCATTCCGACGAGCGATAGTTGCCGGTTTTCCAATATTTTTTTTAATTATGGCTTCCCATTTTCCAACCTCAAAGAGGATAGATGAATGAGCTTTATCTGGAAGAGGCTTTTGTATCGCGCGCCAGTAATAGCGTGGTCCCTGATGAATAAAAAGGTATGTTTTATCCTCCACAGACTTCATGCTGTCAACGGAAAATTCTAAAAAACCTTCATTGTGCATACTATCGGTAAGCACCTTTATATAAGCAAGTGGTTGAATATCAATATCAATATTTTGATTTTGAATGATTACCCCCTCTTTGCTTATCTGTTGTAAAACTATCTGAGCAGACGACGATGAGACGGCCAGACAGAGGAACAAAAAGGGAAAACAAAAAGGATATCGCATATCGATGTAAAATTATTGCATCCTGTAAAGGTAAGGGATTTTTAATTGTATGACCATCTGCTTTAACACGCCGGCGGTTTTCTACATTACCTTACTAAAGCTTGATTAGATAGTTACAGTAAAATACACTACTTTAATTTAGCCTTATTTATTGACAATCCTATACTTGTAAATATCTAAACATTAGCTGGCATATAACATCAACAAAATATTTAAAACAAAATGTTTCATTATTACAAATATTCAACATTTTGTTTTATATTTGCCTGATTTTAATAGTTATCCTTCCTATGTATTTAAACTGCCACACTTATTTTAGTCTTCGCTACGGGATCATGTCACCGGAGGAGCTGGTTAGTTATGCTGCAGAAAATGACATTAAAACATTGGTATTGACAGACATCAACAATACGAGTTGTGCAGGAGAGTTTATAGATGGTTGTCAAAAAGCGGGAATAAAGGGCTTATTGGGTATTGACTTTCGGAATGATGCGGGAGAATGCTTATACATTGGAATAGCCCGTAATCGGGAGGGATTTAGTGAATTGAATGCGTTTTTAACTGATTTTTCGATGAAACGCAAGGCATTACCCCTTTTGCCTCCTGTCTTTTCAAATTGCTGGATTGTTTTCCCCCGTTTGGTAAAGCCCATTGAACAATTCCGGGAAAACGAATTCTTGGGTATTCGTCGGGAGCACATTGCCCGATTATTCAGGCATCCAATCAGAGCCTATTCCCATAAATTAGTAGCGTTAAGTCCTGTTACATTCAGAGATGATGAAGATTATCAGGTTCATTTACATTTACGGGCTATAGATAAAAATAAATTACTGACTCATTTACTTCCCAAAGAGGCTGGTTCAAAGGACGATAAAATGCAGTCGGCAGCCTTAGTGGAAGAACCCTACTTAGTCTACCCCGACATAATAAATAATACCTATAAATTATTAGACTCATCATCTATTAGTTTGCCAAAAGGGTTAACGGTTAACCGATTACATTTTACGGGTAGCATGGAAGGTGACTATGCCTTGCTTGAAAAACTGGCCCAATCGGGTTGCCGGCGCAGATATGGTGAATTGCCCGCTGCACGCGATCGGATGAGACAAGAAATGAAGGTCATTCAAACCCATAGATTCTGCGCTTATTTTCTTATCACCTGGGACATTGTCCGCTATGCAAGGTCTGCCGGCTATCATCATGTAGGGCGAGGTAGCGGTGCCAATTCCATTGTTGCCTACTGTTTGGGGATCAGCGACGTTGACCCCCTTGAGTTAAATCTTTATTTCGAACGATTTATCAATCCGCATAGAACATCCCCACCCGATTTTGACATTGATTTTTCATGGGATGAACGAGACGATATTACCGATTATATTTTTAAAAGATATGGACAACAATATGTTGCCTTATTAGCCACGTACAATACTTTTCAGCGAAAAGCAGCCATTCGGGAGTTGGGAAAAGTGTATGGTCTGCCAAAGGGAGAGATAGATAAATTAGTTATAAAACAAGAACAAGGAGCGCCGCACCGGCATGAATTGGAACCGACCATTTTGTATTACGCAGAGCGTTTGCTCGACAAACCCAATCATCTGTCCATACATGCTGGAGGCGTGCTTATCAGTGAAGAACCATTATCCTATCATACGGCTTGTATGCTCATGCCTAAAGGTTTTCCTGTTACACATTTTGATATGCACCATGCGGAATCTCTTGGGTTTCATAAATTTGATGTCCTGAGCCAGCGAGGATTGGGACATATCAAGGATGCCGTCTCTCTGATACGTCAGAGGCATAAACAAGATGTTGATATCCATGATATTAAGTTACTTAAAAATGATCCTCAAAGCATTTCCTTATTGCGCTCAGCAAAATGCCTGGGTTGCTTTTATATAGAATCTCCGGCCATGCGCGGCTTACTACGAAAATTACATTGTGATAATTATATTCATTTGGTTGCTGCCAGTTCTATTATCCGTCCAGGTGTTTCCAGCTCAGGTATGATGAAAGCGTATATACAAAGGACACACGACCCCTGCGGTTTTACTTATCCCCATGCGGTCTTTGAGGAACAGCTAAGTGAAACGTATGGTATCATGGTGTATCAGGAAGACGTGATGAAAATTTTGCATCATTTTGCCGGACTGGATTTAGGGGAAAGCGATGTGGTGAGGCGTATTATGACAGGAAAAAAATTAAAAGACGACACTTTAGAACGTTTAAAGGAAAAATATTTCAAACAATGTGAGCAAAGAGGCTATCCTGAATCATTAGCGATTGAAGTTTGGCGGCAGATTGAAAGCTTTGCGGGATATTCCTTTTGCAAAGCCCATTCAGCCAGTTTTGCCGTAGAGAGTTTTCAAAGTTTATATCTTAAAGCCCATTTTCCATTGGAATTCATAACAGCGGTCATCAATAATTTTGGTGGATTTTATCCTACGGAATTTTATGTACACGAAGCAAAAATACTGGGTGCTCATGTCCAGGCTCCTTGTGTTAATAATAGCCAGTATATGAGTGCTTTAGTAAATGAAAATGATTTATATCTTGGATTTATCCACTTAAAGGAAATAGAATCACAAACAGCTCAAAAAATTGTAACGCAAAGAGAAAATCACGGAGCCTTCCGCGATTTCGCAGATTTCGTTGAACGGGTACCCTTAGGACCTACTCAACTTGACCTATTAATCAGAATTGGTGCCTTTCGTTTTTGCGGTAAGAGCAAGTATGAATTATTTTGGGAGAAAAATGCCTTGGTAACTACCGTAGGTGAACAAGATAATCACTCTCTGTTTTCTGAAACAGATCATCAATCAATGCGCGTCCAAAACACAGAAAATGAAAGTTTTTCATTTGCCTCCATGCTTTCCGTTGTAAAGGAAAACGCGCTAAATCAGTCTTTTGACGAATTAGAATTATTAGGGTTTCCGTTATGCAACCCCTTCGATTTAATTCAGGATCGCAGTCCTTTGAACGATACTATTCTTGCCAGACAAATGGTTAGTTTTAAAAACAGACCTATCAAAATGGCGGGCTATTTCGTGTGTTCAAAATCCTTAACAACCATAAAAAAAGAAAGAATGGCCTTTGGAACATGGATAGACCAGGAGGGGAATTATTTTGATACTACTCATTTTCCAGAACAACTATTGAGATACCCATTTCGTGGAAAAGGCGTATATATGATAGAAGGGAAAGCGACAGAAGAATTTGGTTTTTTCAGTCTGGAGGTTTCTAAAATGAACCGACTCGCCTTTTTGGCCGATGAAAGATTTGCTGATTAAAAAATGTCTTTAAAAAATCTGCAAACTAAAAGCCAAATAAATGAGATAGTTCAAACACCGCGTAAGTCATTATAAAACCCCAACCTAATGCCATGACGGACATCCACAAGAAAATTTTATACTTTTTTTCCCCGAATGCATTAGCAATTAAAGCTCCACCAATAGGAGAAAGAATGACAGGCGTAAGGAACGAAACCCCCATAATACCATATTTACTCCATACCCTAACTTTTCTTCTGTTTGCCACTGTAAATAGCTTACGTTTTTTACTAAAGCGAGGAAAAACCTTAGTTTTAAAGAAATGGAAGAACAGGGTAATCAACACGACACTTATCATCATTCCGAAGGCAGTAGCTAAGGCAGTATCTATCTTGGTTAAACCCAGGGCAAGCCCTTCGAAAGGACCGAAAATAAACTTCACCATACTGGAAACAATAACGGTAAGATATTTCAGAAAAGGATTCAAATCCACGGCTTTTATTTAATAAGCAATAATAGTATTTATTCCTAAATTGTTTTGAAAACAGTTAACTTTAACAAAGTTATCGCTGAGCAATATAGTTATTATGAGCCATATTGCTTTATAAAAACCTAAAATATTTTCTATGCGTCTCTACCATTACATTCTTACTCTGTTTATTATTTCCATTAACTTTTCATCTGTTCTTTCGGGTCAGGTTTCGCTTCAAAACATTGAATGGCGAGGTATTGGCCCTGCTAATCCAGGGGGAAGAATTGTTGATATTGAAGCGGTAGAAAAAGATTTCAAGCAAGTATTTATAGCTACAACGAGTGGGGGTGTATGGAAATCGAACAATGCGGGAACCACCTGGGAACCCATTTTCGATCGTTACGCGACGGCTTCCATAGGTGACATTGCCTTATTTCAGGCGAATCCAAAGATTATTTGGGTAGGGACAGGAGAAGCCAATAATCGCAATTCAGTTAGCTGGGGAAATGGCGTTTATAAATCAACCGATGGAGGTAAGAATTTTGCAAACGTAGGTTTGGAAAATACACAACAAATAGCACGCGTTCTCACCCATCCTTCAAATCCTCTCGTTGCCTACGTTGCCGCTATCGGCCCCCTATGGAGTGACACCGCAGGAGATAGAGGTCTGTTCCAGACAAAAGATGGAGGACAAACATGGACAAAATTAACGACAGGACTACCTGTTCATCCGGGTTCAGGTTGCACAGATATTATAATGGATAGTAAAAATCCATCTATCTTATATGCTGCCTTCTATGAAAGGCTTCGAAAACCTTATATTTTCAATAGTGGAGGTAATCATGGTGGTATTTTCAAGTCAACCGATGGAGGAAAGAATTGGGTGAAATTAACCCAGGGACTTCCTGGTGGACCCACCGGACGTATTGGATTGGCTAATTATAGAAAAGATCCCCGTATTTTAATAGCCCTGGTAGAAGCTGAAGCTTCTAAAGATTTATCCAAACCAGGGTCTGGCTTATACCGTTCTGAAGATGGTGGAAAATCATGGAAATACATCAACACCTATAATAACAGGCCGTTTTACTATAGCCAAGTTGCCATCAATCCTCAGGATGACCAAAGGGTTTATGTCATGACTACCCGTTTTATGGTCAGTTCAGATGGTGGAAAAACATTAAAAGACGGAAGTCAAGATCAGGAGGTACATGGCGATTTTCATGCCATTTGGCTGGACCCCTATCAACAGGATCGATACTATTTAGGTGCAGATAAAGGGGCTTCTCTCACTCATGATCATGGTCAGGCCTTTCAATTATTTGATAATTTACCCATTGCGCAATATTACAGAATTGGAGTTGACATGCAGGAGCCTTATACGATTTACGGTGGATTACAAGATAATGGTTTCTTTGCTACGGCAAGTTTTTCAAGAGATGTAAGGGGCATTTTAAATGATGCCTCATGGAAAGTCCACTGGGGTGATGGTATGTATGGTGCGGTTAATCCCTATAACTGGCGGGAAGTTTACACTGGCAGTGAAAATGGAAGTTATAACCGGTATGACCCCCTCACCCATGCACTTACGGATATCCAACCCAAACCTGCCACCATACTTAATTATACTAAAGTCAATCCAGTACCCACCATTCCTGGTACGCCTGTTTTTCGGTATAACTGGTCAGCACCATTAGTCCTCTCTCCATTAGATCCTAAAACCGTATTTTTGGGGTCGAATTATCTCTTTCAAAGTAAAAATGGAGGACAAACATGGGAAATTATTTCCCCGGATCTGACAACCAATGATCCTAAGAAAATAGCTGCGGGTAATAATGGGGGAATTACCCCGGATAATACAGGGGCCGAAGACCATTGCACCATTTTTACCATTTCTCCCTCTCCTATTGACGCTGGCCTTATTTGGCTGGGAACCGATGACGGAAATGTGCAATTGACGTTAGATGAAGGAAAGAGCTGGAGAAATGTGCGAAACAATTTTCCAAATGTGCCCCCATTTACCTGGGTTACCCAAGTGGAGGCTTCTCATTTTGACCCCGCTATGGCGTATGTCGCTTTTGACGGACACCGGGACAATGTATTTAAACCTTTTGTGTTCAAGACAACTGACTATGGAAAAACGTGGATTGACATTGCTTCAAATCTACCTGAAAATGAGGTTATTCGTGTGATTCGCGAAGACACCAAAAATAAGTCCTTACTTTTTTTAGGCACTGAGACCGGGGTTTGGTATTCCTTAAATGCAGGAAAAGAATGGCACAGGCTGAACGAAGGCATGCCTACTGTCTCCGTTTATGATTTGGTCATTCATCCCCGTGAAAATGATTTGATTGCAGCAACCCATGGAAGAAGTTTATTTATATTAGACGACATTTCTCCCTTACAACAATTAACACCAACCATTGCTGCGGGGAAAGCCTGGTTATTCCATCAGAAACCAGCCATCCTTTGGGCAAATAAGAGTAGAGGTGCCCAAAGAGGACATTTTTGGTTTGCGGGAAAAAATCCGGCCAATATCAAACCTATTACCTCTCTGCCCCGTGCCGTTTTTGAAAATGGAGCACTCATTCATTTTTATCTTAAGGATACTTCTGAACCTGCATCCATTCAAATAACGGATAAAAGTGGAACGCTAACCACAACGCTCCCTGTGGAAAACAAAACGGGTATCCAACGAATTAGATGGAACCTGAAATTTGACAAAAAAGAAGCGCTTCCCGGCCTTTACCAGATTACCTTAAAAGTAGGTTCGGAGAGTTATCATAGCTCTTTGGAGGTTAAAGTGGATCCACTACATTTGATAGGAAAAACAAATTAACCAACACCAAAGGTGTGTTTCAGACAATTTTCATTACAAACTATAGCAGCAGGTTACCCGCCACATTCACTTCCCGTTCCAATTCAATACCAAATTTTTCGCGAACAGATTGTTGTATTTTCTTCGAAAAAGTAAGGATATCCTTTCCCGTGGCCCCGCCTGTATTTATAAGAATAAGCGCCTGCTTTTCATAACATCCTACCCTTCCTTCGGAATACCCTCGTCCGTTTGTTTTTTCCAGTAACCAACCAGCGGGGATTTTATATCCATCAGGTAATTTATAATACGGCATCTCTGGATAATCAATCTTTAAATATTCATATTGTTTGTCTGTAATCGTTGGATTCTTAAAGAAACTCCCTGCATTGGGCACTAAATCTGGATTAGGGATTTTGGAATTCCTGATATTCATCACTGCTTTGGCAACCTCAAGTATAGTTGGTTTTAGGACACCCATTTTCCCAAGTTCTGACGTAATTGCACCATATTCCGTATTTAAAATGGCATTTTTACTTAACTTAAACTGAACACTGGTGATAACTGTCTTATTTTTCCATGCTCGTTTAAAAATACTGTCTCTATAACCAAACTGGCATTCATCCAATCCAAGTTGGTACCATTTATTTTCCTCAAAATGCCAGCAACGCAGGGATTGAAAAACATCCCTTAATTCAACGCCATACGCCCCTATATTTTGAACCGGTGCAGCTCCTACGGTCCCTGGGATCAGTGCTAAATTTTCAATACCTGCCCATCCATTTTCTATAGCATGTAAAACTAAATGATGCCAATCCATGCCGGCTCCAACTTCTATAAAAATATCATCATTCGATTCATCTATTATTTTTAATCCATCTATTTCATTTTTCAAAACAACACCGTTCACATCACCTAAAAGTAGTAGGTTACTCCCTTTCCCTAATACTAAAATATCTTTATAATGATTTGAAATACGCTCAAAATCATTCCTTTGGACGATAGTCGTTAATTCCTCCTCATTTTTAAAAGGAAAAAAATGCGATGCAAAGCCGGGAGTTTTAAATGTAGTGAAATGCTGAAGTGAAAAATGTTGACTATATTCCATTTGATTAGGTGCTTAGCTTTGAACTCAATATTAACGGATAATTATCAGAACTGCCAATTATCCATTAAAAAAATTAATTTTGTTAAAAAAATAAAGATGAAGGCATTTGAGGTAGTTGGCGGAAAGAAACTTATAGGTGAAATTACACCTCAAGGTGCTAAAAATGAAGCATTACAAGTTATTTGCGCTGTTTTATTGACAGAAGAACCCGTTAGAATAAGTAATATTCCCAGTATTCTGGACGTAAAATTGTTAATTGAAATTTTAAAAGAATTAGGTGTAACGGTACAAAAAGAGTCAGAGGATACTTTTTTATTTAACGCAAAAAATATTCTTATTGATAAAATCGAAGATCCTGAATTCCACAAAATAGCTAATAAATTGCGTGGTTCCGTCATGATTGCAGGACCTTTACTTGCCCGGTTCAACAGGTCATTCATACCTAAACCTGGCGGTGATAAAATTGGACGGAGGCGAATGGACACCCATATCATTGGATTTGAACACCTGAACGTTCATACTGAATATGATAAATTACACGGTTATTTCAAACTTACCTCCAATGGGCTGAAGGGAGCTGATATTCTGCTCGATGAACCTTCCGTTACGGGAACCGCCAATATTGTGTTAGCTGCCGTTATGGCAAAAGGCCATACAACGATATATAATGCTGCCTGCGAACCTTATCTGCAGCAATTATGTACCATGTTAAACAAGATGGGCGCTAAAATTTCTGGTATAAAATCTAATTTATTACATATAGAAGGCGTCTCTCAACTCGGTGGAACGGAACATCGCATTCTACCGGACATGATCGAAGTTGGTTCTTTTATAGGATTAGCTGCTATGACCAATAGTCCATTGACTATTAAAAATGTAGGTCTTCAACATCTGGGTGTTATACCTGACAAATTTAAGCAGTTAGGCATAGCCATGTCGTTCAAGGGAGATGATATACAAATTCATGAACAAGACCAATATGTTGTACAAGATGCGCTCGATGGTTCCATGCTCACACTTTATGATCATCCCTGGCCTGGACTTACCCCCGATTTGCTGAGTGTTCTTCTCGTTGTGGCAACCCAAGCTAAAGGGAGCGTGTTGATTCACCAGAAAATGTTTGAAAGTAGATTATTTTTCGTCGATAAGTTAATTGACATGGGCGCCAGAATTATCCTTTGTGATCCGCATCGGGCTACTGTAATTGGCCTGGAAAGGGAGCAAGCGCTCCGTGGAATCACTATGAGCAGTCCCGATATTCGCGCGGGTATGGCACTACTTATTGCTGCTTTAAGTGCTGAAGGAACCAGTATCATTAATAATATAGAACAAATAGATAGGGGTTACCAATTTTTAGATGTCCGCTTAAATGCATTGGGAGCGGGGATCCGTCGTATTGAATCGTAAGTAGTAAATTTACCATAAAGTCAATATTTTTCATAACATATTGACTTTTGTGGAGTTAAATGCATTTTTCCAATGCAGTCAAAAGGATAGAAAATGATATAAACATTAGAAAAAATGGTTGAAAATCATTTTGTCATAGTCTTTTAAGGAAGATTGGGTAGCTTCTTATGCCCATAGACACAATGTCGGCAACCGTTTTTACAACAATGCCCTCTTAATAAATGATAAAATTCCGTAAACACCCATTTGCCCGATACCAGATAATAGTGCACCCCTTCCTTCAGGTCTGATGGTTTTAATGGAAAAAGAATATGTTGTTCATAAGAAATTACGATTAATTGATGGTCTAATAGATAGGTGAGGGTATTTTCACTCAGATAGAGACCATCGGCAGCATATTTTTCTTTTAACTGTTGAATTTCCAGTGGCTTGTTCGTGGAGGAGTTACTCATTTTTATGTTATTTCATCACTTGAGCGATACTAAATGCGGTGTGCAATAGATTCATTTCTGTGTTCAATAGCGCATCCTCCAAAGAACCAGGGCCTTGGGAAATACTAAAGGCAGCTTTTAAACCTAAGGCCGTCAGTTCTTCTGAATTTAGATCTAAAGCACCACAAATGGCGATGACAGGTTTATCATATTTTTTGGCCATCTGACATACTCCTTTTATTAATTTACCCTGTAAGGTTTGCTTATCTAACGCACCCTCGCCAGTGATTACCAGATCAGTTTCAGGTATAAACTTTTCAATATTAGAATATTTGAGGATTAAATCTATGCCTGATTTTAAGGAAGCTCCTAAAAAAAAACTGGTTCCATAGCCCAGGCCACCTGCAGCACCAGCACCAGGTAAATTTTGCTTCACCGTATTATTGATTTGGGAGCAGATACCATAAAAGTGTTTCAAACCATTATCTAAATATTTGACAGCTGAAATATCGGCACCTTTTTGAGGAGCAAAGACAAATGCGGCACCATTTGACCCAAAAAGAGGGTTATCCACATCGCAAAGAACCTCAAAGGTAACCTTACTTCCTACAAATTTAGCTGGTGGTAATATCTGAAAAACCTTAATTAATTCATTTCCAATGGGTTCACAATCTTTACCTATATCATCTAAAAATCTCCATCCCAACGCTTTAGCCATTCCCATTCCGGCATCATTGGTTGATGATCCGCCCAGGCCAATAATAATTTCAGTTGCCCCTAATTTACAGGCATGGTTTATCAATTCACCCACACCATAAGAAGAAGTATGCAATGGATTCCTTTCAGAAGGACTTAAATGTTGTAATCCAATAGCTTGTGCAATCTCAATGACAGCTAATTTTTTCGTTTCCGAAAACAAAAAATATGCCTCCTTTTTCCGTCTTAAGGCGTCTTCCACCACTACAGAAACCAGATCCATTTCTAAGTATAGTTTAAGAATATCAATCAGTCCTTCCCCACCATCTGCGAGAGGGAAGCAAGAAACCTCATCGTGCGGACTTGATTTTATCCAACCATTTTTTATCGACTTACAAACGGCAAAGGAATCGGCAGCGTCTTTAAAACTATCTGTGGCAATAAGCACTTTCATTTTCCAATATTTACAAAATAAAATATCCTGTTCGTAAAACAAACGAACAGGATATCAGCAAAAAATAAAAATAATTATTTATTGGGGGTCTTCAAAACTTTGATAAAAAAATACAAAGTGAAACCAGTAACAATAGTTACTGAACCCAACCACATAATTAAAGCTGAAGTATTCATAATTTATTTTTTATTCGTTAACATTATTATGGACATTATCATTGAGTTTCCGTTTGCGATAAGCAACATAAACCAAGGAGGCTATACCCACCCAAAGGGCTAGTAAAAGAAGGCGTGAAATATTTTGGAAGAAAATAGTATTCTTAATTTTTTCTGCCTCGGCACCTGTGGCCGTTAATAAGTCATTATTCAATTTCACTTGCGTGATCTGATCCCAGATACCTGGTAAACTTGATACAAAAACCCATCCTAAAAGTAGCGGGGTCACCACTAAAATTATGTATTTAAAAATAATTGGAACTTTAATATCGGCGCCGGATATAATTTCAGACCATCCTCTTTTTATTCCAAAAATCCAGGCAAACAATACGGTTTCAAACAAAGCAAAGACTACTAAGGAAACAGTTCCTGCCCAATAATCATATTCATCAAAAACACCATATTGAAAGAAAATAACAGTTGGTAAACCCAAAACAAAAACGATAACACCGAAAGCTAAAGCCGATGGACCGCGCTTCCAGTTGAATTCATTTTGCAAGAAACCCATAACGGGCGTACCCATAGCCAGTGATGAAGTTATACCTGCAAAAAACAAAAGTCCGAACCAGGCAACACCTGCGATAATCGCCAGGATAGGTCCCCATTGTTGAAAGAGGTAAGGAAGGGTTCTAAATCCTAATCCTAATCCGCCTACTTCGCTAACCAATGCCTTCATACCGTCGATACCAAAATAACCCACTGTGATAGGAATTAAAATTGCACCACCCAAAACAACTTCTACAAATTCATTCATCCAGCCAGCACTCATAGCATTAAGCGCAACATCATCTTTTTCTCTTAAATAAGAAGCATAACATTGAATACTGCCCATACCCACAGACAAGGTAAAAAATATCTGACCTGCTGCCGCTAACCAAACTTTTGGAGACCATATAGTGTCAAAATTAGGCGTCCATAAAAAATTCAATCCTTCTGTACCATTGAACTCAGCACCATTCGTTCCTGCTTGTAAGCTAATACCGCGAACTGCAAGGAAAATACCGAAAACGATAAGCAATGGCATACCTACCATAGCTACTTTTTCAACACCTCCACTCAAACCTTTTGAAAGTATGTAAGTATTTAATATTAAACATATTATCCAAAACATATATGGTTGTGGGCCACTTAAACCCGTATATTCCACAAAAACATTAGAAACTCCCTCCCTGTCTAAACCATTGAAAGTTCCACTGATAGAATTCCAAACATAACCTAAAGCCCAACTTTCAAGATAACAATAATAGGCAGCCACCGCAATATTTGTGAATATGCCGAAGACACCGATATATCTCCATAACGATTGCTTGGGAGCAAGGCTGTCTAAAATAAAAGGCGTTGAATGATGACCAAATTTTCCTCCAAATCTACCCATAGACCATTCTATAAATAAAAGGGGAATACCCATTAATAAGAAACAAACAAGATAGGGAATGATAAAAGAACCTCCGCCATTTTGAATGGCTTGAACTGGAAATCTAAGAAAATTTCCCAATCCTACAGCATTTCCTGCCATTGCCAATACCAATCCGACCCTTGTACCCCAGCCTTCTTTCGTTGCTGTACTGCTCATATTATGATGATTTTAAAAGAATAAAAAATAGCTTTCTGAAGAAAACCTTTTAATTACTTCGTGAAAATAACAAAACTAAAGGTAATTGTTAATCTTTATTTGTTACATTCTTAAATAAATTACTTGGCAATATCATATTCAACCTTACTATTTACATGTATATTCGATAAATAATTGGGTTTATATGCATATTTATTCGTTTCCCGCCCTACTTCCTCCTGAACCTTTTGGATTAGATATAGATTCTTTTTGTGATGCCGCCAGAACGCAACTTTCAAAGGCCTTTCTACCTTATAAAAAGCCCCAAACTCAAAATAAGGGCCTTATCATTTTAGAAGTTATTACCGATAATTTAACATCTGTTGGCATCATTTGCCTAACTAATATACATGATTATCAAGAAAACAAACTGCAAGTTCACGAAGACATCATTGAATCGAAGCTAAAAAAACAGAAGGAATATCTTGTTAAACAAGGCACATTTATAAAGCCGATTCTAGCCGCTGTTGAAGACCACATTGACCTTACTAACTGGCTTCAAATAGAAAGGCAAAAACCAGTGTTCAAAACCTTTCATTCCTTGAAAAGGCATCAAATATTTAATCTTTGGCTTGTAGATGATAGTGATTCCATTTTAGAAGTAAAAGAAATTTTCCGCACTAAAATTACCCGTGCAATCATTGCAGATGGTCATCATCGCAGTGCTGCCTGTAAGTCATTGTTCGAAGAAGGAAATAAGCAGTTCAACTACTTATTTACTGCGTATTTTCCCGTTAGTCAATTAAAAATCCTTACTTTTCATAGAATCTATTCCCTACCTAAGCAAACCGATGTTAATCTGGTTTTATCCAATTTGACATTACATTTCGACCTAACAAAATTGACAAGCCCCCTACTCCCTAAAGGTAAGCATGAAGTATTGATTGGATTGAAAGATGAATGGTACCAGGGAATTTTCAAAAACATACCTCACGGAAAACCGGACGTCATTTATGTCGATGAATTATTACCATCCATAATAGATGTTAAAAATATTATCAATATCCAATATCCGGAAGATGCCGTTTCTATTCAATCGTTCGTAAATGAAAGAAAGGATAACAACCCTATTCTGGCGCTAAGTTTTTTTCCTATTCCCAAGAATGATTGGGTAAAAGGAGTAAAAGATCAGCTGTTTTTTCCACCAAAATCAACTAGATTTATGCCTATATTGAGAAGCGGATTAACGATGTTTGATTTCAAAAATACTCCACCCCTGCCAATAGATTAACTGATGTTACAATTTATTTTACTATGATTCACCAAATAAGTGCCGACTATATTTACCCCGTTTCCTCCAAACCAATTAAAAATGGTCTGCTCACTTACGACGATCAAAGTGGGAAAATAATCTCCCTTGAGGGTCCGAAATCTGAAACATCCTCGTCTGTAAAACATTACGCTGGTATATTAGTGCCTGGTTTCATTAATGCTCATTGTCATTTAGAATTATCGCATCTTAAAGGACAAATTCCAACAGGAACGGGCCTTCTTCCATTTTTAAAAGCCGTAGTTACCCTTCGGGAATTCCCTCAGGAAGTCATACAACAAGCCATTGAGGCACAAGATCAAGCTATGTGGGAGGCAGGTATCATGGCTGTTGGAGATATCTCAAATAAGATAGATACAGCAGATTGTAAGCGGAAAAGTCCGATTCGTTATGCCACGTTTATCGAATTTTTCGATTTTATGCAACCTCATCTGACCTCAAAATTTGTTTCCCAATATTTTGAGGTTTACCAAAACTTCCATACCAAAAAAGAAGATAAATTAAGTGCTGTTCCCCACGCGCCTTACACCGTTACGGCAGATTTATTCCATGAAATAAATAAGATAAACTCCCCTCTTGATATTATTAGCATTCATAATCAAGAGACCGTTCATGAGGATGACTTATTTTTGACGGGAACAGGGGGATTCCCCTCTTTCTTTAATGATTTTGGGTTTGATTTCTCAACTTTTTCTCCTACTGGAAAACCATCCATTTATTATGCCATGGAAAATATGAATCCACATAATAAAACCCTGTTTATCCACAACACAAAAACGTTAGCCTCGGAAATTCAAGCAGCAGAAAATTGGTCTAAGAACAAAATCTTTTGGGTAAGCTGTCCAAACGCCAATTTATTTATAGAAAATAAATTACCCGATTACAGTTTATTTTTAGCGCAAAATGCCAAAGTCTGCCTGGGAACAGATAGTTTATCCTCAAACTGGCAACTCTCTATTCTTGAAGAAATCAAAACGCTTTCCAAATATTGCTCTTTTCTTGATTTTGATACCCTCATTTCCTGGGCAACGCTCAATGGAGCAGAAGCCTTAGGCATGTCTGATACCCTGGGATCTTTTGAACCTGGAAAAACGCCAGGCATATTGCTTCTTGAAAATTTATCAGAAGACAAAAAAATAAAAGCAGAAACGACGGTTTCAAGAATCTGTTAAGGAATCTATTTTTTAATTACGACCTTTCCTGTAAAAATCTCATTTCCTGAAATGGCTCTAAACAAATAAACGCCATCAGATAAATCGCCTATAAAAAGTTCATTTCCCGCATCAAGGGTTACATTCCCCATTTTTTGACCTTGTAAATTAAACCATTCAACTTTACTTGCATTGGGAAGATTTTCAAAGTATAAATAGGTGGAAGCAGGATTTGGATAAACCTTCAGGTCTGTAGTTTTTGAATTCACAGCAAAAAGAGAGGTAGAAACCGATAATGATTTGAAAAATAAAACGCTATTTAGTAACGCAGGCTCAACACACTGGCCATGACTGAAGGCAGAATTTAAATCTTTTATGAAAACATTTTGCGCGCCTCTTGCCCTCATCACAGAATCAGCGAAAATAGCATTGGTGTACCCAACTTGTTCATCTGCCTTACAATATAAGATTCGCGTGGGCGCCTTTGGAACCCAATCATAAGTATCATTGTCTTTTAGCGCTAATCGAACCGGATGGTTTGGATTATTTTTTATGTTATTTACTACACTGTCCTGAAAAATATAAGATGGAATAGCTTTTCCATAATCTTTTTTTAAAGCTGCAGTAAGTAAGGTATTCATTTGATTTAAGCCAATTTCTTCTTTTTGCCTGCGCAATACAATGTCAAGGTAAGCGGGTTTTATTACTTGACTTAGGTTAGTATATAGCTTATAAATTGGATTATAAGCCAGAAGCGTATGAGGAACATAACCAGAAGTTCCATATTCTTTGTCGCTCAATAAAATGTCGAGCATAGAAGTTGAAATACTATATGGTCCCGATAGATGGGCGGCACCAGCCACTTTAAAGCCTGGCATTGGATTTTTTTCCAAATCACGGTGTAAAGCCATACTGGCATGACCACCTTGAGAATAGCCTGTGATGAATAATTTTTCATTCAATGTAATGCCCGCATTGGCAGCAAAAGTAACGGCAGCTTTTAACATATCCGTAGCGGCCCATGACTGTGATGCTGCGTGAACATAAGGATGATATCCTCTGGAAGTTCCGAGTCCCAAATAATCAGGTAGCATGGTAAAATAACCCAATCCGGCAAAAACAGCCCCTGCTTCCCAGCCTCCTTTTACATTAGAAGGCACGTCATTTCTATCATCTACCGTTCCATGCTGATAAACAACTGGAAAAAAAGATTTCTTTCCATTCGATGGCAAAATAATCAAACCCGAAGCAGTATCCGGCTTTCCAAATACATCTACGGTGGTATAGGTAATTTTATATAGTTCAATGCCATTTTCCAACAAGGCACCATTTGCCCCAAAAAGAAAAGACAGAAAATCTCTTGATATAATTCCCGCTGGCGTAGTACTGATTAATTTTTGTCCAACTAGAGAATTAATGGAAAAAATACTCAATAAGGAAATAATTAATCGCAGATATATGTTCTTCATTATTTAAAATTTTAATTAAATCCAAATTTACAGGCAATCATTGGAATATTCTAAAGTATTTTAGGACAATTCACAAAATTGTTCCTCCTTACTCCAATCGAGCATAGGAAATTCATCTTTAAATTGCTTTAGTTGGACTTTATACTTTTGTTTATAATTTATCCATAGTTCATTGTCACCATCAAAAGGCCTATGGTTCAACGATTTACCGAATTTTTCCCAAATTTTCACTCTTTCTTTTGTCCTTTCTGAGAGAAATACCGATTTAAATCCTTCAAAAATATATTCGATGGCAAGCTCCGAAGGATGAATCATGTCTTGCGCATAAAAGCGGTAATCTCTTAAATCATCCATCATTATTTCGTAGGCAGGAAAATAATAAATTTCCGGCATTTTATTTACCAATGCAGAAACAGCTACCTTCAAAACGGACTTAGACAGCTGATTTTCAATCATTCCCATTTTTAAATGTCTCACAGGACTTATGCTCATAATGACATTTAAATGAGGAAAAAGACGTTTCAGAGTAAATAAAGATTCCTGAAGTGTGTTAATAATCTCCTCAGGAGACAAAAGATGTCTATAAAAAAAATGGCCAGGAAGTTTATGACAATTTCCCACTATTTCGTTTTTTTCTTTTGTTTTCCAAACGTGTGCAGTGCCATAAGTGAGCATCAAAATACCCGAAGTTTTCAAATAATTTATTAGCTGTTGTTTTGACTGATGAATTTTTTCAAGAAGCAGTGCCTTATCTTTATGTTTAAACGATCCATGATACTTTACAGCATGCCAATAGCCCTGATAAAAAATTAATTCTTCTTCTTTGCTTTCAAGGTTCGCCATATCAAAAATGGCGTGAATTGATATTGGATCAAACAGCGTTCCAAATGGATTTATGGAAACGGGGAATTTGGCCGCGGCCATTCTTTCTCCAATATTTTGAGAAAAACAAGAACCTAAGGCTAAGATAGATTGAGGATGATCTATATTGAAGGTAGCTTTCGGGAAATCAATGGGGGTACGAAACATGTCATTCATCCTAGTTAAACGTTTGGAAAAAATAAAATAACTCCCGTAAAAATACTATTTTCAACTTGTCAAAAGTCTAAAATCTTGTATGATCAATAAACAAACCTATGTCCAGCCGTCGAGTATAGAAGATTGGGTATCAGAGATAAAAAATGGCAATATAACTTTACTCAGCAAAGGTATTACCCTGTTAGAAAGTAAGTTGAAACAAGACAAAGAAAAAGCGGATCAGATTCTTTCTTATTGTTCCCCTTATGGGAGCCTTTCTTCATTAAGAATAAGTATAACAGGCGCACCTGGCGTAGGTAAAAGTACCTTTATTGAGTGTTTAGGTAAAAAATGGACAGAAGAAGGTCTGAAAGTAGCTGTTTTGGCCATTGACCCTAGCAGTAAAAATAGCAAAGGAAGTATTTTAGGAGATAAAACAAGGATGGAAAATCTATCTAAAAATCCACTGGCATTTATCAGACCTTCCCCTACTGGCAATGTACTGGGTGGGGTAAATAAACATACAAGAGAAACAATTTTATTATGTGAACTAGCTGGCTTTGAACGTATTATTGTAGAAACGGTGGGTGTTGGACAATCAGAAACAACCGTAAGTGAAATGGTTGATTTTTTTATACTCTTATTATTACCAGGTGCAGGCGATGAATTACAAGGTATCAAACGAGGGATTGTTGAGATGGCTGATATGTTGGTTATAAATAAGGCAGATGGCAGCAATTTATTAAAAGTTACCGAAGCGATAACGGCCTACACCCTCGCTTTACATTTATTTCCACTCCGAAAAGATCAATGGAAACCAACGGTTTTACGATGTTCCTCCTTAGAAGAAACCGGATTTGAAGAAATTATGCAACAATTAATTTTATTTAGTTCAACTAATTATCGCAAAAATGAGTTATTGGATAAAAGAAAACATCAAATTGGTTATTGGTTTGACCAATTGATTGAAGACAAATTACGAGAAGACTTTTTTTCTTTTGAAATGACAAAAGAAAAATATTTACATTTGAAGAATAGCGTTCTTTCGGGCGAAATGGTTCCCGGAAAAGCTTTGTTACAACTTTTTAATTTAAAATAGTTTAATCATGAAAAACTTAACCTGGTCCGTTGGACTTATTGTTGCGGGATTAATTCTCCTTTTTGGTGGTTGCAACACCTATAATTCATTAGTTAACCTGGACGAAGATGTTGAAAATGAGTGGGGAAAAGTACAATCAGCTTACCAGAGAAGAGCCGATTTAATCCCTAATCTTGTCAATACGGTAAAAGGGGTGGCCAATTTTGAGCAAACTACGCTAACACAAGTGGTTGAAGCCAGAGCGAAAGCGACGAGCACAACGATTGACCCATCCAATATTACACCTGAAAGCCTGAAAGAATTTCAACAGGCACAACAGGGACTTTCTTCATCTATCGGTAGGTTATTGATGGTTAGTGAAAACTATCCTGAATTGAAAGCCAGCAATAACTTTCTAGAACTACAAGCCCAATTAGAAGGAACTGAAAATCGTATAAAGGTGGCAAGAGACAACTTCAATGATGTAGTTACTACATATAACAAAAAAGTTAGAAGATTCCCGGCTTCCCTATTTGCAGGCATTATGGGCTTTTCTAAGCGCGCGCAGTTTGAAGCTGCAGACAATGCACAAGATGCTCCTACGGTCACTTTTTAGTTTTAAATAAGTTATGGCAGATTTCAAATTAAGCAAAGAAGAAGAAAAGAAGATTATCGAAGCCATTCGATCTGCCGAAGGACAAACCTCAGGTGAAATACGCGTCCACATTCAGAAAACCTTAACCCTTCCCGTTTATGAGGAAGCGGCTAAGGTTTTCCTGAAGCTTGGTATGAACAGAACAGATCTAAGAAATGGCGTGCTCCTGTTTATAGTTCCCAATAAAAAACAGTTTGCTATTTTAGGTGATTCTGGAATAAATAAGTTGGTGCCCGAAAATTTTTGGGCAGATTGCAAAAATTCAATTCATGACCATTTTTCTAAAGGTCAATTTAGTGAAGGTATTTGCGATACCCTTGATAAAATAGGTGAAAAGTTAGCTCATTTTTTTCCTGTTTCAAAGCACGATATTAATGAACTCAGCGACGAAATTACTTACAGCGAATAAAGTGTAAGTTTCCATAACTTGAATTATACTGCTATGTTTCAATATTCTTTTAAACGCTTTCTGTTGCTGCATTTATTCATCATTATTGGTGTTTATTACGGAAATGCAAAGGAAATACCTACTAAAAGTACCTTGCAGGTCTATGATTATGCCGGTATTCTTAAACTTAATGAAGTTGAAATTTTACAAAGAGCATTAAAAGACTGGCAAGATTCTACCTCCATTGAAATGGCTGTAGTTATAGATAAATCATTGGAAGATGAAGATATTTTTGAATACTCTTTAAAAATAGCCCAGTCTTGGGGAATTGGTGATAAATCAACTAATAATGGTATTTTACTTTATATTTCCGCAGAGGACAAAAAAATATTCATGCATATTGGTCCCGGTTTACAAGGGGTTATTCCAGATGCTTTAGGAAAAAGAATCATTGAAAATATATTAAAACCTGCTTTTCGGGAACAAAAATATGGAGAAGGCATT
>JAJTER010000049.1:0-3498 GCA_021299835.1 Saprospiraceae bacterium | reverse complement strand
GGCGTTGATGGTGCTTATGGATTCTTTTTCCTCCTGTTTATTCTAATTTTTGTTATCTCTGTATTTTTTCTTTACCGTTCTGCCAGCCGCTCTCATACCTATTCCAGATCAGGTGATTACCATTCACCCGGTGGTATGTGGTTTTTCCCTAGTGGTGGCTTTGGCTCAGGTTCTGGAGGTGGCTTTGATAACGATTCCGGTGGTTTCGATTTCGGTGGAGGTGACTTTGATGGTGGTGGTGCAGGAGGAGATTGGTAGTACCATTCCTCAAAAAAATATTTTCTTCGCAAAGATATTAACATCGTCAACTTAAACTTATCAGTTATGAATTCCATAAACACCAAAGGATTACTGCTATTTTTTTTTCTTCACATCTTTGGTTTAGTCATAGCTCAAAATACGAGTACAGGTAATTGGATTCAATATTTTGGTAATAAAAAAATAAATGAAAAATGGAATTGGTGGCACGAAGTTCAATATAGAAACTATAACGCCGTTGGAGATTTAGAACAATTATTGATTCGCACAGGCCTTGGTTATAATATATCTAAAACAGATAATCTGCATTTAGGGTATGCCTATATTTTATCAGAACCCTATATTAACGGAACCGCTGAAAAAAATAGAATAGTTGAAAATAGAATATATCAGCAATTTGTGAATAGGAATACAATGGGTAGGGGAACTTTTATGACCAGACTGCGGTTAGAGGAACGATTTTTTACAGATGATTTTAAAGTCAGATTTCGAGCTATGAACTGGATAAATTATCCAATAAATAGTAAATCTATAACAGACAAAACGGTTTATCTTTCCGCATATCATGAAATTTTCCTAAACGGTAAAGGCCCAACTTTTGACAGATTAAGGCTTTACGGAGCGTTAGGTTATTTTATTAATAAAAAAATTAAAGTTGAACTAGGTTATCTTTCACAAATACAAACAAATAAATCAAGAGGTCAATGGCAAATAGCAGCTTTTACAAACTATTAGTGACTAAAATAAAATAAATAATCCACCATTAATAAAAATTCATCTCATTTACTCCTGTTTTTACTTCTAACAAAATTATATTTTGAATAAATCTTTATGTCTATCTATTAATACTACTAACCTAATAGAACAATTTACTAATATATGGTTTTTATAAAACTATTTTAACTTAAATTAACTTAAAAATACAATATAAAGATAATATAGCATCATTAATAGTCAAAATAACAGTAGCTAAACGCGAAATATGCGCCTAATTTTGTTCTGTTATTATCGCATTAATTATAATCCAAAACAAGTAAACACATGAAAACATTTTTTTTATTCATTTCCATGGCGTTAATCACGCCCCATTTACAAGCATCGCTTGATGTTTCACCTATCAGTGGCACTAAGAAAATTGCTATTACACTTAGTGAACTAAGCAGTCCTGCAAAAATTGAACTATTGGATCAACAGGGAATTATATTAACCTCGACAAATGTAAAATCAATAAACTATCAAAGTATTTTTGATTTAACGGTATTGCCTGACGGGAAATATTTTCTTTCTATTCAATTAGGAACTAAAGAATGGGTTCAACCCATAAAGCTTGAAGCAGATAAGGTGAACATTGATAAAAATGCAATAAGAGAGTACTTTAGCCCGGTTTTTCATTCAAATGGAAACAAACTGGACTTAGTGTTATTGAATCAATTTTTAAGCCCTGTTGAAATCCATATTTTAAATGAAAATGGTCAAGCTGTTTTTAACGAAAAATTAGGCAGTGTTTTAAGGGTTGAAAAAAGATTTGATTTAAGCACATTGGAGTCAGGCACTTACACAATGGTAGTAAATGCTCATGACAGAAATTATTATCATACCATCAGACAATAATTTTCCTGGTTGATAGTTAATTAAAAGTATCAAAAAAAAGAGTACTTTTGCAACAAAATTATTGAACCCATGAAAATTAGCATTTATTTTTTTACTGCAATACTTTCTTTGGTTATTATCTCTTGCGTTCCTGACAAAAAATCAGAAGAAAAGGTAGATAATTCTAAACCAAAAACGATGGTTTATACGCCAGAAGGCTTTATGATTGAAAAAGTACCAGATGCAATTCCTAAAGTACCCGATTTACCTGTTAAAAAAGCTGCCATAGGAGATTTTGTAGGTAGTTTTTATAATGAGGACTACCCTAACAGAGAGTGGAAAAAATTAGTCATTAAGGACTTAGGTAACGGTAAAGTAAATGTTCACGTTGGAGGCCGTGAATCGAATGGAGTTCCGGTTTGTAACTTCAAATATGACGGAGTTTACAAAGACGGGCATATCATTGTCCCCATTCAACCCCAAGGCATGGACGGTATCAGAATTACTATCCAGAAAACAGACAAGGGTGAAATGTATTTGAATGCAAAAGGACCTGAAGAAGACGCATACCGTGCAATGGAATTATTCTGCAGAGTTTATACTACTATATCTGGTTATTACAGAACCGTTCCAGGAAAAAGTTAAGCTTTTAAAATATTTATTTTCAAGGAGGATTGTCACATATAAGTGGCAATCCTCTTTTTGTTTTATGCCATTTATTTTCCCTTATAATTTGTAATTGACCCATTACAGTAGGTTGGAAAAGATGTATAAGTGTCCTATTCAAATTCGATACTAGCCACTATTTTTATGAAAGGTTAAAGGTCGTAGAAAATAAGACTTAGTCATTTATTTCTTATTTTAAACTGCGGTTAAGGGTGTATTTGTTATAATGCAGGGGGAGAGCTTATAATCTCTCCCCTTGATTTTTGTAAGATCTATATAACCAACGATTTAACTGTTAAAAATTTATTCATTTAATTTCAATTCAAAAATAAACCTTTATTCATGGAAGAACTTATCGCACTCGTTAAATTATTCAAAACTATGCCTGGTAATGCTAAGGCAAGATTATTAAGAAATGGGCAGGACAAATTAAAAGTCATGTACGATTTTATGGAAAACATAAATAGTGGAAAGTTTACCTCTGATGAAGACGCCAGTAAACATTATTTTAATTCCACACCTAAGAACACCAAATATTATTCACTAAAAAAAAGATTGCGAGACAAACTATTAGCATGGATTTTGAATACAGAAAACCCCTATTTACAATATGAAGAATTAGAATATGCCATAATATCCTTACATAGATTAAGCGCTCAGGCCGGCATACTAAATAGCATTGGAGTTTATGGTTCAGCTAATAAAATAAATATTAACATATTAAAAATAGCTGCGAAATTTAATTTAACTGAATTCGGAGAAAAGGCAGCTCGCAATGTCAGAGACTTTTATGCCCTCAGAGAACTGAATTTATCTAAATTTAATATTTATAATACCCTACTTAAACAATTAAATACTGAAAACACAGTGGAACACCTTGCCGATGAATTATATGCAAGTTTTATGGTTGCTTTTCACTCGAATAAAAAAAATCGAAGTATACTGGGGAATATAGTTGCCAAATACATTTTACGATTTGAGAAG
>JAJTER010000163.1 GCA_021299835.1 Saprospiraceae bacterium | reverse complement strand
AGCAGTAGCCTCACTATCATTGCCTGCTCTGTGATGCTTAAATTCAATATTATTTCGAACGCACAATGGTTTTAAACCATATTCTGGCAAACCAACCCAAACTTTTTTTGAAATTTGCATACTGCATAAATAATCAAAGGTTGAATATGGTATTTGATAGGCTTCTAATGTTTTTTGTAAAACACTAAAATCATAACTGGCATTATGAGCAATTAATAATTTTTGTTCAAGGAATGGTTTTATTTCGTGCCAAATTTCATCAAACTCAGGTTCATTAACAACGTGTTCTGGGCGAATACCATGAATTGAACGAAATTTGAATTAATAATCCTATAAATTGAATTAGTAAAAACTCAAGAGATTCAGAATAGCAAGTTCCCAATGGTAATTAAATAAATTTATGAGTCAATCTCCTTCCAAAAGTCAGCTTCGTGAATGATGAGTATTTCTAGACCTTTACTATTATTTAAATTAATCGCTTTTTCAATTTTTCTGCCATAAGAAGCAAATGCCCAAGCAGGATTACCCATGTCACCAACTATCAAATATTTTGTTTTGGAAGATACACCATCTACATATTTACCACCATGTTCCAGAACAACTTCTTTAATTTTATTGCGCGAAATATTTCTTGAGGACATGCCTGTAAAACAAAATTGGTTTTCAATAATTTCAACTTTCAATACCCTACTGTAATAGGAATGATTGCTTGAAACTTCCTTAGTTTCAGATTCGATCTGAGTTTGGATGTCCTCGTTATTCATAAAGATAAAATCCTTAAAGTAACTCTTCAACAACAGCCTTTCATCTTCATCAATCTTTGAATCTTCCAGCACCTCACCTACAAGACTCATAATTTTATCATAAGGATAATAAGTTGCTAAATGTTGGTTATTTTCAAGCCAATTAGCTAATGAATATATCTCCGCGTCCAATAATTCGCCATCAGCCATTATACCATGCAAAATTCCATTTAGTATCTGAAGGTCTGAACTAAAGGTTTTATAATATGAAAATTCATCTTTATGAATTTCACAAAGCCATTTAATATCTTCAATCGTTTCTAAACAAAAGTCATCGGAATCTGTCAAAAGAGACTGTATATTACTTATTACATCTCTAAACGGATTAGAGTGCATCAAATGTTGGTGATTTTCACACCAACTTTCAAGTTCCCTAATTTCATTATCATTTATTTTGTTATCCATTGCTATACCCTCCACGATACCGCAAAGAGTATTGAAAGCTTTATGTGCTTCAGCTTTTGAAGTATATCTTCTATAACCTAAATCCTCAATGTTTTCCATTTAACTTATTTTTTGCATTATCTATTAATTTTTTTACACTAACATTTTTATCATAACTTAAAGCTAATTCAAAAGCGTGAATTGCATTTTCCAATTCATTGATAACCACATATCTTTTACCAATTTCTTTATACAATTTGCCAACTTTTTCTTTACTAAAATCCTTGTATTCTATTGAAGCTTTCCATTCAATATATCCCTTGACATACTGTTCAAGGTGATAAATGGATTGAGAAGGTTGGTGTAGTTTATCATAAAGACCTGAAATCCAAATATGCGGAATAAACCTGTTTTCAAAAGCCAAAGCTTCAGAATAAAGGAGGTAAGTCTCTATCGCTTGCTGAAAGTTGTTTTCTTTTTCATATTTCATTCCTAACCAGAATAAATCGTATCTCTTATCGATATCTTTAAATTCAGTATTCATAACCTTGAATTAGTTATTAGTAAGTAAAAAGCTAATTTTTATAAAGGTAAAAAATAATATGATTAAAAAGTAAATGCTAATGATCATTATTACATGGATTATCTGAAAAGGTTACGAAACAGATCCTTTGAAATTTTAGCCCTTAAAAAATTAGGATTTAGCGAAACTACTAGTATTCAATCCACCAAATAATGCCCAGTCTCCTTTACTTCGAATGTTTGCAAAACCTTTATTATCTACCCCTCTTTCATAAATGTTTTTTGAAAGTTCGGTTTCAGTTGCCGCCAATTTTTCACGAGCCTGTAATCGTACATTCAAACGAATTCTTTCTTCAAGAAACTCTTGCTTTCTAGTTTGAATTGCAAAGTAGCTTTGTGCAAATGCGATTTGTTCTTTCTTCGGATCCCCATTTTGGGCAATGAGATAGCAAGCATACCTGGTAAGCATGATATCATCTTGTTTTCGCTCTGCTCCGGAACCGATTTTGACCATTTTGTTGACGTCAACGAAATGGTCAAAAACCGCATCGCCTAAGGTGTTACAGCTTAACTTTGCCTTTTCTACCGCATTGATAAAATTACGCCAGTCAGAATAGGCAAGGAGCATTTGAACTTCCCTGGCAAGCCAGTATTCAAACCCATCTTGCTCGTAGGCTGATTCTTCGAATGATATATTTAATTTAAAAATAGTTTCCTTTTCACACTGTATTATTTAGCTTCTAAATATTTCTCAAGTGATTCTTTTAAATTAGGCTGATCTCCGTATTCAATTTTTCTAAGGATGGAAACATCAATGACAATATGTTCCGCTACTTCCTTCAACGATATTTTGCGTTCCTGTATATTCCGGTGATTGCTATAGTGCCACCTATTCCGGTGATAAAGTATTCTTCGTCACTTTTGGTGAAATTTCTTAATTGGTTTTAATAAGAAAAATAGGAATGACCAAGAACAGGAACTAATATTTACAATAATTTTCATTGAAATGGGTGTGATTGAAAATAATGTGAGCCTAAAATAAATATAATCACCAAAATTGACGGAGAGCAGAATATGATGCTAGTTATTCCGTTTAAATTTTGCCATTTTTAAGTATTTATTAAATTAAATAAAATGGTTTTAGGATTGATTTTTAGACCAATTCCAGTCGCTATTGTGCCAATTATGCATGATTTATTTATCCTCTTCAAAAAAATACTGACGATGGTAGGATTAATAATTAACGTCATGGAATTAAGACAAATTGACCCGTAGCGTGTGTTACGAAGTTGGAGAGCCTATGCCCCTGCGTGTTTACACGAAAGTAACCATCTACGAATAACCACTACGCTAAAAACGAAGACGTCCTCTTTAATCCTCAAAATCCTGTAAATCCTGATTCAAAACGCTACGAAAGTAACCATCTACGAATAACCACTACGCTAAAAACGAAGACGTCCTCTGCAATCCTCAAAATCCTGTAAAACCAGTCGAGAAGAAGACGCGAAGCATCGCGTCCCTACTATCTCGTTATCATTACCTTTCTTGTCTCAATGGCTTCATTCGAGGCTATAGTTACATAATAAATGCCCGCATAAAGGGTTTGTATGTCAAAATAAGCTATGGTTTGCCCCTTACTTATTTCTGTTTGGTAAATCTTTCTTCCATTTGCATCCAGCAGGGTAACTTCCAGATCAGAGGGAACTAATCCGTTGACCTGTATGGCAATGAGATCTTGAGAAGGGTTCGGGAATACTTCTATCGATAATTTTTTTAGTTCGTTTTCAGAAATAGCCGTAGTTGTCTTAGTATAAGTGGTCGTTGTTTCCGTTACACTGGTAACCGTACTTCCTGACTTTACGCCATAAAAGGAAGGGCCAATAACATAAGGAAATGCGGAGTTATGATTTGCATCGACGGTAGTGAAATAACAATAAATGCCTTTAGGATATTCAGGGGTTACACAAAACCGGCCATTATGGATATCCAGGTAACTTGGGTCTGTCGGGCGTGAAACCCACTCATAGTCTTCGGCAAATGAACCTAAAGGGTAAGTGGTGCTCACTGGCGGTCCATCAGAAACATCGGTGCCATTGGCATGATGCGTTCTCACCGTGATATTTCGGAGCTGGTAACCCGATTTAATTCGTTTTATTCCACCTGTGCCATCTGCATTGGCGTAACCATAAGCTCCGTAAATAGGAAATCCGTCAATAGCATAACCTATTAAGGGAGAGTGTTTTGTAGGGTCAATAGTATATAAGCCATCAGAGGCATAAAGATTACAAATAGTAGATATAACCTTTAAATCGAGCTTGAAGGCACTCGGATTTTGATGGACATGATAATTATTTCCCGCTGGGTGACCCTTTGAGCAATCAAACCCTAATCGCTCGTAAACGATAGCATCTCGGTTCCATGCCTGCGTTGTATTAGGGCCACCAGGACAAGCCGTCCTTCCAGGACCACCGCAAAAAGAATTCGTACTGGTATTCCATGCAACGCCATCCCGATAGTCAAACATACTGATTCCATTGATGAAAATAGCCATGGTATTAAATCCTAATGACGTCTTTGTTCCCTTATTTTCCACAGGATTTAAAGGTAATTTATAGATAACTTTTTGATCACCTGCTTGTCCAGGATTACCATCCCCATTGAAGGGGCCTACGGGATAGGAGGGTATTCCTGTGGCGTTTATATACACCCAGTTAGTTGAATATCTGACTTGTTGACAATTAACTAATATCCCATTTGAAATAGCGGTAGAATTTCCAGAAACATAATAACTTCCCGTTTTGGTCGTATTTTGTAACCACGAGGTTATGATCGGATTAGTTTGCGCATATCCTTTAGAATATAGGGTTGCGACAAATAAAAATATAGAAAATAAAGGAAAAAGTAATTTCATAACAAGGATTTAAATTGCGATTTGTCAAAAGTAATATTTATTACTAAAATTTCGGAGCAAATTATCATACCATTTTGTATGGATATTTAATGCTGTCAAATTAAGTTGATTTTGTAAATGGTTAGGAATTTAAAACGCAGTTTTTAGTTAACGGAATGCTTGTAGGAATCCTTTAATTATTTTTTGTCAGACAATGAACAAAAACGAAAATGAGATTCATTGAAAGTCTGTTGATAGTTAAGTTTATTTTTTTATTTTTGGGTAAAATTTCAGATTTACAGCATTCTAAAGGCTGAAGATTTGGTGATTAAACCATTTATTATTAGTAAAACCAGAGGGTAGTAGATGAACTTGAGAATTATTATTATGGTTTTTTTTCCAATTTTTGCCGTTGCTCAGGCACAGCAGAAAATTAACTTCCAGTCGGTTTTAAGGAATACGACAGGGGAAGTTGTATCTAATAGTTCGGTTAGTTTGAGAATCTCCATTTTATCAGGTACTATAACTGGCACCTTAGTTTACAGTGAAACGCATGCTAAAACAACGGATGCAGGCGGATTAATGAGTTTGCAAATTGGTGGTGGAACTGTTTCAAGTGGGGTATTTGGAAATATTAATTGGGGAAGTACATCTCATTTCATCAAATTGGAGGCAGATTTTAGTGGGGGAAGCAACTATGTGGTATTGGGAACACAGGAATTAATGAGTGTTCCTTATGCGTTGTATGCATCTAAAACGGATACGTCAGCATTAAACCTTACAAGTAGATTGGCAACACAGACGGAATTGAGTAATAAGCTGAATATTGCTGATACATCCAACATGTTATTAGCTTACAAAACAGGATTGAATAATAAGCTGAATAAAACAGATACGTCATTACTAAATTTGGTAAGCAGATTTGAAACGAAGCTGAATATTACTGATACATCCAACATGTTATTAGCTTACAAAACAGGATTGAATAATAAGCTGAATAAAACGGACACTGCCTCTTTGTCGAATCGTATTGATCTCAAATTAAATAAAACGGACACGGCCTCCTTGTCGGAACGCATTAACACCAAGCTAAATAGTTCTGTTATTGATCTTGGTATTGAAACAGGAGCTATCATTTATTGGGATGAAAACTTAAACAAATTTAGAACTCTAGCTCCTGGTACCGCGGGTCAAGTTTTAAAGATGTCCTCAGGGACTAATCCAGTACCAGTATGGGGAACTGATGCAACTACTTCGGTTCCAGCTTTCTCCCCCTGCGGAACAACCATTTCTGACATTGATGGCAACTCCTATAATACGGTTTTGATTGGTGCTCAGTGTTGGACAAAGGAGAATTTAAGAGTGAGAAGATATAATAGTACGAATCCGGATCTTAATGGCAGATCGATTCTCTTTGATGCCAGTGGCGGTTCTGGTGGTGCTTCTGATACATGGAAAAATTTAACCATAGGAGCACATACCATTTATGCGAATGATAGTACGACAACCCCTTCGAACCGCACCAAATATGGATACCTGTACAATTGGTATGCTGCAAAAGGGATATACACAACTGGAAATATTGCAAGTACGGATACTTTAAACATTTGCCCTTCTGGCTGGCACGTTCCTACTGACGCAGAGTGGACCACTTTGACTACTGAACTTGGCGGAGAAAGCGTAGCAGGCGGTAAGATGAAATCCATTGGTACTGCCTATTGGAATAGTCCCAATACGGGAGCAACGAATGAAAGTGGTTTTTCCGCTCTCCCAGGTGGTGTTCGCAATAGCGTTGGTAGTTTCTTCGATATTAGGAACAACGCTTTCTTCTGGAGTGCTACCGAGCTCGACAACTCCAACGCCTGGAACCGCTACCTGAACTACAACGGTGGCCTTGTTTACGTGAACTACAGCAATAAGTCGTTCGGTGCTTCTGTCCGCTGCCTCAGGAATTATTGACTATTTGTCTATTTGACGACCCGTTATAGAAAGTATGCTGAGAAGTCCATTTTTAAAGCAAGGTATGTAGGGCTGGTGGTATAGAAATTATTAAGTGACTACTCTACAAAATATTAAAAAATGATGTTAACCTATAAATTCCACATAATAAACTGTTTATTTATAATCGCCAATCATATTTTATCCCTTTATTTTATAGTATTTATTGTTCTTATCAAATACAAAATCAGGATCATTTAAAGTAAGTAAAAAAGAGATGATATCTGCCTTTTCATTTGAAGTCAATGGTGTTTTTTG
>JAJTER010000048.1 GCA_021299835.1 Saprospiraceae bacterium | reverse complement strand
GACTCCACGCCCATTTGACCATTTTGCCCGTGTCATAATCTAACCGATAGAAATTACCTTTCCAGGTGGTTCCCTTTTCTGGTTTACCCTGAATCATAGGGTTGAATATCTGATAAGGGAAAAATATTTCGGCATGCCAGGTATATGGTATGGCTGGATTAGCATTCTCAGCCAGCCAGGTGTTTTTGATTATCTTTCGCTCTCCCTCGTATTTCCATGGGGTCCAACCCAAAAATTTACCGCCATAATTGGGGATTAATAATACCAGTTCATGGTTATTTGCATTTATTTCATATTCCAGATACATCGGTTTCGATGCATCTGGTTGAAAAAAAACTTCATAGACATCGCCTTTAAAAAGATCCTCAAAATCGGCCTTTGCCGTGGTAGTTATTTTCCATTCATCGCCATAAAAATGAACGTAAATGCCTTTGTCACTATAGGCAAGCTGAAATTGAGTGACCGCTTCCCGACCATCGTCATCCAATTTTTGTAAAGAATACACAGGTAATTCTTTCCAAACGGAACTGATGGATCCCTCCTTAAAAGGAAAATCTACGGAAAATGGAACGTTAATAGTAGGTGATTGCCCAAAGAGCTGTCCACCAATCCAGGAAAATGGAAATAGGGAGAGCAAGGAGGTCATAAATTTCATCATCGTATATTATTTGCTAACAGCTAATTTTCCAAGATCATGAAGCGTTCCATTGATCACCGCATACTGAATTTTACCCTCTTTTTCCAATACAAAAGAAGGATTCAATCCTATCTTGAATTCTTTGGGCACTGAGGTATTGGGCTGAATAATATGCAGTGGAAAATTCATTATTTCCTTCGATTTCTTAAAATTAGTCACCTGTATATAGGTAATTCCCTGATTTAATAACGAGGCTACATCCAGACTTTTTGCTGCGGAAAAATCTGCCAGAATAGTAGGATAAACTTTCCCCATTTTTGCCTTATATCCATTCAGATTCTTATCGTTATAGGCAAAAAAGGTAGATAAATCGCCCAGTTCCGAAATTTTAGACGATAAATAAAACGATCTGTTATCTGCCAATTGAACTTCATCATTTCTATAGGCCAGGTCTGAAACGAAAAATTTCCCTTTGAGCGTAGGCAGTTGTATTTCCCTAAGCAGGAGATCATGAAAAGCATTGCTATTGTTAAAGGGAATTCCGTCATATTCGCTTACAGGCATATTTTTATAGGATTCATCAGCAATGGCAGACAAGGCCGTCAATATTGCAGTATAATTGATTCGTCTTAACTCCTGCTTTTCAGGATCGCCAGGTAAAGCGCCCGTTTCGATAAGAATGGTGCGGGTTCCCCACTTCTGGATATTATCACCGAAAGCCCTGGGTTCAAAAGTATCATCATATTTTCCAACACTGCCCGGGATAATTTCTTGTATTGCCTTGTTCATCACACCAATCAGGCGAGCGGCATCTGATCTTTTTTCGCTCATGGTTTTAGCTTCGTCAAAAGCTGGAGCGAGGAAAGAAATGGCCGCTGTTTTAGGGACATTCCCCGCCGCATAATAACGACTCTGGTCGTGTAAGTTGAAACCCCAGTCTGCCTGCACAGAATCTCTGATGGCCTTCAGGATATTTCCTTCCGGTGTCTGTAACCTTTGGGCATCCCTGTTTATGTCAATATCCTGAACATTTCGGCGGGTATAACGCTCGGCACCATCCGGATTTAACATTGGAACCACATGAATAGTAAGTTTTGACAGTATTTTATCTCTGAAACCATCAAATTCGTCATGGCGTTGCATAAAACGGAAGATATCAAACAGAGCCATCGTAGCCGTAGGTTCATCCCCATGCATTTGAGACCAAAGCAGGACAGAAACCGGCCCATTTCCCATGGTGGCGCTGTAAATGTTTCTTCCCTCCACAGATTTCCCAACCACTTTTAATCTATAGGCTGCGGGAAGCACATTCAACAAAGGAACAATATCGGCATGCTTAAACCTTCTTTCCTTCAACATAGGTTCTTTATATCGATTATGCGAGGCATAAAGAGCCATTTCATCTGGAAAATCAACTGTTTTTAAAATGCTGAAGCCTAAAAATAAAAAGGCGAAAAAGCTAAGGATCGCAACAGGAAATACATTTTTCATGAAGTATTATTTTGTAAATTAAATCAAAATAAATCATTTTAGTGTTATTAAAGTCTAATCTGATTAAATTTGCAAAAAAAATAATGAATCAGCTAATTTGGCTTAACCAATTGGATCAACTTACTGAGGCTGTTATTTCAGATTTCGGTTTACTTAGGCATGAAGACCTTCATTTTAAACCTGGGGCCAACCGCTGGAGTATTGCTGAAAATCTGGCTCACCTCATTGTGGTCAACAGGACTTATTTTCCGCTGATAGAACAAATAAGGAATAACACCTACAAAGTACCCTTCCTTGGCAAAATTCCGTTTTTACCCAAATTATTTGGTTCCGTTCTCATCGAATACGTTAAACCTGAAGAGGAGGAAGCGAAGGTTAAAACGTTCCCTATTTGGGAACCCTCCCTTTTAATCGACGAAGGCCCTATTCTGGAGATTTTTGAAAAGCATCAACAGGCCTTAAGAAGAGTCCGAATTCAATGCGAGGACCCCATTCAGCGTAAACAAATTATTGCTTCCCCTGCCAATAATAACATCGTGTACTCTTTAGAAGACGCTTTTGATGTTATTCTTCTGCACGAACAACGACATTTCATACAAAGTAAAGCTGTTTTAGCTTTGCTGGATAAAAACGTAATATGACTTTAACTAATTTGTCTTCTACCCTTTTGCCAGAACAATTTGAAAATGACCCATTTCAAGTAAAAAAATATACGCTTAAAAATGGCTTACAGGTATTTTTAAGTATAAATCCTTATCATCCAACGCTTAGCACCCAGATCGCAGTTCGTGCGGGTTCAAAACATGATCCTGCAGAAACTACAGGTCTTGCTCATTATATGGAGCACATGCTATTTAAAGGGACTTCAAAAATTGGTACAGCTAACTGGGAAGAGGAAAAAGTTTTGTTAGAGGAAATTGCTGACCTATATGAAAAGCACCGGAATGCCTCTACAGAAGACGAGCGAAAAGAAATTTATCAGCTCATTGACCAAAAATCATATCAGGCTGCAAAATTAACTATCCCAGGTGAATATGACAAATTAGCCTCCTCTATCGGTGCCAAAGGAACCAATGCCTACACCTGGTTTGAACAAACGGTGTATCTGAATGCCATTCCAAATAACGAATTAGAGCGTTGGATTTCCCTGGAAGCGGAGCGTTTTTCCCAACTTACCCTCCGTTTATTTCATACGGAATTGGAGACGGTTTATGAAGAATTTAATATCAGTCAGGACAAGGATATTCGTAAGGTGAGCAACTTGCTGCATGCCGGCTTATTTCCCAATCACCCTTATGGTACACAAACGACCATAGGCAGTGCGGAACATCTTAGAAATCCATCTCACTATAATATTCATAAGTTCTTCAGTACCTATTATGTTCCCAATAATATGGCGATCATTCTGGCGGGCGATCTGGATGCTGATAAAACCATTGCGCTCATTGAAAAATATTGGGGTTCCAAAGTTACCTCTGACATTCCTGCTTTTAATTTTGACGAGCAACCTCCCATCACGGAAGTTAAAAGAATGGAAGCCCTCGGCCAGGAATCTCCATTTATCCAAATGGCCTGGCGTTTGCCTGGTGCCAATACAGACACCCCTTATTTGCTCAGTCTCATACAGCATTTATTTTACAATCAGCAGGCAGGCTTGCTCGATTTGAATATAAATCAGCAGCAACTTGCCTTGGAATCTGAGGCATGGACCTGGTTTCACGAAGATTATTCTGCGTTCGGCTTTTATGGAAAACCACGGGAAGGTCAGACGCTGGAGGAGGTTGAAGCACTTTTATTAAACCAATTAGATATTTTACTGGAGGGAAATTTTCCCGATTGGTTGCCAGAAGCCGTTTGCAATGATTTTCGCCTGGGTGAGTTAAAATCTTTACAGTCAAACGAGGCCAGAACAGGCAGTATTACCCAAGCTTTCATTCTGGGTATTCCCTGGAAAAAATTTGCGACAAGGGTTAGCGATATGATTCATTTTAGTAAGGAGGATATCATCCTTTTTGCTAAAAAATACATTCACCGAGACAATTATGTGGTCGTTTATAAACGAAAAGGTGACGATCCTTCTGTTATAAAAGTAGAGAAACCTCCCATCACGGCGGTTGACATAAATAGAGTTGGTTCCTCTGATTTTGCCAATGAATTTCTATCTGCTGAGTCTCCCAGATTGAAACCTGTTTTTGTTTCTTATCAGGAAAATATTAAGCAAGACGACTTATTTCCCGGCATACCTATTCATTATGTTAAGAATCCGGATAATGATCTCTTTCGATTAGATTTTATTTATCCAATGGGAAAAATGCATGACCCGCTTCTTCCCATCCTTTTTAAGTATCTACCTTATCTTGGGACTAAAGATTTACATCCATCAGAAATACAACAGGCATTTTTCAGACTTGGCATTTCTTTTGACGTGAGTATGGAGGAAGAACGTTGTTACATCTCCCTTTCAGGCCTAGAAAAATCAATGGAGGAGGCGCTTATTTTATTAGAAAAAATAATAAATGGTGCCGTTCCAAATGCAGATAAGCTTAAAAATGTTGCTTCCGATATAATTATTAAGCGGGAAAATGCCCTCAGGGACAGAGCATATATGTTGAGGAATGCCCTAGGTTCTTATGCCCGTTATGGTGTAGAATCCCCTTTTAATTTTCGATTAAATAAGGAGCAACTCCTTCAATTGGACCCGGAAAATATTGTTCGGAGAATTCATGAATTAAACCAATATGAACACACCGTCTATTACTTTGGCAGTAACGATTTCGACAAAGTTATCCCCATTTTAAGAAAGCACCATATCGTGCCGTCGGAAAGAAAGGCTGCACCTCATAGCAAATTGTTTCTACAAGTTCCAAATACGGAAAATCAGGTCCTTTTTTATAATTTCCCTATTGTTCAAACCGATTTAATGTGGATTTCCAAAGGAACCCCTGACTTTAATCTGGAAGAACATTTTATGAAAGAATGGTATAACGAATATTTTGGATATGGTCTGTCCAGCATCGTTTTCCAGGAAATCAGGGAGTCAAAGGCGCTGGCTTATTCAACCTATGCATTCTATACTTCCCCAAGAAAAAGACAGGAAGCTCATTATTTGCAAGCATATATTGGCACTCAGCCCGATAAATTAGCTGATGCGATACCTTGCCTTAATAGTTTATTGGAAGAAATGCCTATTGTCCCGGCACAAATGGAAAATGCCAGAATATCTATCCTAAAAAGACTGGAAAGTGAGCGAATGACGCCGGGGGGAATTTATTGGAATTATAAAAAAATACAGGATTTGGGGCATTCTCAGGACCTTAGAAAACCTCTTTACGAGCGATTAAATGACGCAACCGGCAATGATTTATCGTCCTTTCAACAGCAATACGTTAAAAACAGGAATTATACCCTCTTAGTTATGGGGAATAAGGAAAATATTGATTTTTCTTTGCTGGAAAAATACGGTCCTATTACCATGTTAACAGAAGAAATGGTATTTTCCGAAAAAGCGGTTTAAACCAGATGTCAGTGCTATCTGATGCCTGGGATTATTTTCTTCATCCCCCAAGTTCAGCCATTTCTCCCCTACCTAACGAGGAATGGCTGAAAAAGGGTGTTACTGTTCTTTTAAAAAGAGATGATTTACTCTTTGTGCCTTCCCATCCGGAAATAGCGGGGAATAAGTGGAGGAAAATGTGGGGCACTTTCGCCCATTACGACAGGGAAAATAGCTGCCCGTTAATTACACAAGGTGGCATGCATTCTAATCACTTGGTTGCCTTAGCCGCTGCTGGCCATTTTCTGGGTGTAAAAACAGTGGGAATTGTTCGGGGGGAAAATAAAATTGACCTAAGTCCCACGCTTCAGAAAGCTGTATATTATGGTATGGAACTCCATTTTATTTCAAGAAATGAATACAAAGAGTTAGTTTCTGATTTTTTACCACCTTTTTTAATAGACAAATATCCTCATTTTCATTTTATCCCTGAAGGGGGAAGCAATGAAGCTTCCGCGCTGGGAATGGGGCATTTAATGAATGAAATGAATGACTCTTTCTCTCAGGAAGAACTGGAAAGTGGAAAACTGATAGCGGCCGTTTCCGTTGGAACGGGTGGCACTATTAAAGGTCTTCATGCTAATAATGAGCACGGTATGCCCTTACTTGGTATTTATGTGTTAAAAGGTTTTTCAGAAAACACCCTTGGGCAAGGCATTGATTTGCAGTACGATTTCCATTTGGGTGGTTATGCAAAATATCATGTAGGGCTGGTCACATTTATCCACGATTTTTACCTACGTTATCACATCGTTTTAGATCCTGTTTATACAGGAAAGTTATTGTACGCTCTGGACGAACTCATCAGGGGTGATTACTTTAATCCAGGTACGACCATTATAGCTATTCATACGGGTGGACTACAAGGTATTGAAGCATTTAATAAAAGATACCAAACTGCTTTACCATTACCTATAAACCTGTCATCCCCACTCTGATGCCGTCTTGATATTTAACGATAAAAGCCTTTGAAAATCCATTTTTAATACAAACAGCTTTAACATTTTTGGCTTCCGACACATCGGAAAATGGACCAACCAAGACTCTAAACAACTTTTTTTCAATTAAAAACTCGGTGTGGACCCTTCCTGCGGTGGATAGCGGACTATATTTATCCATTTGCAACTTATCTGTGGCTTCGAGCTGAATCTTATAACTGGTCCCGGGATAACGGGGAGAATCTGTTTCATATTCCCCATTATCTTGAGGAGAAATACCCTTTACCCTATAAACTTCTGATACAGAAGTCACTGGAGTCACAGGTTGTTTGGTGTTTTCCTTCTTCTCTATTACTTCAGGTTTTAGCCTAAATAATAATTTAATTGGACTATTTGAAGGTTCAGACATTATAAATGGTTGCTCACCTTGTTGAAAGCCAGGTGCCTGAATGCGTATTACGTAATTACGAGAAGGTAAAACATCCAGCGATATTTTAGAAACGTAAACGTAATCTCGGGTAAGCTGGGGTAAGTTATTTTCTTTTATATCTTCAAACAACTTAAGAGAAAAGCCAGGAATCATTTTTCCTTCCAAATCTGTAACTTCCACTAATAATTTTAATATGGTAGCTTTAACACTGAAATGAAAAATATCATTATCTGTCGTTACCCCTTTTTCACTTTCAAAAATCCTATTTGAAGTCAACCAACCTGATTTTCCGTCGGCTAACAAAGAAAAATGTAGATCATCGGCTGGAGAATTATAAGGAAGCCCTATATTTTTCACCTCCCCCCAAGAAGACATAGTACCTATGGAGGAAAATATATCCAGGCCGCCTAAAGAAGGAAAGCCATTGGATGAGAAATACAAGGTGTTATTTTTAGAATGATAAAAAGGAGAAAGTTCGTCGCTTTGGGTATTAATGGATGGACCAGCATTCACAGGAGGCAAAAAGGAAGCGTCATCCGACGAGGCATCCCTGGAAACAAACCAAATATCCATACCGCCTCTTCCTTCTGGTCTATCGGAAGCAAAATACAGAATTTCCCTTCCATTTTTAGTTACCACATTAGGGTGGGTTGCCGTAAAACCCTTCAAATTTACATCATCAGATAAACGCACGGGTTGAGACCAGGAAGCGCCCACTTTTTTCATTCTGTAAATCTCACATCTTGTCAAACGATGATTATACAAACCATCATTTGAACAGATGGTAAAATAAAATCGCGTACCATCGGCATTAAAACTGCCAGTGGAAACCTGCCCGTTCGGAATAAGAGGAAATGAGGACGGGATAACCCCTTTTTCCCATATTTTGTCTTGTTTAGCAGAGGCCAGGATGGTTGATTTTCCATTGGCTGTGGAGGCATAATAAAGATAATTTTCCTCCATTTGGGAAACGGCAAATTCATCTTTACCCGTATTTAGCCCAATGGGTCTGAATAACACAATGTCGTCTGCCGCATTTTCAGCCAGCTTCTTTGCGAGCGAACACCCCTCCAATTCAATATCAACCATTTCTTCCCACAAAGGTTTTTCCGAACCTTCATATAGTTTAAGGAACAATTTAAATGCTTTAATGGCTGCGTCATACTGCCCGTCTTGTTTTAAACATTTGGCATATTTATAAATGATATTATCAAATTTGTTAAAATCATTTCTGATTTTCAGATAATAGGAGGCAGCACTTCGATAATCTCGTTGCAGATAATAATTTTCAGCGACCTGAAAAGCATAATCAGACTTTTCCTTTTCATTATAAATTTTTTTCCAGATACCAGCAGCCTGGCCGTAATCACCTGTCTGATGAAACCTGTTTGCCAAATCTTCCATTTCTTTAATGGATTGAGCAAAACCCCAGACAGGCAGGGAAAGTAAAAAACAAATCTTAAAATATCTTTTCAACACCTTATATTTCATCATTAGAAAATTCATAAATTAAAGAGGTAAGGAACTAACCAATTGATCTATTACCGTTGGATAATACAAATGCTCCAAAACCTGCACTTTTTTCGCAATATCCTCAGGCTGATCGGAGGGCAAAATCTCACATCTCTCCTGGAAAACGATAGAACCCTCATCATATTTTTCATTCACATAATGAATGGTAATTCCGGAATGATTATCCTTTGCCAAATGCACAGCTTCATGGACAAAATGACCATACATTCCCTTACCCCCATATTTGGGAAGCAAGGCGGGATGAATATTAATAATTCTATCAGGATAATGTTGAATTAAATAGGGAGGAATCAACCAAAGGAAACCAGCGAGCACTATAAAATCGATGTTACGCTTATTGAGTTCAACAAGAAGATCTGTTGAGGAGTAAAATGAATCTCTGGTGACGACGAAGGTATCTATGGATGCTACCTTTGCAATATTTAACACCCCTGCCTCCTGTTTATTTGAGACAATGAGACGAACTGCAATATCCATTCTGTCAGAAAAATGCTCCAATATTTTTTGAGCATTCGACCCTGCGCCGGAGGCAAGAATAGCTATATTTTTAAGTGACTTTGACATAAATTCGGGTAACAAATGGCTACAAATATAAGCTAATTAAAAAGTCAAAATACCAAATCGAAAATTTTTACCTTTTTCGCCGTAAATTATTTTTTTGTCCTTACCAAAGGATGACGTAAGCCCGGGTTGAAAAAGCACGCCTTGTTCTTCATTAATAGCAATGGGAAAGCTTTCAGCCTTTCCATTTTCATCGATATGCGTGAGAGCTATAACTGATTGCAAGCCTTTGAAGGTCCTGGTTTTATTATTTTTACTAAAATTTTTTCCATTATCATTATAAATAAGGTAATTATCCTCAGCGGTAGGAATGGCGGAAATAGAGGAATATTTCCCTTTATCGTTGAGTGTACGCTGTTTTTTAGGAATTTTTTTTACCCAACTAACCTGCCCTTCCGCAGATAAATTAATGAGCAATAGGTCATTGAAATTATAATTTATTTGATTGGCACTATAGCCTTCTTTAAATGAGATATAATTCTCTTGTAAAATCACTTGCTCTGCAATTAGCAATCCCCCGCCCTCTGGTTCAGGGAGAAAACTCCTGATGTAATAATGCAAGAACTCCCCCTTATTCTGGGAAAGCTCATTCCATTCAAATTGCTGACCTACACGTACCCTGCCCATATCGTACGCTTTGGCAAAAGCATGCAATTTACCCCCTGAGGCGGTCTGTTTATAAGGATCAATGGTGGTTAGGAACACCCCTCCGGCAGCCGCTTCCTTATTTTCGCTATAAAAACCTATACCTACCAATTTACCCTCATCGTTTAGATTAACTTGAAAATCGGTTACAATCTTACGTCTCAAACCAATTTGAAACTCCGTTTGAATCTTCCCAAAGCCAGTAAAAGAGAGAATAATAAATTGAAAATTTGGTTTCCCCTTATCCACGCTACGTTCGTAAGCGAATTGAGTATAACCGGTAATAAATACATCTCCTTCCGAAGAGAGGAGTACTTTTTCCGGATAATATTCGGCATAAACGTAAGGTAACTGGGTATCCTCATCCCAGCAAACCTCCATATTCTGGTCTAAAACAATAAGGCGTAGTCGCACTCTTTGCTGCCAGCCTTTGCGTTCTCTCAACAAAATAAGCAACCTTCCTTGTGTTTCGTCCACCTCCACGTTTTGCCAATATTGATCCTTTTCCTTTTTAACATAAAGTATTTCGGAACCTGGTGCCAGCGACTCCTCATTTACAGCGATTAATCTGACATATTCTTTACCTTCAACGAGGGCCACTTTTCCTCCTTTCCATGAAAAAAATTTCCTAAAAGCCTCGCCAGGATTCATTTTCAACTTTCTATACAAACTCAGTGAACCGTCTTCATTATATTTTTCAAGATACATTTCGTCTCCTTTTCTGGCATATTTGCCATACCTCCAGGCATAGAAATAATCTTCGTCAGCAATTATGCCAGCCATTTTAGCTTCAATGGGTTGTTGAAGAAGAGGTCCCCATTCTAAAGTAGGTAAATCAAAATTTTGTGCTCCCAACAGGGTGAAATTCAATAAAATCCACAACGACAAGGTATATTTCATAGTAGAATTTCGAGTAGAATAGCAAATTAGCCCAAATTGTTTTAAAATTAAACTTTATATCAATCCAAAAATTTTTATTTCCTGATAAAATGCCTAAATTTCGGTTTAATAAATTAAAAGGAGATGATAAAAGGTATATTTTACAGTTTAATGCTATGTGTTTCCATTTCGACATTAAATGGAATGCCTTTTCTACATTTGATGGTTCAACTTCCTCAAGTTGGGGTAGAACAGGCCAATGCACCTGTAAATTATGATAATGTAGCCAACTTAATAAAGCAAGATAAGACCCACCGTTACAGGGTTATGGATTTATCCTCTGGAAACCCTTTTATTAACGCAAATGCAGCAAAAGAATTTAATATTGTTGGAGGTTATTCTGCGGCCAAGTTAAGACGTTATGAAGACCTTATAAATTATCATATTGCCAATGGCAATCCAGCCGTTTACAATATGTTAAATACCAGGTATTTAATTGAAAAAGGAGCGGACGGCCAAATTAGACCATCCGTAAATAATGGCGCATTAGGTACCGTATGGCTGGTAAAAAAAATCAGATGGGTAAATTCTCCTGAAGAAGAAATTGGTTCCTTGTACGCTTTTGATCCAAAAGTGGAAGCTATTGTTCATAAAGAATTTTCATCAAATCTGGAAGGTTTATACCCAACAGGGGAAGGGAAGATTGCCCTGAGTTCCTATTCGTCCGTTGAATTAAATTATGAAGCAGTTCTCAAAAGAGAAGAATTAGCAGTATTTCCAGAAGTATGGTATGGACCCGATTTGGGCTGGGACGTTTTCATTAATGATAAAAAAGTGGAACCCATTAGAGTGAATTACGCATTAAGAGCGTTGCGCCTACCTGCAGGGTATAGTGAAATCCAATTTATTTTCAGACCAAAAAGTGTTTATATAGGTAGGCAAATATCTACCGTATTCTCCTTCTTAAGTTTAGTCATGCTAGGATTTGTTGTGTTCACAAGCATAAAGAAATCAATGGCTGAAGTGGATATGACGGAAGTACAAGTGGAGAAAAAGCCATTGGAAGAAAAAAAGAAGAAAAAATAACCTCAAGCCGTAATTTCTGAAAGTAAGCCAGCCAATTTTTTAGTTTGATTTATAACGGACCAATCATCAGAAAATGAGTTAGACATTTCAATATCTTGTTCTTGCTTGTAATTTTTGTAAAGAAGTAAAAGCGACAATTTTATTTTTTCATAATCTTCATAATCACATACTGGATTACCTGGAACGGATGCTATTATCTTTGCAATTTCAGCATTTGTATTCCCAACAAATAAAATAGGTCTCCTTAAAGCCATATATTCAAATGATTTCCCAGGAATTCGTCCCTCCGCATTGGTTTGTTGATTTAATAGTAAGAGTAAAGCACGACTTCCTTGTGCCTTCTGCAAAGTTCCTTCCCTGCTGAGGGAACCTACATTTAGAACACATGACATTACCCCTGCCTTATTTATTTCTTCCCAGATACTATAATCGATTTGTCCTATCAATTGAAGACAGAAATCTTCCCGAAAAGATGGAATTTCCACCATTAAGGCAGCTATGGCTTTAAAAAGATGTATTGGATTCCGATCATACCCCATGATACCGAAATAGGTCAACGTGAATTTATCATCTAATTTTTTATCCAAGGCTACATAATCAGCCGGATCGAAGCCCCAATAAAGGACATCCACATTTTTTGCCCCAATTTCTTCCAGGCTTTTGGCCCATGCCTTACTTACAACAGTTAATTTATCAGCATATAAAAAAGCTTCCTGTTCCAGTTTATGATGATAACGATCAGCCCAAGGAGTTAATCTAAGTAATAGATAATAATCAACTTGTGTCCATGGGTCTTGAAAATCAGCTAACCAGGGGATATTATATTTTTTCTTTAACAACGTAGCAATTCGGGTATTACTGTGTGGTGGCCCATTACTAATAATGGCATCTACCTTATTGTTATCCAACCAATGAGACAAATATTTGACGGCGGGTTTAATCCAAAGTGCCCTGGCATCAGGAATAAAAAAATTACTCCTCACCCAAACGGCAAAATTATGCATCCAGTTAAGCTTGGACGGTTTAACATTGAACACATTATTGACGTTGGCCTTAGGAGACTGGAACGTCAACATCTTATAAATGCCATAAGGCTCAATAATAGGGCAAGTCAATACCGTAAGATCTGCAGGAATATCACTTACATTGGTATAATCAAAAGAAGGGTAATGCGCATTTTCGGCCGTAAAAATAATCGGTTCCCAACCAAAACTCGTCAGATATTTTGCAAATTTCAAGCATCTTAAAACGCCAATTCCACCAGAAGGAGGCCAATAATAAGTTATAATTAAAACTTTTTTACCCATTTTTCTTCATTGTAACTGACCTCTTTCTAATGATTGTCTGACGAAACCACCACAAAATAAAGAATAATTTCACCTTTTCCAAAATATAAAACCTCTTCCCGGAACGTTTCCATGTGCCTCTGACATACTTATAAAAATCAGATAAAAATGAAAACGGAAAAAATCAGTAATGAAATTGAATTGCTTGAATCTTTTAGCAAACAAGGTGAAAGCTATACTAACCAATCAGGAAGCTTTGGCTGGAGAAATCCCATTAGAGAGGATACAGGCCAAATTTTAGTGGACATAACTTCAAAAGCCTCACCCAAAAGAGTGCTTGAAATTGGCACCGCACACGGGCTGTCGACGCTATATTTAGTTTGTGGTTTAAATAATGAGCTAAACCCAACCATCGATACCATTGAATTTGATGGTCAGGTTGCCGAATCCACTCAACAAAGAATGACAAAATTGGAGGTTCCTGTAAAGGTTCATCATGGGGAAGCAATGGAAGTAATTGATCAACTCACTGGTTCTTATGACCTTGTTTTCTTTGATGCGCAGAAAAATCATTATTACAAACAATTGAAATCTCTCATATCCAAAGGATTAATAGGAAAAGGTAGCGTTATTCTCGCTGATAATGTGATTGACAGACAAGCAGAATGTCAGCCTTTTCTCGATTGGTTCACTGCAAATGATATACGTCACGAAATCATTCCAACAGAATGTGGCCTTTTAGTTGCTCAACTTTAAAAAACACCAGACATGTCTAATCATCCCATTTCCCATAAACTGAAAACTTTTGGACCCTCCAAAAAATTGAATCGTGCCGGATTTTTACACATTGAAGGCGATCAAAAAATTTATCCTCCTTTTTTCGATTTAAATGCGATAGAACAACTTCGTGAAAATTGGGAAACGCAAGCGAACGATATTTTTATATGCACGCATCAAAAAGTAGGCACCCATCTTACTAAACAGTTCGTAAGTGAAATCCTTCGCGCCGTGTATTCCTATCCTGAAAATAACCCAATGGCCAGTGGTGATATTGGACATGCCACTATTCCCTGGCCTGAGGTGATGGTTTCCCAACACGGCTATGCCCATTTTCAGGATTTTTTAGTAAAAACAGCAGATTCACCAAGGGTTTGGTACCTTCATTGTGAAAATGATGATTTACCAATGAAAAAAATACATCCGGATTCCAAATTCATTTATGTGTATAGAAATCCCAAGGGTGCTGCTGTATCTCAATACTTCTTCTATAAAGCCCATCCGCTCCTTGAAGTTACTCCAACAATGGAAATGGATGAATTTGTCACGCTATTTTTAGATGGAAATCTATATTTTGGAGATTATCACCAGCATGTAAAGAATTGGATAGATAGTCCCGATCTGAGAATAAACAGGGACCATTTTATTTCATTAACCTACGAAGAACTTGTAGATAATAAAGTAAGCGCCACCAGGAAATTGTGTAGGTTTCTAACGAGTAAAAATCTTCCAATGAAAAATATCAAAGAAATTATATTTGCTACAGATTTTCAAAACATGAAAAATAAGATTTCAGAAAAACCGGGTAGTTTTCATTTTAATGTGAACACATTTTTTCGCTCCGGGACAACGGAAGACTGGAAAACTAAGTTATCTTTTGAAAATATAGCGGCCATCGATAAAAAAACGGCCGTTTTGTGGGGAAATTCGTTTCAAAATGTGCTGAAAACTGAAAAAGTTCACCCATTCAAACAAGCTGTTTAATATGGAAAATGCATTCATTTCTGATATTTCTGAAATTTTTCAACGTGATTTAGAAGCGTTAATTAATGAGGTGAATCAGATTTCCGAAGAAAATCTTTGGAAATCTCATCCGGGAATTATCAATTCCGTGGGTACCATTTCTTACCATTTATGTGGAAATTTGCGCTATTTTATTGGCGAAGTTTTAGGTAACGATGGCTATATTAGGGATAAAAACATGGAATTTGAACCCCAATTTTTTTCTAAGGAAATATTAATTCAAGAGATACGAGACACCCAGTTTTCTGTAAGGAAAGCACTCAAAAAAATAACTCCGGAACAATTATTGAATCCCATGCCCGACACTCCACCACAACATAAAGGAAGGAGTATCCAATTTTTTTTAATTCAATTGAGTTGCCATTTATCGCGTCACACAGGACAACTGAACTATCTGAGGAGGATATTAGAAAACCACTAAATTAATTTGCATTTTCCATTAAATAAGCTGGCTATTCCCCTATATTGGCGGGAATACTTTTTTTTAATCTCTCTTTTAAAAACAATCCAAATGGAAATGTTTCAAATGATAATATCCCAGCTTCAAAATGGTGGATTGACCGAAATAGCTAAAAAATTAGGTGTTTCTCCTGTACAAGCCGAAAAGGCAGCTCATGGTGCGCTACCCAGTTTAATGACAGCATTGGCAAATAAATCAAAAAGTGCAAGTGCTGCCAATAATGATCATGGTTTATTATCTCTTTTAGATCAAAACAAGGATGATTCTGTTATGGATGATATCATGGCGCTGGTAGCAAAAGGAGGTCCGAACAGTGGTGATGTTACCAGTTTGGTTTCCAATATTTTAGGTGGAAAATCGGATAAAGTGGTAAGTGAGTTGAGTAAATCGTCCGGGATAAATCCAGCACAAGCAGGTGGCCTTCTCAGTATGATTGCTCCATTAATTATGCAAACCCTTTCAAAAACAAAAACAGAAGACGGACTGGATTTAGCGGGTATGAGTTCTTTATTGAATACCCAAAAGGGTAAGGCTCAGGAAAAGGCTAAAGAGTCCGGCATGGGTGGTTTGCTGGATATGCTCGATGCCGATAAAGACGGCTCCGTCATGGATGATGCCATGGGATTACTTGGCAAATTCATGAAGTAATACTTTTAAAAAAGGAATATCCCGAAGGGATGAAGAGCTCAAATGGGAGTAGGAGATCCCGATGGGATACAGCGACGAAGATGTTGCCCCTACAGAGCTGCATGATGTACTTATAATTAGGGGCTGTCTAAAAAGATAGTCTCTTTTTTATGCAACTTTATACATTGGGCTAACAGGCTTTTATAATGGTAAAGGATAAAAAATTGATAATTTTCCAAGATTATGCCCTATCTATAATAGATTTTTATATAAAATTATCGTAAAGACTCGATGCTTCGCGTCTTCCTCCCGATAGGTTGTAATTTAATATTTTCCCCTAAAACTCGGTTCTGAATCAGGATTTACAGGATTTTGAGGATTACAGAGAACGTCTTTAGTTTTAACATAATGTTTATTTGCAGAGATATTCTTTCTTGTAAATGAGGGGCACAACTTTGTCATCTTAGTACTAATATTTTTAATGTATCCAGGCTTTTGGACAGTCTCTAATTATAATCTATCACCCTGAAGGGATGACATATCTAAAACAGGTGACATTTCTATTGACAAAGATGTCACCACTCTGGGCTGCGTAACGAATGCGCGATATATCATCCGGGTGTATGATGTGTATATGAAATCTATCTCTTGGAAATCAAGTAAAAATATTTTTAAAAAATGAGTACATTTCGGTCCATCATTCCCTTATTTATAATTACGAGCATTTTAAATCTATCTCACAAAATTAAAAAATGAAGCACTTTTTATTACCCTTATTCATTTCATTGATTTTAATTTCTCAAAGCTTTGGCCAATCCTACAATAATCTATGGATTCCAGACACCTTGATTGGCACTAATTTCAACCTACGTATCGTTGATACCTTTGCACAAATTGTAAATACCGGAAATCAAACGATTACCGGTGGAATCAATGGCAAGTTCTGGGGTCCAACCATTTTTGTAAATAAGGGTGACCAGATTCAGATGAATGTTCAAAATAAATTAAAAGATAGTGTTACTATTCACTGGCACGGTATGCACCTTCCTGCTGTTATGGACGGAGGACCTCACCAAATAATTCCACCTAATACGATATGGAAACCCTATTGGACGATTAAAAATGAAGCGGCTACCTACTGGTATCATCCACATTTACATGAGATGGCTATGGAACAAATAACCAAAGGCATTGGTGGCCTTTTAATCGTAAGAGATGAAAAAGAAAAGGCTCTGGCCTTACCCAGAAAATATGGTGTAGATGATATTCCACTCGTACTTACTGACAGAGATTTCAATAGTTCGAACCAATTTTCAATCGTTCCCTATGGCGATAGTATGTTAACAAACATGACCCTTCGCGCCAAATACGACGTTCCTGCACAGATAGTAAGGTTCAGAATTTTAAATGCAGCTATCGAAAGATCTTACAACATAGGATTTAGTGATGGAAGAACCTTTTATGTCATTACCTCAGATGGCGGTTTACTGAATGTACCTGTTGCAAAGACCAGATATCTGCTTCATGCGGGCGAAAGAATTGAAATTCTGGTAAATTTCACTAATCAGAATGGGACAAATGTCGATTTAAAAGCCTATAATTCCTCGCTTGGCAATAATATTCCTGGTGGTGAAAATTTCGTTACCGGTCCATTTGGAAATTTTTTGGGGAAAAAGGATTTCAATATTCTTAGGATAAATGTCATTGCACCAACAGTAAATCCAATCACAACAATTCCTAACACTTTAGCTACAAATACCTATTTAAAGGCATCTGATGCCCAATTAACCAGACAATTAACCATCTCTGATAGTATGGGGTTTCCAAATATTTTAGGACCAAATGCCTTTTTAATTAATCGTAAACTTTTCAACATAAACTATAATGAATATAATATTCCATTAAATAATACAGAAATATGGCAAATAACCAGTTCCTCGATTTTTGGTCATCCATTCCATATTCATGATGTTGAATTTAATATACTTAGTATTAATGGCGTCGCTCCTGATGCCACTCAGGCAGGTTGGAAGGATGTAGTTTTTGTACCCGGAAGAACTGGAGGTACAAGTTCCGTTGTAAAATTTATAGCTAAATTTGATGATTTTGCAGATCCCCTGCATCCGTTTATGTATCATTGTCATATCGCTTTGCATGAGGATGAAGGCATGATGGGGCAATTTATTGTAACCAATACCACGGCTACTCAGAATCTAAGTCCTTTGAATAATGATTTCAATATTTATCCAAATCCTGCAAAGGATAGAATTTTTATCCGCTTCAATTCCCCAAATCAATCCGCTTATTATATTAAGGTGATAGATTCATCAGGCAGGACAAAACTAATGTTGCCTCAACCAAAATTAGAAAATGGTATAGACATAAACAGCTTAAAAACAGGTATATATCATCTATTATTGACAAATCAAAATAACATGATTACTGGTTCTGGCACATTTATAAAGACCGAATAAGATGATTAGATATATTCCTTTTTCCAACTTCGTAATTCTCCCAATAATTTTTGGGTTTCTCTTAACTATTGGAGGGCCTTCAAAAACCATTCAGGATTTCTCCCTAAAAAATGTAGATAATAAAACGATTTCGACAAAGGCATTTCCCGATGCAAAAGGGTTTATTGTTGTTTTCATTTGTAATGAATGTCCCTTTGCCAAATTATATTCCAAAAGACTCAACGAACTTTCCACAAAATATACATCCCTTAATGTACCGCTACTTGCCATTAACTCAATGGATACCCTAGTTTACGAGGATGAAAGTTTTAAGGATATGCAGTTAAAGGCTAAGGCTGATAAATTTAAATTTCCTTATCTTCAAGATGTTGATCAACTGGTTGCAAAGAATTTTAACGCGCAACATACTCCTTCTGCCTTTATCATTTGGAAAGAACAGAATCAATGGGTCATTAAATATAAGGGTGCCATAGATGATAATGGGCAAAACCCCTCCATCGCCATTCCTTATGTTTCGAATAACGTGGACGCTCTTTTAAAAAATCAACCTGTCATATTGAATGAAACCCTATCCTTTGGTTGTAGAATTTTCTACCGTTAATCTAAATTAATGCTTAAAAGTTTATTTATCTCCCTATTTGTTTGTTTGCTAACCCTCACATTTGCCCAAACCAATACCATTTTAATCATTGCAGATGACTTAGGGTCAGATTATTTTGGCTTTTATGAAAATGACGGAGATACTGTCGATGTGCCAAATATAAGGCGCTTAATGCAAGCTGGGGTAAAATTCACCAATATGATGTCCAATCCGGTTTGTTCTGCAACAAGAAGTTCCATTTTAACAGGGAGATATGGTTTTAGAACTGGCGTAGGTGGTGTTGTTGGTGGTGAAGGTGGTTCTAAGGCTATTGATACCGCAGAAATGTCCATCCCTAAAATGTTACATATTTTCAATCCCAGCATTGCAAAGGCAAGTATTGGCAAATGGCATTTGAATCAACCTTCCCCATCCTCAAATTTAAAAAGTCCACTCGCCTTGGGTTATCATCACTTTGAAGGACCTTTTACTGGACAGATTACAAACTACAACAATTGGACTAAATATACCAACGGGGTTCAATCTACAGTCACAAATTATGCCACATCGGAAAATGTAAATAATGCCATTAATTGGCTTAAGCAAGTAAACCCCAATAAGCCTTTTTTCCTCTGGTTAGCATTCAATGCCCCCCATTCACCTTTTCATTTACCTCCAGCATCTCTTCATCAATTCAATAATTTGAGTGGCACAGCTGCTGATATCCAGTCAAAACCAAAAATGTATTTTAAAGCTATGATTCAAGCTATGGACAAGGAAATTGGAAGACTTTGTGACAGCCTGCGAGCTTTAGACAAATTTGAGAATACAAATATTATTTTCATTGGTGATAATGGAAATACGCCTTCCACATCTAAAATTCCAGCGACCAATAATTCAAAAGGAACAATTTACCAATATGGAATTTCTGTTCCCTGCATTATAGCTGGCCCCATTGTTAAAAATCCTGGTAGAAGTAGTAATGCCCTTGTGAACGCCACAGATTTATTTGCTACCATTATTGAATCCTTTGGATTTGACTCATGGAAAACTTCTGTTCCCAACAATGTTACCATTGATAGTAAAAGCCTTTTACCTATTTTAAAAAATACATCAGATAGTATTCGAACCTGGACATTCAGCGAAATTTTTAAATTAACTACCGATGCCAATGACGGAAAAACCATCCGCAACAGACATTATAAACTATTGAAATTTGATAATGGCAAACAAAAATTATTCAATCTTTCCAACGATCCCCTGGAAACAAAAGATTTATTAACCGAGAAATTATCAGATACCGATATAGCTAATTATTACTTTTTATGCAATGAATTAACAAAACTTCTTGGCATAAATTCCTTCTGCCAAACATTAGTTAGTTCTTCTGGCTCACTCCAATCAAAAAAGTTATTGGCTTTTCCAAATCCTTTCAACCAATTTATTTATATTGAGAAAGATTTTGATTCTAAACCTTTACTCATTTTAAAAAATAGCCTTGGTCAACTTATTTATCAAGGCTATGATATTGAAAATCAATATTTTGGGGATATACCTCCGGGACTCTATTATCTCTATTCCTCAAATAATTCGGTGTTTCCAATAAAAATGATTAAAATTTAAAATGGGATATGTTGTCCCGTTGGGCTAAATATCTAATAAGATGTCGCCCCTACAGGGCTGCGTGATGCTTCAAAAAGCATCATCCCACCGGGATGATGTAATTATGACTTGTTCTAAAATAGGTTTACACAAAAAAGTGTAAAATGAATAAAGAAAGGAAAGCTATTTTAGGACAATGGCACAACGGTAGATTGTATATTTCAGATGATGAAAA
>JAJTER010000162.1 GCA_021299835.1 Saprospiraceae bacterium | reverse complement strand
AATAAAAGAGGCAGGAATACCTTATGGAATATATTTAACCTTAACAGACGGTCAGTGGCATTTCCTAACCTCTATACGTTCGGGAACAACGCATACATTATTTGGCGATGGTATTACCAATAAAGTTTCTAACACCGTTTCTGCAGCGGCTCTAAGTGCGACGAATATTGCAATTGGCTCATGGACTGGAGGAAATGCAAGCGCTCCTTGGAATAATCAGGTATTTAAAGGTAGCGTACCCCAGGTACTTATTTACAACAGAGCATTAAGCGAAGCAGAAGTGATGCAAATTTTTAATGCTACTAAATCTAAGTATGGACTATAAATTAAAAAAATGATTAAGAAATATATTTTAACAACATTATTATTTGGGGTATGCATCATAGCCACTTCCCAAATAATGTTGCCTGCTTATCAGGGGGTGTTTAATACGAAAACATTGTCAACTGTTGAAGCCAGTAATGGTTTAAATTTTGATGGGGTGAATGACCGGGTAATTTCTACTAATGATGTTAAATTTCAAATTAGCGTAGGCACTATCGAAGGATGGATTAAAACAGGCAATGCAGGTTCCAATTATCGTGGTGCATTTGGTAAAACCTTTGCTTATTTTTTATTTCTATACAATAATGAACTCATAATATATGATTGGGGTGCTCTAGTTAATCGGTCTACTGGAATCACCTTAAATGATAATACATGGCATCATATTGCCATGTCGTTCAATTCAGGAGTCACTAATGGCACCTTAATATACATTGATGGGGTACTCAAATCGACTACCACCATGACCATTAAAAGTCAGGAACACCCCTTTACAATAGGTTCTTCTGTTGATCCTTATGTACAATTTTATAACGGTAGCATTGATGATGTGAGGGTTTGGAATGTAATTAGAACCCAAACAGAAATTCTAGACAATATGAATGCTGAATTGTTGGGTTCTGAAACAGGACTAGTCGCTTATTATCCCTTAAATCAAGGGATAGCGGCAGGAGATAATACCGCAATAGCTACGGTTACCAATAAATCAGCAAATGCCCTAAATGGCACGCTCACCAATTTTACTAAAACCGGTGAGACCAGTAATTTTGTCAGTGGCAAAGTGCCATCGTCTTTGATAGATGATGGTTTAATATTAAGCCTGGATGCTAACAATATCAATAGTTACTCAGGTTCTGGTTCCACCTGGAATGATGTCAGTGGAAATAATCGGAATGGCACATTACTTGCTGGGGTAACATATACTAATGAAAGTGAAATCAAATATTTCAATTTCTCTTCCAGTTATGTAGCTATTAACCTCCCCAAAAATCCGTCCATGACTTATTTTGTGTGGGCAAAATCATCTAATGCTTCTTGCACTTCCCCTTACATGGTATTATTTAGTACAGGTACTGTTACAGCCCCCGCTGATCCCCAGTTATTTTTTAGGGCTTGTTATCATTGTTGGAATACACAAGATGCAAATGGTAATAATTTTTTAATCTCACCGGGCGTTGTTGCTAATTATTCAGCACATAGCACAAATTGGCATAGTTATGCCGTAGTAAATGACGCTGTTACGAACACTGCTAAATTATATTATGATGGCATTTTTGTAGGAGCAGCAGTTTATAAAAATAGCAAAATTGCTAATTTTAATATTGGAAACTCAGTAAATTTAAATGCACCCTGGCAAGGCGGCATTGCCAATGTAAGAGCGTATAACAAAGCGCTCACGGATTCAGAAATAATGAATTTATACATTTCAACCAAAGGAGTATTTGGTTTTTAAACCTATCCATTTTTTATTAATAAACTATTCAAATATGAAAGTGTCTACTACTAATTATAATTTATGGTCATTTAAATGAATAAAAAATACATTATCACATTATGAAAATACTCCAAAATGCCGCACGTTTATTAGTTGAGAACCATTTAATTATTTTTACAAATCAACTGGTATGAAAAAGGGAGCTTTCTATAATTCATTTAAAAGCTGATAAAACTTTTTGTACAAAGGTTTGAAAGTATAGGGGGAGATGACCAAAGAAAGACTGAAATCACAACGCTCTAATGTGAACAGCGTTCAACAATTTTGTTGAAGCCATAGAGCACTAAGAAAATCATATTTAAAAAAAGGAGACAAATTAAACTAATCAAAATAATATAAAATTAAAACAAAAACAACTTTCAAAACATAAATTACGATTTTAAAAAAAGAAAAAAAGGGTAACATTAATCGCACAATTTGAAGTGTCAGACTTCTCAAAATAGAAAGTAGTCTTTGATGTTGTTGAAACGAATCGCGCAAAGTTTGGCATGAAAATATTTAGAATTTTTATTTAAATGATGCATGCAGTAAATTAATTCCTGCTAATTCCTGTCCGATTTGGTGAATTCCACTCAATATTTTCTCAGTTTGTTTTGGTGATGGTTTTTTTCTTCCGGATACATATTGAGAAAGCAAAGTAGCATTCATTCCAATTTTTTCAGCTAAGAATTTTGCATTAATCACTTTATAAGATTTAAAAAACTGTTTAAAATCTATTTCAAATTTAATGTCATTCGGTTCGACTTTTACATTTTCTTCCTCAAAATAAAATTCAGTTGCTTCATAAGTGCTGTTTATCAATTCGGGAATTGATTTTCCATTCGTAAAAATCGGATAATTTTCAGCATAAGCAGAAAAACCAGTATTGGTTTTCTCAACAATAAATGTTATTTGCTTTTTACTCATAATTTTACCTTTTAATGCCCGCGTCTTTTAGTAATTTATTCTCTAATCCTTTACCCATTTCTTGACTTCCGTGATTTGGAAAAATAATTGTTCCTTTTTTTATCTCGTGTCTCATTTTTACGTGTGAACCTTTATGCGAAACTACATACCAGCCATCTTTTGTCAATATTCTATAAAGTTCGGAACATTTCATTCAAATTTCCTTTGATTAAAGCCCTAAAGGTAAACTATTATTTACTTTTAAACAAGGTATCCGTCTGACCAAGTATATTTTCCAACTATTAACCTGAAAAAAGTGCTGCAGGGTTTGCTGCAGGGTTCGGAAAATAAGATTAAATAATAATTGAATAGTATATATAATTTGTTGATTTTTAACCGAGTAGTCCCTAAAGAAATCGAACCCATATCTAGGGTTTAGGAAACACCTAATGAACTATATAATTTTAAAACGAAAGAATGGAACAAGTCGCGAAGAGAAATAATCTCTTTTGTTAATCCTTTATGCAACGAACAGAAGCGCCAAACGACTTATTAAAATAGTTCACAAATACATTGTCATTGTAATTCAAGTAGCGGTGCCATGCGTCATTCTTATCGAGCTCTGTTGCGCTCCAAAAAAATGCATTCAGATTGATATTGTTGAAACTACCATCATTAACACGATAGCCACCCGGAAGAGTAGAAAAACCACTCTCGTTTGTTGGCGCCACATTTGAAAGATTCCAATACGTAGTACTAATAGACTTCATCTTGCCGCCTGAAACACTCTCTCCTCCAAGAAAGGTAGTCAGGGTTGTCCACATAGCGTCTGATGGAACGTGCCAGGCAATTGGGCATAATCCTTTTGTCTCAGAAATCGCATACCAATTATACAAATACCCCAATGATGCAAGATTGGCAGGATTATGTCCAAAAACAGTTCTTGCCCCCGTTGTTCTGTTACTCCATGTCTGAACTGAACTATTACCTGATGTCCCTCCCGACTCATCTAAAGGAATAATCGATCCATCTCTATATTTGCTAACCCTAAGATTCTCTTTTGTCCAACATAATGTACCAATTTGAACGGTATTATAAATATTTCCTTCAATATCCTTAACTGTAGGAGTTCCTGAGCAAGGTATTCCCATAACATTGGTAATATCAGACGTGGTAAAAGATATTTCATTCCCATACCCCGTTCCAACACTGTTGGTAGCATAAGCACGAGCGTAATAGGTAGATTTTGAAACTAATCCACTTAATGTCGACGAAAATATATCTAATCCGTTCCCATTATTAGTAATTGTGCTTAAAGAAACCGTCGGATTGGGAATGGTTGACCATACAATACCTCTGGTGGTGACAGGTGAACCACCATCTGACAACACATTTCCTCCACTTACAGCAGAATTTGAAGTTACATTAGAAAAATTAGCTGTAACCACAGTTGGCAGCGTTGAAACCCATATAGGATTCCCATCTTTCGCCACCGTTAAAACCTGACCGGGTAAACCTGGCGTTGGGGTGTTAAGATTATTTGATGTATTCGAATGCATTGCATAAGGAACACTTATCAGTTGGGTTGTACCCACTATATCATAATTACCTCCACCCGTTGGATCCGTTTCCGTCTTTAAGAAATAACTTCCCGCACCCCAATTGATATCGGCTATTTTTCCCGTTGCGTTTGTTCCACCTCCAATCATTAGACTAACCAATCCATTGACATTTGTTTGAATACGATGGGCTTCTGAAAATACACTGGTTCCTGTCACTGAACCTTGAAGAATACTTATTTTAATACTGACCATTATTTCAGCAACAAAGTTCCCAGTGGCATCCCAAATCAACGCCTGATAACTCATCATGTTAGGGGCTTGGGAAACTAAATTACCAATGAATACGATGGTTATTAAACTAATTAGTGTAATCTTTTTCATCTAATTATATCTTAACCATTTTAAAAATTCTGTTTTCTTTTTTTGATTTCAAGGAAATGAAATAATTTCCTGAAGGTAAATCTACGAGTGAAATCTCTGATTTTTCTGATAGAATATTCCCATTCCTGATTTCTTTACCCAAATAATCCATAATAGTATATCCAACTAGAACATCCTCTTTGGTTGACATAATTAAGGTAAAAGTTTCTTGAGTTGGATTTGGATATAGAAGTACCTCTTTAAGGTAAACTAATTCTTCGATGGGTGTCGTCTTTTTGGTATAAACCTGTTGAACGCCTTCATTCAAATAAGTACCATTTCCTTTTTTCAAAACATAAACTACCTGGCCAACGGTAAAACTGGTGGAACCTCCTGTAGTTTTGATGTGACCTCCTGTTGTGGATATTGAATATTGTCCAAAACTCGGTACAAATGATAAAACAAAGAAAACAAAAGGGAATATATAGGTAACATTTCTAGGAAATACAGATTTGTTCATG
>JAJTER010000161.1 GCA_021299835.1 Saprospiraceae bacterium | reverse complement strand
CCAGCGGGGCGTTGGTTGAGATGGTGCGTGCCGCAGCATACAATTTAAAAAATAATATTTGTTCATTCATTTCGCCGATGCGATAATCGCAGCGGCGAAATATTTAGACAGGAACACATTTCCGATATCCACCATATTAAACCAGCGACGTCATCAATAATCCTGTAAATCCTGTAAATCCTGATTCAAACCCCAGGAGACAGTATCCATCTACAAATAAACTTTACTTCCAAACCAGCGACGTCATCTGCAATCCTAAAAATCATGTAAATCCTGATTCAAAACCGCTCCCCTACGATTTATCCAAATTATCGGTGAGAATGTCTTCTGTTTCATCAATGTGTCCAAACGCATAATCCATTTTCTTTCGGTCAAACTCCCCTTCATTATTGGCAATCCAGATGGTGGCTACTCCGTTACCAATAAAATTGGTGATAGCGCGCGCTTCTGACATAAATCGATCCACTCCCAATAAAAGGGCAAGACCCTCAATGGGGATTACCCCGTTCATGGCTGTCAGTGTGGATGCAAGAACGATAAACCCACTTCCAGTTACGCCAGCTGCACCTTTTGAAGTAACCATTAAAATGCCAATAATAGTCAGCATTTGGCTATAAGTAAGATGAACGCCATAGATTTGAGCAAGAAAAATGACCGCCATAGATAAATAAATAGTAGTTCCATCCAAATTAAAGGAATATCCCGTGGGAACTACTAATCCGACGACAGATTTTGAGCAGCCCATTTTTTCTAATTTTTCCATTAGATTTGGCAGGCCAGCTTCAGAGGAGGAAGTTCCCAAAACGATCAATAATTCTTCTCTGATATAGGTAAGGAATTTCCATAATTGAACTTTATATTGTTTCAGGATAAGCCCAAATATGGCAAAAATAAATATGGCCATAGTAACATACACTGTCAACATTAACTTACCTAAAGGCAATAGCGCAGCCACTCCATATTTTCCAATGGTAAAAGCCATTCCACCAAAGGCACCTATAGGCGCGAGCAACATGACTCTATGAAGACCTTTGAAGACATATTTTGAAGCAATACTAAGGTAAGAAATCAGTTTTGTCGCGCTGGAAATCTTACTGAGTAATACCCCAAAGAGAATAGCAATGATAAGTACTTGTAAAGTGGAATTATCCATAAAAAATTGCCACCAATTGAAATCTGCCGCTTTTTCTTTATAAGCATCAATATCTTTAGTTGCAGAAGCAGCATGAACAACGCCTTTTCCTGGTTGAATGATATTGGCCACTACAATACCTATAATAAGCGCAGCGGTGGTTACTACCTCAAAATAAATTAGCGATTTAAGGCCTACCTTTCCTACTTTCTTGAGATCGCCCATAGAAACGATGCCCAGCGTAATGGTTAAAAATATAATCGGATTGATAAATAATTTCACCAGAGAAATAAAAAAGCCCCCAAATGCTTCGCTTAAGGTTTTACCAATTTTCAATTCCTGACCTAAAAACCGACCTTTCAGATCATCAGGAAGTACTTGCTTTAAAGCAATTTCAGGAAAAAAATGTCCGAGTAAAATACCACAAGTAATGGCCGTCAATACCCAAAACGTAAGATTAGTTAATATTTTTTTCATGTAGAAAGTTAAAGGGCGATTAATTTTTTATGATTTTCCAAAAACCTGTTTTATTATCCCGGTAAACCCAAATAAAATAAATTCCCGCAGGAAAGTTTGAAATATACAATTAATTATTATTTAAATTATGCAAGCTGTAAATGTAAAATAATAAAATGGCATAAGGAAAATGGAGTATTTCAAAAATTTCAACTGAAGAAGTCACCTCCTTTATCAAAAGCTAATTGAATACTTTTTTTAGCACATGTTTACCAACCGCATGTCCCTGAATCTGTCCATTTTCGATAGCGTCCATAAAGTGAATGCCCCCGTAAAATCTGGAAACACCAGCTTCTTCTGCCGCTTGTTCAAAAGACGAATAGGTTCTGGCCTTTAACCCATATCGCTCCTCTACAGTGTCCGTATAGGTAAATTCTTTTCCAAAGAAATGAGTCAGTATGACCGCAGAAACAGAAGAAATGGTAGAATGTCCGCTCAAATATTCCGGAAACGGAGGGGTTTGAAGAAAAGGCGTCCATTTTGGATCCAGATATTTCCTGATGGCCGTCTCAGGTCTAATTCGATTACTCCGATATTTTTCGTCCCAACAACTCTGGAAGCCGTCCATCAAACCCACCGCCAGCACCGTATTTACCTGAATGGCCTTTGAAAAGGATATCCCAGCCTGAATACAGGCAATATTTGCAATCCCCATCCAATGAGCACCAGGTGAAATTTTCTTCATGCCCACTAATAAATGACCATTATCAAACAGGGCAAATGGATTACAATCCCAGAATGCAGCAATTTCCTTTTTCTCATCATCTAAGGTGAGCTCCCTAATTTCGTTCATCAACGCATAAAACGGAGCTTTTTTATCTGCTGAAAATGGAATGGGTGGCTCAGGTTTAAATTGATCCGCTCTCTCTAAAGTGAACGACCTGATGGTATTAAAATGTGGCTCCACAGGCGGAAAATATCCGGGCGGTGTGGGATACCAGGTTCCCTCTTCTTTTTTAGGCGTATATCGGGGTAATGCGCTTATCTTTTTGTACTTATCTGCTTTTGCATACTTTATAATCTGAAGACTCACTTCTTTTGCAAGAGCCTGCGATTGATCCATCACTTCTTTTGAAACGCCCTTTTTTAGTAGGGAATCAATCCATTTATCTTCAAAATCACCCATTAATTTTCCAGAAGGTTGAAGTACTTTCGCCGTTTCATACATGGCTAATAAGGCAGCAATGTCTTTGTTTATTTCAGTTCCTCCCTTTGGATTTATTACGTTGGGAAACTCATTCAATTTTCCGGACATTGACATTAAAGTTGTATCGTGTAGCGCTATGACTTCGTTTGCAGCTAAGCAGGAATAAGCAAAGAATCGAGCCGCCAATGGAGGATTCGTCACATCGTGAATCATAACATCGGTCATTTGTTGAATAACCATCTCCACATCCGTTGGATTTAGTTCAACAACCAAGTTTTCCTTTCTGGAGCATGCCAACCCTAAAAACAAAGACGTAAGGATCAATAGTTGTTTCATTCCTTCAAGTTATAAGATACCAAATTTTTGTTGTGTAGGCCAAAAATCCAGGAATTACCTACCTTTAACGCACTGCGCAAATCACCCTGTAACTTTAATCCCGTTTGATTTTGTGGTATCATTTGAAAATTACCTTTTCCATTTCCTTTCAATAAAAGACCATAATTAGCATCATTTCGTCCAAATTTTAATCTGGATTGATATTGATTTCCTCCTAAAAACAAGTCTTTATGACCATCCTTATCGTAATCAAAGGCAGAAATGACAAAAATGGGAGAAGATTGTACTTCCACTGGTAATGGTATAGATTCAAATTTATTCGATTTGCCAAGTACAAAGGCCATCGTTTTTAATTCCGTTGCTTTTAAAACAGAGACCCCCTTCCTTTCGACTGGGGTAAATATATCGTCGATGGTAACATTAGCATAACTTTTATAATCAGGAAAACGGGTTCTAAGCATACTTACCTGATCTAACATTTCATCTCTGGTAACAAAAGGATAGCTCTTTCCCTGCATAAAAAAACATAATACAGGATCAATGGAACCATTGTCGTCAAAATCCTTGTGATAAAGGGTAAGAGGTTCTTTAACGCTGGCTTTCATTTGCGTATTCAATCCCTGATTTCCCACTACAATATCCGGTTTTCCATCGGCATTTAAATCTTCAACCAGTAATTCATTCCATAATCCAACCTGCATTTCATCGAAATATACCGTCGAAACATCTGTCCATGTGCCCTTTTGTTTACCTAAAATGGTGATAGGCATAAATTCCCCAACCAACATCAACTCAACCTGCCCATCACTGTCTAAATCTACCCATTCAGCGTCAGAAACCATGCCTGTATTCAAAAGGGCAGGAAAAAGAGAGGCGGTTTGATTGGTAAATTTGCCCTTTCCATCATTTATTAAAATATGACTTGGGGTCGACATAGGATATTCACCTGGAATTACCCGACTTCCAACAAATAAATCTAGGCTTCCGTCCCCATTTATGTCAGCAGCCCGAATACAACTTTTAGCAGCCCCTGCTCCTGTAAGAGACTGATTATCCTTCCTTAAATTTCCCTTTCCATCATTGATATACAAACGATCCTTCAGCAAAGGATCTCCCGAATAAAAATTTCCATATCCCCCACTAGTCACATACAAGTCTAAGTAACCATCGCTATTAGCATCAAAAAATAGGGCATCAGCATCACAATAGCCCCTATCTTTTTCAAAAACCGCTTGATTAACTTCTTTAAATCCTCCATTTTTTAGCTGTAAAAAAAGCCTGGCGGACCGACTTTCATCACCTCCAACAAAAAGATCTTCCAATCCATCTCCGTTCAAATCCCCTTTTGCCAGACAAGGTCCAACCACTGATAACTGATTGGTTAACAAGGGTTGCCTTTTAAAGTCATTAAAAGTAGCGGAAGACAAGGGCATATTCAGGGTAGCATTTGCTAAGGCGAAAATCGTACCCGACTTTTTTTGTTTGGACGGCAATGTAGGAGAAGCCAATTTTTCGGAAATAGTTATAAGTTGATTCTCATTAATATCCCGTAATATTTCAAATTTTCCGCTTAACCATTCAATCTTTACGCTATCAATCTTTGCCTTTTCCCCTAAGCCAAAATGCAATATGGGAGAAACACTCGATTGATAACCCCTTGTAGGCATTTGCTCCGCAAATTGTAGCTTATCCCCTTGATAAATGGTAAGTTTAGCCCCCAATCCACTTCTGTTAAGCCCTTCGCCATCCAATTTAACCTTTAAAAAACGATTTTTCTTAACATCCGTATTATTTTGATAAATGGATGCCGGCGTATTTATATTATTAACAATCAAGTCTAGATCGCCATCATTATCGAGATCAGCATAAGCTGCCCCATTGCTATTGAGAGGTTGATCTAAGCCCCATTCGCTGGTTTTATTCGTAAATGACAAACTACCCTCATTTTTGAATATATAATTTGTCACATTAGAAGAAGGAATATTTTGCACCAATTCCAGAATATTCTGCCGTTGAATATTCCCTTGATTGTTTTGAATATAGTC
>JAJTER010000047.1 GCA_021299835.1 Saprospiraceae bacterium | reverse complement strand
AAAAAATTTGTATTTGAAATAAAAAGGAAATAGATTTGTCGTTCATACAGGCGACCCACGTTTTTGACTCTACATTTTTAATAAATTAAGACCGGACTCGGAGTGACAAGGGCGGGCCTCAGCCAATAACATTGGTTTCCGCATAGGAACAAGGGGATTACCGAACCACAAAGGCTGTCTTAATCCTGCTTTTAAGAGGGTCCAAAAACCTTCCTATCGCCTGTATGTTTTTTATTTAGAATGTTGGGGGCTTCAAATATTTTATATGCCCATTTAATTTAGCTCTTTCTTTTATGTTATTCACTTCTAATACATGAGGAATGAAAAGATCCAAATGTTTGCTTAGATACTTTAATCTTTCATTTTCCACCGGTATCTGAATCAATTCCAGTTCCTGATGTATGCTCAGACCAACGTAATGTGCGAAATCAAAAGAAATCAATTCTTCAGGAACAACAGGTAGTTTCTTCTTTACTTCTAATAAATCAAATAATTGGTTCAATTTAGATAAAAGGATAGTCTGAAATTGAAGCTCTGAGGTTGGAATATTGGGTAGAAATTCAATTTTACCGTTCAAATAATCATCTTGCTTAACCGGGTAATTAAAATCGACCACATGAAAGACTCTTTTTCCCAAGAGTTCAACATCGCAGGAACCATCTATTTCCAGATTATAAATAGATAAAAGTTCCAATTCTGTACCAACGTCTATTATTTTTCCTTTGATATAGGGTATTATTCCAAAATTCTCACTGTTCTCTTCACAATGTCTTATTAATTTTTTGTATCGGGGTTCAAAAATATGTAGGTTCACTTTTTCGTTAGGAAAAACGACTAGTTGAAGCGGAAAAAGAGGTAAAACTCTCATTTATATGTTATTTTAGTTTGTAGTTCTTTCAATTTAAAAACCTATTTATGAAAACAAATTTAAACTATTTAATTACCCTTTTGGGTATTATTATTCTCTGTTTTTCCGAAACTTCTTGTAAAAAGGAAGACAAAATTACCATAAATACCTTAACCGTTGACAATCCTTACCTGGTTAGTTATACCTCAGGGATTATTTCCACCCAGTCGGATATACAAATCGTTTTTGCTTCAACTAATATACCTGGAGCTGAAGCTGGCACAGAGGTAGAAGCTTCATCTCTAATCTTTTCCCCGAAAATAGAAGGAAAGGTTTATTGGAAAAATAAAAATACGCTCGTTTTTGAACCTTCAAAACCTATTCCTCCTGCTCAAAATTATAAAGTTACTTTAGATATTGCAAGTTTAATTAAAGATGCCAAAGCGCCTTACGATACCTTTAGTTTTAGTTTTGCCACAAGAGAACAACATCTTGGAGTAACTATTGAAGGGCTTAAAATATTTGATAATCAAGACAAAAACAAAATTACCTTTTCTGGATCCATTTTTACTGAAGATATAGTTTCTAAAAAAGAGTTAACATCTTGTGTGGAGGCCAGAATAGATGGAAAATTGGTAGATATCGTTTGGGAAAATGACTTGGATGATAAAATGCATATCTTTTCTTTAGCAAACATTCAAAGACTTAAAAAACAACAAGATATAAAAATAAAACTAATAGGTGAGAAGATAGGAGCACCGGAAAATTATGAAATAGAATATATTGTACCTGCGGCAGGTACTTTTATGATGATCAAAGTTAGTCCTGTAAACAACTTAACTGAAGGTATCAGAGTTGAATTTTCTGAACTTTTGGATGCCAATCAAGATCTGGAAGGATTTATTGACATAGAAGGATATTCTGGTTCCTTACCCTATTTGATTGAACAAAATACAATTCGGATTTTCCCCGAAAATATTTCCCCGGGAAACTACGTACTTAAAGTTTTAAAAGGGATAAAATCATCCACCGGAATTACCCTAAACAAACTAACACAGGAGAATTTTTATATAAATCCGTCCTTTCCCGCAGTCACTTTATCGGGCACTGGAGCCATAGTTCCTAATACTGAAGGTGTTTTATTTCCATTCAATGCAATAGGGCTTTCCGCCATAGATGTAGAAATATTCAAAGTTGGAAGCCATAATATTGTTTCGCTTTTAAAGGATAATGACCTTAATGAAGCAAATTATGAAATGTATAGGGTTGGAAAAATTATTAAACAAAAAACAATATCGCTACATCATGTCAATCCTTTAAAAGATGGCATGGAATGGAAAGAATTTTACCTCGATTTAAATGATTTAATTAAAACAGATCCGGGTGCCATTTATCAGGTTAGAATTGGATTTAGACAAGAATATGCTATTAATCCTTGTGTAGAACAGTCGTCCATAGATATTGAAAAAGCCCAGTCCGACCAAATTTATTTCAAGGATGAAAGCGGAAACAGGATGAGTATTATGGATAATTTTTACGGAGGAATTCCATACAACGAAAATTATACCTGGGCAAATCGTGATAATCCATGTTTTCCTGAATTTTATAATGCGGATAGATTTGTCTCTGGAAATCTTTTAGTTTCAAATTATGGCATCACTGCAAAACAAGGTTCCGATGATTTAGTATGGGTTTCTGTATCAGATTTAATAACTACTGACCCAGTAGGAAATATTACTATTGATGTTTATAATGAGTCTAATGACCTGATATCCCAACAGAAAACAGACCAGGATGGTATAGCAAAAATCAATCTGAAGAATGAAAATCCAGCGGTTGTGGTGGCTCACTCAGGTAAAAACAAAGGATATTTAAGATTAAAAGAGGAGGATGCTCTGAATTTAAGTCGTTTTGATATTTCTGGGGAACAAGTCAAAGGGGATGTAAGAGGTTTTATTTATGCTGAAAGAAATATTTGGAAACCAGGGGATAGTTTGTTTTTTAACTTTATGTTACTCGACAAAAAAGCCACTTTACCCAAAGAATATCCCATAACTGTGGAGCTTTTTGATGCTAAAGGACAGCTTTACGAGAAAAGGGTAACTAATAACCAATTAAATGGCATTTACCCACTGTCTCTTTCTACCCAGGTCAACGATCAGACAGGCACTTGGCGAATAAGTATCAAAGCTGGAGCCAATACTTTCGAAAAATCGTTCAAAATAGAGTCCATCAAACCCAATAGATTAAAATCGACCTTAGTTTTTGATTATAAATTATTGAAAAAAAACCGGGAGCCATTTAACGCGCAAATAAAAGCAAACTGGTTGACAGGTATCCCAGCCTCTAAATGTAAAGCCGTTGTAGAACTCAAGTTAAAAGATGAAGCAACTGTCTTTAATACCTTTCCATCCTTTACGTTTGGTAATGAATTTTTTAAAAATAATTCATCGGATGCTAAAACCGTTTTTAACGGACCATTGAGCACTTTAGGAACAGGTGCTTTTTCTCTTAAAATATCAGAAAATCCTGATGTTTCAGGGAAATTAACCGCCTTATTTCAAACAAGAGTTTTTGAACCCTCAGGAGATTTCAGTACAACCATTGAAAAGATAACTTATCATCCATTTTCCTCCTACGTGGGTATTGAAATACCCTTAAATAATTGGGGAGAACCCGTTTTAGCTGAAAATAAACCATCCATTCTAAGGTTTGCCATAGCCGATAACGAGGGAAATCCACTAAGGAATAAACAAATTAGCGTCAGTTTATTTAAAACAGATTGGTATTGGTGGTGGGATAATAATCAGTACAAAAATGCTGATTTTAATACGGAAACGGCAAAGGAAACGGTCAAAGAAATCATGCTAACTACCGATTCAAGGGGTATTGCTACTTGGAAATTAACCATAAATGAATGGGGAAGATATTTACTTTTGGCGGAAGATGTTTCTTCAGGACACAGATCAGCTCAATACATACACTCGGGATACCCCGATGGGGCAAGTGATTTAAATGAAAAAAACCTGCTTTCGTTGATGCCTGTTAAGACAGATAAGAGTAAATACAAACCTGGTGAAAAAGCCATTTTAACCTTTCCTGGTTCCAGTGAAGGAACGGCTATCGTAACCATAGAAAATGGAAGCAGCGTTTTACAATCCATCAGGCTAAAAACAAAAAAGGGAACTAACACCCTATCTATTCCAGTAAATAAAGAAATGGCGCCTAATGTGTATGCCTACATTTCATTTATACAATCCTATAAAACGGTTAAAAATGATTTACCGATAAGGATGTTCGGCATTTGTCCCATTCAGGTTGAAGATCCATCGTCTATGTTGAAACCTAAAATTCTTACCAAAGAAAGTTTCAAACCAGGTGAAAAAATAGCTATGGCCATTTCAGAGGAATCAGGAAAGGCAATGACCTATACATTATCTGTTGTAGATGAAGGTTTATTGGGAATCACCCGATTTAAAACCCCCGACCCTCATGCCTCTTTTTATTCTAAGATAGGATTAGGCATCAGAACCTGGGACATTTACAATAAAGTTTTAGGAACCTACGTCACTGATTTTGGAAATTTATTAGCCGTTGGTGGTGACGAAAGTTATCAATCTGATGCGTTAAATAATACAGGTACCCAATTTAATTCTGTTGTATTCAGCCTTGGACCCTTTACCTTGAAAAAAGGAGAAAAAGTAAATCATACCCTTACCCTACCCAACTATATGGGCGCTGTAAGAATTATGGTTGTAGCTAAAAATGAAGCTTCTTTTGGTTCGGCTGAAAAATTAGTACCCGTAAAAAACCCGCTTATGCTTTTTGCTTCTGCACCAAAAACCCTTGCGCCAGGAGACGAATTTTCATTACCCGTGAACCTATTTAGTACCCAAAATAATATAGGCAAAGTAGTTATTTCCGCCGAGGACGAGGCAGGAATTCTAAAAAACATCACGCCAGGTGTTTCTATAAATATGCAGGGTCTAAAAGAAAAACTTTCTCAAATATCCTTTAAGGCAGGCAATAAAACAGGCCTGGCTAAAGTAAAGATTAAAATTTCAAGTGCACAAGGTTCTGCCTTTCAAATGATTGAAATACCCGTTCGAAATCCTAATCCTATCACCTATCGCATCAAATCACAGGTTCTCAAACCGGGTGAAATGTGGACAGAAGACCTCCAAAGTTTTGGACAAAAAGGTACGAGAGATATTATACTGGAAACGTCAAGTTTGTCAAATATTGGCTTACAGAAAAGACTTTCCTTTTTACTAACTTACCCCTACGGATGTTTAGAACAAACCGTTTCCGCTGCCTTTTCTCAATTATACCTCGACCAATGGGTTAAGCTGACACCTTATCAGGAAAAACTAAGACAAAAACATATTCAATCTGCCATACAGCAAATTAATAAATTTCAATTATCATCAGGTGGGTTTTCCTACTGGCCGGGAAATTATCAATTTGATGAGTGGGTTACCAGTTATACCGGGCAATTTTTATTAGAGGCCAAAACAGCTGGCTTTATTGTACCAGCAAATATGCTTAAGAAATGGGAAAAATTTCAAGTGAAGCTCGTTAAAGGGTTAAATATAAATGAGGCCTGGGCTTCTGCTGAAACGTCGCAAATGAATCAGGCATATAGACTTTATACCTTAGCGTTGGCAGGGAAGGCTGAGAAAGGTGCAATGAATCAAATGAGAGAAACAAAGACACTTTATCTATCCGCTGCCAACAGGCTGGCTGGCGCTTATGCCCTGGCAGGAAATAAAGATATAGCCATAAAAATTTTAAACAGTAAACAAAAACAGCAAACCAGCATTGGCTATTATAATTCTTATGGCTCTGATGTAAGAGATAAAGCGCAATTATTAGAATCTTATCTGCTTTCGGGTAATAAGACAGTTTCAGCTAACCTGGCCTTACAATTGGGAAAAGATCTGTCATCAAATAACTGGTATTCAACCCATTCTACTGCTTATGCATTATTAGCGCTCAGTAAATATCTGGGCAACCAAAAAGCGGGAGAACCAACCAAATTTAGATTTAATTCAAAGGAAACAAATGGAAAATGGGTGGATGTCCAACACAATGAAGCCACAAGTTTTACTCAGTTTCAAGATTTTACAGGCAGGCAAAAAGTGCAAATTAAAAACACGGGCAAATCTACTTTATTCTTCCAGTTGGTACAATCTGGTCAGGTGGAACTGGGAAAAGTGGTATCCTCAAAAAAAGGAATTTTACTCAATGTAGATTTCAAGTCTCTAAATGGTAAAAAATTAGATCCGGTACAGATACCTCAGGGTGAGGATTTTATTGCTGAAATAACGGTCAAACATTCAGGAGAAAATCCCTACCATTATCAAGATCTCGGTTTAACTCAAGTGTTTCCCTCAGGTTGGGAAATCATTAATGAAAGAATCACCGATTTTAATAATCAATCTGGTATAAATTATGATTATTTAGATATCAAAACTGATAGAACCTCTTATTTTTTTAGCTTACAGGAAAGAGAGGTTAAAAAATTTACAGTAAAACTAAATGCTACTTTTCAGGGCCGTTATTATTTTCCCGCAGCAAATGTGTCAGATATGTATAATCATTCAATTACTGCCAATACAGATGGAAAATGGATTTATGTGTCAAACGTAAAAAAATAACAAAAAAAGGGTATCTTAGAAATTAAAAAGCGGATGAAAATGTATAAAACTTTATGGAATGTAGGTTTTTTGGTTCTTGGAGTTAGCCTGATTATGGGTATGTCCCATAATTTTAAAAAAAATGATGGATGGATTGATTTGTTCAACGGAAAGAACCTCGATGGATGGATTGTCAAAATTGCCAAACATGAAACAGGGGAAAATTATGGCGAAACCTTTAGGGTTCGAAACGGAGAACTGCAAGTTTCCTATGAAAACTATACTTCTTTTGATTTTCAGTACGGACATATTTTCTTTGAAAAACCTTTTAACTATTATTTGATTGACATTGATTATAAGTTTTTTGGTGAACAGGCACCCAAAGGAGAAGGTTGGGCATGGAGAAACAGTGGCGTAATGCTTCATGGCCAATCTCCACTAACCATGACCAAAGATCAAGATTTCCCCATTTCTATTGAGGCTCAATTTTTAGGCGGCGATGGAAAAAACAATCGTACCACCTGTAATTTATGTACGCCTGGTACCAATGTAGTTATGAAAGATAAATTGGTAACCCAACACTGTATTAATTCCACCTCCAAAACCTTTCATGGAGACCAATGGGTAAATGCTAAGTTTTTAGTGTTGGGAGATTCTATCATTCAGCATTTTGCCAATGATGAAATGGTACTTTCCTATCAAAAACCACAATTTGGTGGCGGTACTGTAAATCGTCATAACCCCGCTGAAAAGAGAGACGGGGAATTAATCAAAGGTGGATATATTTCCTTACAAAGTGAAAGTCACCCCATTGCTTTTAGAAAAGTCAGGCTATATAATTTGGAATCTTATGTTTCCAACCCCAAAAAGCTGGCAAAAAAACTAAAAGAGCTAGGCGTAGCTAATGAATGAAAATTACTTGGGCAAGTAACTGGTAATAAACCCCTTCACCACTTGTAATGCCTGATCGAAATGCTTGTTATTATTAATGATAATATCAACATCGTCAGCGAAAGGTTTAATGTACTTTTCGTAGGCAGGCATTACATGGTTTTCATAACGATACAACACATCATCAATCGGATAATTTCTTTCCGTTTGATCCCTTCGGATACGTCTGATAACTTTTAGATTATCTTTTGCCTGAACAAATAAAGAAAGGTCGAGAATCTTTCTAATCTCCTCAAAATAAAGTATAAAAAGACCTTCAACAATAATAATGGGTGCGGGATTAAACTGAAGCAATTTAGGCGTAAGCTCTTTATTATTAAAGGTATATTCTTCTCTAACAATGGCTTTTCCCGCCTTCAATGTACAAATGTCCGCGTATAATTCATCCTTATAAATGGACTGAGGCAAATCAAAATTTGAAATACCTTGCTTATCCAGGTCTTGAAATTCTCTTGGTTTGTAGTAATCATCCTGAGATATAAAACAAACCTGATCAGGGGTAAAATTCTTCTTTAAATGGAGGATAAAGCTGGTTTTTCCAGATCCACTACCTCCTGTAATTCCAATAATATATGGTTGCACGCGATTTGTTTTCCCAAAAATAGTTAATCCGCTACTCTTTGCTTAGTTTTATGCAATAAAAAAGGAATTAATGGATCTACTTATTACCATTTCACGTGCTACTCTAGGCATGGCAGTACTTATAGGTATTGGTTATTTGATGAGTTCACACAAGAAATCAATCGCTTGGAGAACCATATTTTTAGGGATTTTATTGCAATTTGTTTTAGCTGTATTAGTTTTGAAGGTTCCTTTTATAAATAAAGGATTTGACTATGCGGCTGGTTTTTTCCAGGTAATTTTAAAATTTTCTGAAGAAGGAGCGACTTTTCTTTTTGGAAATTTAGTATCAGACACCAAATCTTTTGGATACATATTTGCTTTTCAGGTTTTACCAACCATCGTATTTTTCTCAGCGGTTTCTTCCATCTTATATTATTTTGGCATTTTGCAAAAGATAATATATGTGTTAGCCATCATTATGAAAAAAACCCTCGGAGTGACAGGCCCTGAGAGTTTAGCGGCAGCGGCTAACATATTTGTTGGTCAAACGGAAGCCCCATTGGTGGTAAAACCATATATAAGTAGTTTTACCAGGTCAGAACTGATGTGTTTGATGACAGGAGGTATGGCCACCATTGCGGGAGGTGTATTTGCGGCTTATGTAGGCTTCTTGGGAGGAGATGATCCCGTACAACAACTGTTCTTTGCAAAACATTTATTAACGGCATCTATTATTTCTGCGCCGGCGGCTATCGTTGCCGCTAAGCTAATTGTCCCTGAAACGATAGAAAAAAGTGCAGAAGCGAATCTTGAAGTTATTGAAGATAACGGAAATAATCTATTAGATGCCATTTCAAGAGGTACTACCGACGGATTAAAATTAGCTATTAATGTGGGTGCAATGCTACTGGTTTTTACCGCTTTGGTCTATATGCTAAATGATTTTATTATGCAATTTCCAGGTAAATGGTTAGGCGTTAACGAGTATATTAAAGAAACTACCTCTGGTCGTTTTGAAGGATTAACTTTTACCTACATTCTCGGGCTCATTTTTGCTCCCATCGCATGGTTACTTGGCACTCCCACGCAAGATATTGTTATAGTTGGCCAACTACTTGGTCAAAAAACGGTCATAAATGAATTTGTTGCCTATTCTGATCTCGGTTTACTAAGAGAAAAAGGTATTGTCCTCGATCCTAAATCACTCATTATAGTTACTTATGCCTTATGTGGCTTCTCCAATTTTGCATCCATAGGTATTCAAATTGGAGGCATTAGCGCTCTGGCTCCCAATAAACGACAAGAGTTAACAGAGTTAGGTTTTAAAGCCATGGTGGGTGGAACCATCGCTTGTTTTATGACCGCCATTGTTGCTTCTGTTCTTTACTATTTCTAAAAAACAGCAGAAACATAAAACTAAAAAAAATATTTCGTTGTTAAAGGTATTTATTACCCGAACAAAAATCATCATGGCTACTATTGTATTTACCTTTGAAGACAAAACGATTCATCAGCCAATTCAGATTGAAAATGTTAGTGTTGACCAAAGTATTTTAGACATTGCAGAAGATAATGATATTCATCTAAACCATAACTGTGGCGGCGTTTGTGCATGCAGTACCTGTCATATCTACATTCATCAAGGCGATAAATACCTGGAGGAAATATCTGATAAAGAGGAAGATTTCATAGACAGAGCTATTAAACCAAAATTAAACAGTCGCCTCGCTTGCCAGTGTATCGTGCTTTCCGATGATGCTATCATTAAGGTAGAAATACCAGATCAGCATCGAATTATTGGTCACGAACATTAATTAATTAAATTTTAAAAGAGCTAACCATGCCATTTCAAGAATTCGAGAATTTACCCATTAAATGGTCAGACCATGAAGATATTGCCATCAAATTATATGAAAAATTTGGTGACGAATTCGGGGAAAGCAAAATATATAGAATCCGCTTTACTGAACTTTTAGATTGGATTCTGGAGATTCCTCTTTTTGTTGGAACAAGAGAAGAATCGACAGAAGGACATTTAGAACAGATCCAGGCAAAATGGGTCTATGAATGGCGCGATAACCAATAAATAAACATATTATTTTATGTCTAGTCTAGCTCATTTTAGTCAGGTCAAAGCTTTTTTATTCGATGTGGATGGCGTTTTTACTAATAATGAGGTTCAGATTACGGAGGCCGGGGAACTACTTAGGACTATAAATTTAAGAGATAGTTTTGCTCTTAAAGTAGCCCTGCGGGAAGGATTTCCCATTGGTATAATCACCGGTGGAACCAGCTTGGGAATAGCTAAAAGGCTCAACGAATTGGGTATAGAATTTGTAGCTGTCGGGAAACATCATAAAGTTCCTTCTTTACATGAATTCGCCGAAAAATATTCGTTAGACCTTAATCATATTTTATACATGGGTGATGATTTTCCTGATATCCCTGTTTTAAAAAAGGTAGGCTTACCATGTTGCCCATCTGACGCGATACCCGAAATATTTCCTTTGGCAACTTACATTTCCCCTATTCCCGGTGGCCGGGGCTGTATCAGAGATGTTATTCAAAAAACATTGCAAATTCAAGGAAAATGGAATGTAAATGTGTCTTAATTTGATTCAAACATGCTATTAACGTGTTATTCCGACTAATACGCCTGCCGAATTTGATTATTGTTGCAGTAACTCAAGGACTGATTTATTACCAACTTTTAAACAAAACCTTCAGAAAGTACTCCTTGTCGGGTACATTTAATTCTTTTGAATTTGCATTATTCGCTGTGGCAACGATACTTGTTACAGCGTCAGGATATATTATCAATGACATATATGATATTGAAACCGATAGGGTAAATAAACCAGATAAAAGGATAATTCAGGTTCATTTAAGTAAGTCTAACGCCTGGAAAATTTATTTTTCCATGATTTTAACCGGCGGACTCATCTCATTATACTTAGCTTTACAAAGAAATGATTTATTTCATTGGTTTATTTATCCTGTCGCTGTTTTTTTGCTTTATGGTTATAGCCGTTGGTTCAAGGGCGTACCCTACATGGGTAATATATTAGTCTCCTTGTTTTGCGCCGCCGTACCAGGTATATTTTTCCTTTCTGAGGCCTCTATTTTAAAAGAACTTAAAATAAAAGACCTCTCTTCATTTTTATCATTACATGGATTGTTACTTTCTTACGTCATATTTGCCTTCCTAACAAATTTGTATAGAGAGATAGTTAAAGATCTTCAAGACGAAGCGGGAGATAAATTGGCAAATATTAATACCGCTGCGGTTTATTTTGGTAAAAAAACGACAAAGTTTGTTGCCCTATTCATCGCATTGGTCATTTCCATGGTCATAACTTTTACTTTTAGTCAGACTATTTTTTCAAATATTCCCTATTTATTCACCATACAATGTTTACTTATCCAACTTCCATTGTCTGTTAGTATAATAAAATTAATTCAGGCTAAAGATGATAAAGCTTTCAGAAACGTTGGATTATGGATAAAGTTAATCATGATAAACGGTTTAATTTTAATAACCTACCTAACTATTAATCCTTATGGGTAATACAAATCCCCCTTTTCCACCCTTCAGTAAAGTCATTGTATTAGCTTCAAAATCACCAAGAAGAGCACAATTATTAAGAGATGCTGGATTCAATTTCAGAATTCATCAGATGGATGTAAACGAAGATTTTTCCAGTGATATGCCGGTTGCAGAGGTTGCAGCTTATCTGGCCGATAAAAAAGCAACCGCCGCGAGTTTAGATATAATGAATGAAAATGAAATTTTACTTACCGCTGATAGTGTGGTTGTTATAGATAACCAAATTTTAAATAAACCAGCTAATAAAGAAGAGGCCTTCGAGATGCTAAAACAACTGAGCAATAGAACCCATATTGTTTACACAGGGGTTTGCTTGCGAAATACGGATAAAAAGATCGTATTTTCTAATCAAACCAACGTAACATTTGGGACCTTGAGCGACCTTGAAATCAATTATTATATCGACCAGTTTAATCCTATGGATAAAGCTGGGTCTTATGGAATTCAGGAATGGATAGGATTTTGTAAAATAAGCAAAATAGAGGGAGAATACGCCAATGTCATGGGATTACCTGTTTACGCTATTTATGAAGAACTTTTAAAATTTTAGTCTGATTTTTGATCATTCAAAAGCTGAAAAAAAGCAGTGGCATTTTGATGAATCAATTCTTTAATTTTATTCCCAATCATTGATTTGACTAAAAGAGGTAATTTTAATTGAACATTATAATTAGCCAGGGTATCATTTGGTGAAGATTCTGTTAGAACAAAATCAATGCTGGCAGACAATACCCCCCATTTTCCCTCTTGTGAAATATCTACGGTAAAACTTTTAGGCTCATTTTTCTTATGAATATGTAACGTACCAGAGAGCATACCTGAAAAACCACTAATATTTAGGTTTCCCGACACTAAATATACATCTTCCCTCAATTTTTCAATTGCGCTTATATTTGGAATAAGTTTTCCAATAAGATGAGGATCTATTAAAAAATTCCAAGTTCTGTCTATTGGAAAATGTATTTCATGCGTACCTTCTACTTTCATTTTCTTACAAAAAAACGATAAAATTTTGTAATTTGAACGGTCAAACAAAATATTTCTTATGAAAAGAAGAAGTTTACTAGCAAGTAGTTTGTGGTTATTTCTGCCATTTAGCAACAAACCAATCCTTTGGAAAAATAAAAAAACAGAAAGAGGAACGTTATCAAAAGATGGACACAGACTTCGATTCTATCAAAAAGAGGTTACCGAATCATTCTCCTGTCTTTTTATAGCTGACACGCATTTATTTAAAGATGATGAAAGAGGAAATGAATTTACAATGTACAGCGGCAGAATGGCCAAAGCTTACAATAAGACAAAGCATTTTCTGACAGGAGAAGAAACCCATCCAGAAAAAGCATTCGTAGAAACGCTACAAATAGCCAAGAAAGAAAATGTTTCGTTATTGATATTAGCTGGAGATATCTTTAGTTTTCCATCTGAAGCTGCCATAACTTTTGTCATGGATGAATTACAAAAAGTTGGCATACCCTATCTTTTTACCGCGGGCAATCATGACTGGCACTATGAGGGAATGCCAGGAAGTTCTGATTATTTAAGAGAAACATGGATTAAAAAAAGACTCACTCCCTTATATCAAAGTGAAAATCCACTATATGCTGTTAGAAAAATTAATGGCATAAGGATACTAACCATTGATAACTCTACGTACGAAATTAAAGAAGAACAGCTTACTTTTTTCAAAGAACAATTAGCCAAAGATGAACCCATCCTTTTGTGTGTACATATTCCATTTTACATTCAAGGCCGGGGTTTAGGATTTGGCTGTGCTCATCCTGAATGGAATGGTAAAAACGATAAAAATTTTACATTAGAGCGACGTGAAAAATGGTCAGAAAGCGGTCATTCCATTCACACCTTATCCTTTTACTCGCTGGTTAAGACATCAAATAATATCATAGGCATTATTTCAGGTCATATACATCAGGAATCAATAGATATTTTGAAGAACGGACTTCCACAAATAGTTGCTCCAGCCAATGCTTACGGGGGGTATCTTTCTATAGCATTTGAAAAAGAAACATAAACTGGCAGACATATTTTTAAGAAACTGACACCTCTTTTTTCCATAGAATGAAGCCTCTCCACGCCATAATAAAGAAAATAATATACATTAGAGAAAAGAGTGATAAATCTTTATAATAATTTAGTGGAATAGCAATGGCATTTGACACAAGGTAAGCCAGCCAGTTTTCAATTTTTCGTTTTGCCATCCACCACATGCCAAGAATAGAGAATGAGGTGACTAATGCATCAGCTACTGGAGTGTTACTATCCGTGTTAAATTTTAGCCAGCTATAAAGAATTATCCAAGAGGTAAAAGCTAGTATTAATCCGACGAACCTTTCCTTTGAAGAACTCCAGGTAATGGGAAAAGCCAGTGTTTGATCTGACTTTTTCTGCAACCAGGCGTACCATCCGAATATACTCATAGCAAAATAATATATATGTAAAAGACCTTCCGCATATAACGGAGGTGATATTTTAAAGAAATAAATGTAAGCTGCCAATGAAACGCCGATAATACCTGTAGGGAAAACCAGCACATTATTTTTAAGGGCATACCATACACTTAGTATTTGAGCTACCGTACTTATCCATTCAAGGGTTGAAATAGCTGCAAAATTTTCTCCTATTTGTTGAATGATATTCAATAACATGTCAAATGTATAAGTTAGTAACTTTAGCATATTAAAATTAAAGAAACAAATAATTTAATGGAATACGGATAAAAAAGTAAAATTATATTACTAAAATGTCCTAAAAACTTTAATTTCGTACGTTATTAAAAACGTAAACATGAAATTCAACTTATCTTCTTTTTTCTATTTATTCCTAACCCTCATTATTCTGTTTCTACTAAACTCAAAAATAGGTCCTTTACCTCCTTTAGCAAAGTTTCTGGATCCATTTAATGGGTTTTGGCAACAAGCTGAACCCAGGCAAATGGAAACAGAAAGCACCTTAAATATTAAAGGATTGACGGGAAAAGTTAATATCTATTTTGATGAAAACAGAATCCCCCATATTGAAGCTGAAAATGAAGAAGATTTATATTTTGCCCAGGGATTTATCGTAGCCAGAGATAGGTTATGGCAATTGGATTTTCAAACCAGATTTGCTGCGGGAAGACTTTCTGAAGTTATTGGTGAAAAGGCTATCGATTTAGACAAATATAATCGACGAATGGGTATGGGCTTCGGTGCCAGAAACATGGAAGCATTCGTCAAAAAAGATAGACAAATGCACAAGGTTCTTGACGCTTATACTGCCGGAATCAACGCCTATATCAGCACGCTTAAACCAAAAGATTATCCGATAGAATTTAAACTGTTAGATTACAAGCCTGAAAATTGGAAACCCATTAATTCAGCGTATCTGTTAAAATTAATGTCAGCTACCCTGGCAGCGGCTTCCAATGATTTTTATCTGTCCAATGCTTTATCAAAATTTGGTCCTGAGGTTATAAAAGATTTATTTCCAAATTATCCGTTTAGGGAAGATCCCATTATACCGACGGGAACAACATGGGATTTTGATCCTGTACCTGTGCCCAAAGTACCTGAGGACGTATCCCTAACCACGACAGGTATTAAACTTAATCCAAAGGAAGAAGGCTTAGGAAGTAATAATTGGGCAATGTCGGGAAGTAAAACATCTACTGGCTATCCATTATTAGCAAATGATCCTCATCTTGAAATGACTTTACCAGCCATTTGGTATCAAAATCAATTGACAGCGCCTGGCATAAATGTGTATGGAGTTACTATACCAGGTTCACCTGGAGTGATTATAGGATTTAATAAAGATGTTGCCTGGGGTGTAACCAATGTTGGTTCTGACGTCCTTGACTGGTATAAAATTACTTTTAAGGATGAATCTAAAAATGAATATTTAGTAGGAAAAGAGTGGAAGAAGGTAAAGAAAGTCGTTGAGGTCATTAAAGTCAGAGGTCAGGCAACTATTACAGAAACAGTTCTTTACACTCATCACGGTCCCATAGTTTATGTAGAAGGCGAAAAACCTACCGCCTTTGCAAAATCAAATAACATTCCCGTTGGCTATGCTTTAAAATGGATCGCGCATCAGCCGTCGAATGATATAAAAACATTTTACAAATTAAACAGGGCTAAAAATCATTCAGATTATAAGGCTGCCTTATTGCATTATGTAGCTCCGGCACAGAATTTCATCTTTGCCAGCAAGGAAAATGATATAGCAATTACGCCCAATGGTTATTTTCCATTGAAATGGAAAGGTCAAGGTAAATTTCTACTTGACGGAAGTAATCCCGCCCATGAATGGCAAGGAAGAGTACCTGCAGACCAAAATCCAACCGTCAAAAATCCGCAAAGAGGCTTTGTTTCCTCTGCCAATCAATTTTCAGCAGATACAACTTATCCTTACTATTTGCATTGGGAATATACAGGATATGAGAGAGGAGCAAGAATAAACAGGCAACTTGCCAATTTGAATAAAGCCTCTGTTGATGACTTTCGACAGTTACAAAATGATAATTATAGCATTCACGCAGAAAATATAAAGGATGTATTAATTAAAAATGTAAATGTTTCTGCCTTGGATGCCCAGGAAAAAAAGGCACTGGCAATCATTAAAGATTGGACATACAGATATGACGCAAAGGAAATATCCCCTTCAATTTTTGAATGGTGGCATAAAAGGTTAGCTAGTGGTATATGGGAAGATGAATTTTCAGATGCAAAAAACCCAATGGTTATTCCTTCCAGGGATAGAACGGTACAGCTCCTTTTAACAGATGATAAGGCTAAATGGTATGATAATATTAAAACACCTGGCATTGAAACTAAGGGAGATATTGTTACTACTACCTTTAAAGAAACGATAGATAGTATGTTTAAAACTCATGGGGAAATAAGTTCAACGTGGGAATGGGGCAATGTAAAAGGAACGAATGTTCCCCATTTAGCAAAAATTTCAGGATTTGGAACAAAGACCTTATATACTGGAGGGTCAAAAACGGCAGTAAATGCTATTTCTCAAACAACGGGACCATCTTGGAAAATGATTGTTTCATTGGGTGATAAAGTTGAAGCTTTTGGACTTTTTCCTGGTGGTGAATCAGGCAATCCTGGTAGTTTTTATTACGATAATATGGTTGAAAATTGGGCTGGTGGTAAATTAAATTCCCTCTATTTTTATGAAAAGGGAAAGCCAGACGCAAAAAGAATCAAACAAACCATTTCTCTCATTTCAAAAAAATAATATCATGTTAATATTAATCATCATAGTTAGTTGTTTTATTGCACAAAGTTTTTTACCATGGTGGATCATTGGTCCAATATGTCTAATAGCCAGTTTTTTCGTTTCATCCTCTAAAAAACAGGCTTTTTGGAGTGGCTTTGCTGGAGTATTCATTTTGTGGCTAGTTAAAATACTCAGCCTAAGTTTACCAAATGAACATTTATTAGCCAATAAAGTAGGACAAGTTTTCAAGTTACCCGCCGCAGATACCAATTGGATTGTAATGATTTTCGTTAGTTCTTTAATCGGTGGAGTAGTTGGAGGACTCAGTAGTTTAACGGGAAATTTATTAAAAAAGTAAAAATCAACAGACAAAAGAATAGATTCAATGAATATATATCATTCATTCCGTGAAATATTTAAAATTAAATTTTTAATTGGTTAAAAAAGTATTTATTTTTAGTTTTGTTTTGAAAGAAAAAGTAGGGAAGTAATTTAGTTTATTGTATTTTAACCGAACACTAGCATGTAAAGAATAATTCACTCAATTTTTTAATTAACAATAGTCAACTTATGGTACAATTTTTCGAAAAAGTGACGAGAACGATGAAAAAGCAGGCCATGCTTTTTTGTCTCTTGTTTATTTCTTCTGCCATGTTTGGTCAAATCACTGGAACGGTGGTTGACGCTGACAATGGAGAACCGCTTATTGGTGCATCATTAGTTATTGCTGGTACATCTACAGGAACTGTAACCGATTTAGATGGATCATTTTCCATTAACGCCAAAGCTGGAGACGTGTTGGAAATTTCCTACACAGGTTATACTGCTAAAACCTTAACGGTAGGTGCTGAAACGAAACTAAGCATTACGCTAAGTCAAGGGGTTACCATCGATGAAATCATCGTAACAGGTTATGCCGTTGAAAGCAAGCGCCAAACTACAGGTGCTGTGTCAACGGTACCCGCAAAACAAATGGCTGCCATACCTTCAGGTAACGTAGAACAACAATTACAGGGTCGTGTAGCCGGGGTAACTGTACTTACCAATGGTCAACCAGGAACTACAAGTCAAATTCGTGTTCGTGGTTTTGGTGCTTTTGGTGGTAATGCGCCTTTATACATCGTTGACGGGGTACCTACTGAAAACACCGATTTCATCAATCCTGATGATATTGAGACGGTAACCGTTCTTAAAGATGCCGCGTCTGCCTCTATCTATGGTGCAAGAGCAGCCAATGGCGTGGTCGTTTATACCACAAAATCAGGTACCAGGAAGGCTAGAAAAATGGAAGTAACTTACAACGGCTTGACAGGATTTACTGATCCAAACGTAAAAGGTTCTCCAAAAATGCTTGATCCTCAGCAAATGGCCGACTGGACGCACGTTGCTTATCGTAACAATGCTGCTGCCAATGGAACTGCAGTTCGTTACACTCATCCACAATATGGCTCGGATGCAACGCCACGTATGCCAACATACCTTCATGCTAATGGTGCCAATGGTGTCGTTGGAAATGTTGATTTAGCTGCTATCGAAGCTGCTTATAAAGCCAATCCACGTAATGTATTTTTAATTAAACCAAATCTTGAAGGTACCAATTGGTATGACGCCATTACCCGTAACGCGCCAATTCAACGTCATAGTCTTGGATTTTCAGGAGGTACGGAAAATGGCCGTTATTATATTGGATTGGGTTCTCAAAATCAATCAGGTATCCTACTTGAAAATGAATTTAAGCGGTATTCATTCAGAGCAAATTCTGAATGGGATTTGTTACCATGGTTATCCATAGGAGAAAATTTACAAGTTACCTATAGAGCCGTTTTAGGACAACAAGGAGATGCTGGTGGGATCGGTGTGGCTGATGACGAATCAGAAGTATTGTCCGCCTATCGTATGCCAACAATTCTTCCGGTATTTGACGAATTTGGAAGTTATGCCAGTACTAAAGCTTCTGGTTTCAATAATCCAAGAAACCCCGTAAGAAGATTGGTATTAAATAACGGAGATGACGGAGGCTTTAACACTAATGCTTTTGGTAACCTTTATTTTGTTATTAAGCCTTTAAAAGGCCTTTCCATCAAGTCCTCTTTAGGAGGATCGTATAATAATAACTACTTCAAAAATTATAATTATATTTATCTCGGTGACTCAGAACCAGAAGCTTCCAATACCTTTAGTGAAGGTGGTGGATATTCTTTTAACTGGGTATTCACTAATACAGCTACCTATAAGGCTCAATTTGGTGCTCATGGATTAACAGCTTTTGCTGGTATTGAGGCATTAAATACGGGAGCCGGTCGTTTCTTTAACGGAAGTGGTATTAACCCATTCTCCACAGACCTTAACTTCGTAAATCTTGCAACTGTACAAAGCCCACAAGTAAATAGTGGTCTATTCAATGGAGTAAATTTCTATTCCATGTTTGGTAAACTTGATTATAATTTCAAAGAGAAATATTATGTAACCGGGGTACTTCGTCGAGATGGATCTTCTCGTTTTGGTGCAAATTCAAGGTTTGGTATTTTCCCTGCCGTCTCAGCTGCCTGGCGTGTAACCTCAGAAGATTTCTTAAAAGATATTTCTTGGCTTAGAGACTTAAAAATACGTGGTGGATGGGGAGAAATGGGCAACTCTAATAACGTTGACCCAAGTAACCAGTTTTTCTTATATCGTTCTGACCGTGGTTCAACTTTCTACCCAATCAGCGGACAAAGCAGTGGTGTGGATGAAGGATTTGCTTCCAGTAGAATTGGTAATCCTGATGCTAAATGGGAAACTAGTGAAACTATAAATATAGGTTTTGATGTTTCTCTTTTCGATAATAAGTTGGAAGTTATTTTTGATTGGTGGAAAAAAACGTCCAGAGACCTTTTATTCACCGTTCCTCTTCCTGGTGTTGCTGGTAATTATGCTGCATCTCCTGCAGTTAACGTAGGAAGTATGCTAAACAGAGGTATTGACTTCCAAATTATCAATAGAGGTAATTTAGGATCTAAATTAACCTACGAACTGACATTAAATAATGCTTTCCTTCATAACGAAATCACAAAGTTAGCAGATGGTATTCCATTCTTCGACGGTGGATCTTATAGAGGTATTGCCCCAATCAGAAATCAACCTGGTTATGGACTTTCCGAGTTTTTCGGATATAAAATGATTGGATATTTCAACTCCAAAGCAGAAGTTGATGCATCAAAACAACCTGGTGCAGGTATAGGTCGTTTCAAATACGAAGATGTTAATGGAGATGGTCAAATCACTCCAGCTGACCGTACATTCATTGGTAGTCCTATACCTAAATTTACAGGAGGAGCCAACTTTAATGTTGGATATAAAAACCTACATGCAGAAATTTACTTATATACTTCTATTGGTAATAAAATTTTCAACCAATCTAAATGGTTCACTGATTTCTTTGGTTCTTTTGAAGGATCAGCAAAAGGCATTCGTGCATTAGATTCATGGACACCTGCTCTGGGTAACGACGCCAAAGCTCCAATTTGGGAAAGTGCATCTAATATCAGTACCAATGGTGCAGCTAATTCCTGGTACGTAGAAGATGGTTCATTCCTTCGTATTCAAAGATTAGCTATGTATTACGATTTTGATTCTTCCCTTTTAAAGAGATTGAAGTTATCAAGATTAAGTGTAGGTGTTTCTGCAAATAATATATGGACACTCACTAAATATACTGGTTTAGATCCAATGGTTGGTGGTGGAGCTGATACCAATTTCGGTATAGACGTAGGTAACTACCCTGTTACTCCTGCATATATGTTGAATTTTTCTATTGGTTTTTAAAAACGTTTTTAATTAAAATTTGTTCTTAAACAAAAAAATCAAGAAAATGAATAATATTTTTAAAAGGATGGCAATGGTCATGGCTATGGTTATGGTCTTGGTTGTATCCTGTAAAGATTCCTTTTTGGAAGTTGCCCCAACCGGGTCACTTGCAGACGCTCAATTAGCAACTAAAGCTGGTGTAGAAGGCGTATTAATTGGTGCTTATGCCGCACTGAATGGTGTTTTTGGAAACCGTCTGGAAGGTCCAAACCACTGGGTTACAGGTAGTATTTGTGGTGGTGAGGCTAATAAGGGAACTGACCCGGGTGACTATTC
>JAJTER010000160.1 GCA_021299835.1 Saprospiraceae bacterium | reverse complement strand
CTATTCATCCAAGTGTTTTTATTTGCTCTTAAAAGTCATTTAATTCAAATATATACCTTTTTTTTGATTTAAATGATGATTTTACAAAAAATTTGAATTAATAATTATTGTCTTTCCATCATTTTTGTCTCTATATAAGTGCAATTTTGAATAAATAACCCACTAAAAATTTGTTTTTCAATTAGTAAGGCTATTTCGGTCGCAAAAAAATACGCATGTTCTTGGTCTATAATTCTTATTCGAAATTCTTCTTTCTAGTAGTCTGTTTATTGATCTTATCTAGAAGTTCTTTCGCCCAATCATCCGGAGGTTCAGTCAATTCAAGAATATTTTCCATTTCAGAAGCGCTTAATAATCATTATTTAGCAGATAAAGATAACGACGGTAAGCCTGATTATTTGATTATCTCTGATGATGATAATGTTTCCTTAGCAGGAAAAGGGTTAGTTGGCCAAAATGTAATTATTGAATTTTTTAGCGTTCAAGATGGAGGAGATGAGGCGCTGTGGAATTCATGGGTAAATGGTACGCCCAAATCATTGAGTGACTTCAATCCCTATTTAAATAGAAGCAACCATGCAAAACTTGTAAAATTTGAATGGTCATATAATTCAGCATATTGGCGACAAGAAACGAAAACTGGTCCTTATTATGCGGGAGTTAATGGTAATGGCAATTGGTCAATAATTACACCTGATAATGGAGAATATTCTCCTGGTAATTATCGAACTCCAAAATTTGGTGAACAAACAACTGATGCGGGTTCTTATTGGATAACCAAACCAGGAAAATATTGGGTTCTTTTTGATTACGAGTTTCTTTACCCACTGTATGTAAGAGAACAAGCACCTGTTTTTGACGGTATTACATCATACAACAATACGAATCTAAGAGATCCTAGAGAGTTGAATTATGCGGGAAGTTCTGATCATATTTTTCAATTTCAGAGTAATCGTTTGGTGTTGTCAGGCCATTTAGGTGGTAATTGGTTAATGGGAGTTAATATACCCGCACTTCCTGATGCAAAGACTGTGAAGATAGAAATTGATGGAAAGGTATTAACTACAGAAGCCGATTATAGAGGATATTTCCGATTTGATAATATAATAAATCTAAATTCTTATGGAATAAAAGATGCAAAAGCTTATGTTATTGACAAATATGGAAACCAAGGAGAATCCATATCATTCAAAGTTCAATTTAGCTTATCACCTGTAGTAAGAGCTGATAATTTTCTGACTGATGTTAGTATTAAACCAAATTTCAGGAATGGGATTGGAGGAACTATCGAAGAGGTGTTCCATAAAAATAGGACAGCAGTTTTTTTAGAAGCGAGTAACCCAAAATTTGGAGGTACTGGCAAGCCAGGAGACATAGTTAGTTACAAGTTGATCAATCAAGATAAGGATAGGTACGATAATTATAACTACAAAGATGATGTATCTGTAAATGATGGAGTTTATTTTGAATCAGAATCTTCTATTATTGGAGATCAAGGGAATTTTGTTATTTCATCAAATTTACCTGCATTCAATCCAGCTAACCGTAAGGTTGCCTTTCGGGGAATTGTAGTGGCTAAAAAGAATTTACCATCAAATTCAGTTGATATCCCCATTAACATTACAAAGTTCAGTAAGTCAGAATTGAGGGGAACTGCTAAACCAAATGAGGTATTAAATTTTTATTTTCCTAATAAAGGGAATACAGAATATACCACTACTGTTGATAATGTAGGAAACTTTTATATAAATATGGATTCGCATTATTCCGAGGGATCTAGTAACTCTTTTCGAGTATATATATATGGTTCTAGTACTACTAATGATGTATATGCTTCAGCTGAAGAATTTTATCTTTACCTAGTACCTGATAAGCCTAGTTTGACATTTTTCGGGGATACGGCTCCTTCAGACAAAGTTTCAAAAGTAACAACACCCTATATTAAACTTAATATAAAAGGTTCACCATATTCCATTACAAAGGCTCAGATTGGTGGAACCTATTTTGGAACTAAGAACGAAGATTTTTTTACAATTGCTGGAGATGGTAAAACCATGGGATATCCAGAAGGGCATGGTTTTTACTCTGAAAATGCAAATTATCGAGCTGATGAACAAGGGAATATTAATTTATCAATTGCTCAAAAAACAATTCTCAAGAATGTCGGGCAATATGCAAGTATCAATTTCGGTATTCAAATACCAAATGCGAAGTTAACAGATAAGACATATTTGACAAATGGTTTTTCGACTACTGTAACAAATGATGACATAGGCTGGCTCGGTTGGTATTCCGATAAACACTATACTTTTCATAATTATGTAACGGAAGATCCAAAAGGTCTTTGGCCAGTTTCAGATGAAGCAGAGGCTATAGGAATCACAATAACTAGTTATTATGAACAGCTTTTTACTCCTCCTGCGGAAGCTTATGGTAGAGAAGAACTGCTTAATGTATATCGAACTTCTTCACCAAAATTAGTTAAGAGGATAAATTTTCCTGTTGATGTCCTTAATTATGATTTTGAGCCTTCTTATTCTATCTCACAAGGATTCCAAAGTTCACCTGCTATTGATACTTGGCAGCAAGATTATGATTGGGTAATTAGTGGATCCTCTGCCCCGACAAATACACAAGTAAACTTGAGTGTAGACTTTGAAGGCAAATCATATAAAATGATATCCATTTCAGATGGTTCAGGAAAATGGAAATTTAGGATCAAAGACTTTAAACCAGGATTTTTTTCCAACGGATATGTTTCTTGGGTATCTGAAGGTCAAGAAGTAGTCAATCCAATTAACACAGTCAAGAATGCAGTTACGGTTACTAATGATATACTTTTAAATTATACATTAAATAGGATAAAAACTGAACAATTGAAGGCTGGTCAAGAAGCAGTTTTTTTAAATAATTGGTCTGTTGAAGATGGCGAAAATGCTCTTGCAAGTGTTTATCCTCCTAAACTTAGAGTTAGTTCAAATGGCAAAAAAGTAGGGATTAAGCATACTAATTCACGCACCTTTGTTTTAAGCGGAAAAGCGGCAAGCGGTGCTTCACTATCTATTCAATTTGTTGGAGGGGATAGTGATGTGGTTCCAATATCTGTAAATTCTGACGGTTCTTGGTCTAAATCTGTTACGATTCCTTCATTTATCCCTGAAAATAAAATAGGACTCTTCAGATTAGTAGAAATACCTGCAAATGATCCAGCATCTAAAAAAATAGTCATTGGAGGAGTTCTTTTAGATGTTATTTCTCCGTTTCACGGGATGATTTTTAAAGATAAATATGCCTCAACCAATCCCATTTTAGAAGGATACTCTGAACCAAATGCTAAGGTCCTTGTAACCATTAATGGTGCAGAATACACAACTTTTGCTGATGAGAATACTGGTCTCTTTGTAATCAGTTTATCAAATTTAAACTATGGAACTACTTATCCAATTACGTTTAAATCTATCGATAGAGCAGGAAACGAAAGTATAGTGCATAATGCTCAAATAAATATTCTTGCAGCTAATGCAAGTACAACATCAAAGTCAATTAATTATACCGAGAATCAATCAAATCCAGAATCTATTTTTGGCATTTCTGATTTCAGCACGTCGAATTTAACAAATTTTTCAGAAGCGCAAATTACCTCACCGGTACTTTTTGATGCCTCTACAGATCGTCTGTATTTGGATTTAAAAAATCTAACAGGATACACCTTTTCTAAGTCTGGCAATGATTATTTATTAAGTATCAATGGTACTGCTGTACTTAAATTCCCAGGAAGTGTTTTTGTATCAGGGAGTTCCTTAGGAGGTTCTAAACCAGATTTTTCTGGAATTTTTAATTTTAGAATTGGAAATGGAGGAGGCAAGCTAAACTTTTCAAAAGTTACAGGTGCCAATTTGTCGAATGCTGATCTTGAAAAAGTATTAAAAGCATTTAAATTCTTTACATATAGATCATTTGATAAAGAATTAGGAAGAGTTCAGCTTTTTAACCTGAAAATTACTCAGACTGACAATTCCAATACTGAATATGAGACTACCATAAATATGGTAGATTCTGATTTTCCAGCTAGTGTTACAGATTATACTTTTTCTACAACAGATACACATCGTCAAGATCGATTTGACATAACTGAAAACAAATTGTTTATTGAAGATCGTGATTTAAATACTACTTGGAGTTTAAAATTAGTAGGGTATAAGCACACTTCGCTTTTAAATTTCCATCCATTTTCTCCCGTAAATTCAACATTGAATGATGGAAGATACGATTTAAATCAACCGGTGGCTTTGGAATCAAATAATGATTTGAATTTAGTATCAGAAATTGGTACGCTAGTTCTCAACTGGAAAGGTCAGACAATTATTTCTGAATCAAAACTACCTAATGATTATTTTCAAGTTGGCGCAAGCTATCAATATGCATCACCAATCAATTTTAATTATCAATTTGTTAGAGGAGAATTAGGTTTAAAGTTTTTGCCCTCTGATCATAATAAATTTGATGAGGATGTAGATATAGAATATTTTGTAGAATTTACCAATAACACTACAAATGAAAAAATAGTTAAAAAAGTAAAAGTTAGTGTTAACGGACAAACTGATATACCAATTATCGAATTGTCACCTAAACCGATTGCAAATCCGGTTGATCCAGCAGATTTTGAACGTTCAGATGATGGTATTAGATTATTTAATGTCACAAAATTCGATCCTGTCGATGTAAGAAAGAACTTTACAAGGCTCGATTTCAGTGTATCTGGATTCGACGAATATCTAGAGGAGGGTTTCAGGATAGATAATAAGATTGTCAATTTCTCTGTTCCAAGCCCAACTGTCAGAGGTATAGTTGTTTATAACATATTTAATCCTAATGCCGGTAGGGTTTTACGCGTTTTCGTACAAGGGAAAGCCACTTCAAATAGTGTAGTGAAAATATTTAACGAATCGGGTATTTTACTAGCTTCCACGACAGCAGACTTCAAAGGAGATTATGGTGTTCAATTATTAACTGACAATCCTCCTGCTCCACTCGATCAAGCTAGTGTTTTTCCTAATGGGAGTTATTCCAGTGCTTTAAATGTAACTCACAAATTCAAAATTGAAATAACCAACGGAGATAATTTATATACCTCTTCAAGTATTCCATTTTACAAGGTAGGGATTGACGAACGTTATTTGCC
>JAJTER010000159.1 GCA_021299835.1 Saprospiraceae bacterium | reverse complement strand
TTTTTTTACGTATTCATCCCAATTTAAATTGGTTGGTAAGGGTGATACTTTTATCTAACCCCCATTTTTTTTTACCATGATTTCCCATTTTATAGCCTTTCCAAGATTTATCTTTCCTACTACATTGATGAATCCTCCTTTCCCATAATACGGTTTTAATCCGTAAACGCCCGTTACCTGCTGTTCGAAATGGTAAAAACGAACCTCATACCCTGGTGTTCGGTAAAAGCCACATCGGGCCGATAATGTCCAGTGAACACTTATTTTTTTGTACCATCCCTCTACCCAAATGGAATAGCCCGACAGCTTTTTTTCAACTACGTTTATCTTGCCCCAGTCAAATCGGTAACGCCATAATATCGATTTTCCAGGAAATTCCAGATGGGCTCTATATTGTTGTCGATGGTAAAATTGTACTCCCTCAAAGGATTTACTGGTCTCCTCCTCATTTTTATAGTGCCATTCGGCATAAAATTTTATGCCCTTTCGTTTTTCATACGCTATTCTTCCTCTTTGTTCGGTTCCTCTCGTTGGACTGTTTATTTGATATCTTACCCACGGATGTACGTAAAAGTCATTGAAAATGGAGATTTTCCAAAGCTGATGGATCTGATAAATTAGCCCGACATATATACCCCGTTCGTTTCTATTCACACTATTTTCTCCCCAGGCCTGACTCAATATTCCCTGGTAAGTTTTTGGATAATTCCGATACAATAAAGCAATATCCAGTTTCTTATCTAAGCTATTTTGAAGTTGTACAATATAGGCGGTGGACTTTGAATACGCTATTTCTCCACTAATATGCCAGGTCGATAAAGTATAATGATAATCGATGCTTAATCCACCATAATTTTTTCCCGAATAATAAAATTGGTTGTATAAATCATCAGGTTTTCCCTGCCCCGGATTCATTTTTTGATACATGGCATTTAATCCTAAGGTCATTGTTTCTTGTTGCCATTGAATTCTGCTCCCAATATGAAATATTTTTGCAACCTCCTGACTATTTCGCTCATTACCCGTTCTATGATAACCACTTAAAAGGAGTTGTGATATGGATAAAATAGTATCCTTTTTAAAACTGGCATCTCGTCGGTTAAAAGAAATCATGGGTATCCAGGTAATATTTTTCTTCAATGGGTATTTGACAATGAGTCCTCTGTAAAATCCATTTTCTGCAAATGATTTATGTGCACTTATCTGCATCGGATTTCTCGAAATATCTGTGGTCTGGATACTTTTAAACGCTCCGTAGGAGGCATTAAGTAGCCCCTGACCCCACGATGTTTTATAATCTCCAAAGAAAATGATAGGCCCATTTTTTATCTTACTCTGAAAAGTCAGAAAAAAGGATAGATAATCAGGTTTTCCATTTTTAAATAATGTTTCACCTGGATCTTTTTCCATAGAAATACCCATTTTTAATCTGTCAAAAGGTGAATACCGGATATTTATACCTAAATATTGATTGTCCCCTTGCCAATCATCTTGCTTTTTTACATTAAAAGGACTCGTTCTAATAGTTGATTGCCATCTGTCTTTTAAAATCCAGGTTTCATTCTTTGTTGGAAGCGATAAGGTATTGTTATTTAGAACGATAAAGGGAATCAATGTGGATATGGTTAAAGAATCCCATAATGGGACCGCCTGGATGCCGTAGAGGTTAACGAAACTGCCTATTTGATGTCGATATACCAAGAAGGATTTTATTTGCTCTTTACTTAGCAATCCTAATTGATTCAACTCGGATTCACTTATTTTGTTAATCGAATAAGTCGTTCGTGAACTGTCCTTTTTTTGACTTGAAAGGCGCTCTAACTGATCTTCCACATCAACATCCTGGTCAGAATAGGTTGAAATTACATCTTCCAGCTTGAATATTTCTTTTTGATGTTCAGTTACCTGAGCAGGGGTACTAAGAGATAAAAAGGAAAAAATTACAAATAATAAAATAATATACATCTTCATGATCATGGTTTTCATCATCAGGAAGGTCGTTTCAGAAAAGGGTATTTTGTCCTAAATCAATCCAATATATCTTTCATGGAGCATCCGATAATCCTGCTTTCCAGCCAGATCGGGAAATTCAGATAAGCTACACTCCTCAATTCTTTAATATCTTTTTCGTAGGTATTCATTTCCTTTTTCATCTTTATAAGTAGGCCTAATTTATCACTTAATGGACTGTTGATAAGTGTTTTAACAAATTTTAACATTAAGCGTTGGATGGGCGTTATCTCATTTGAAGAGGCAAAAGTCCTTTGAATAGATAATAATAGGGAACTTGAAAAGTCATAATTTCCAAGTTCATAATGGCAAAGTAAGTGTAAAAACCGAGCATTGAAGTGTAAGTCTGTTCTTAAAAATTTATGCTGCTGGTGGATTATTAAGTTTAATTCGTCTAAGGTCTCGGAATGATCCCCACAAACAAAATTGATATAGGCCGCTTTGTAATGAAATAATAAGACCCTGTGAGTATCCATATAAGTTGAAAATCTGGTTAAATCTTCTTTCTTAATCTCTAACCATTTTTTTGCATCCTCATATTTCTTATTTAAAAAGCACAGATTTAAAACGGCAAGATAACTGTATTGGAATGCCAGCAAATTAGAGGAAAAGGTGAAATTTATTTCATTGTTTTCAATAAATTGATTCAATTCCCTATGGTAAATACTGTATTCATCCAAATCTTTTTGTAAAAATAAAAAGGTGAGTAGATAATAAAGGCCTCTTAAATATAAATCGGGATCTTGCCTTTGAATATTAGGATTTGCCTGGAATAAATTTACCCAAAGCCTGGTTTGATTGATCGCAGAGGGGAGATCGAGCAATATATAATGGTACCAGGAAAACGCTTGATATAAATTTATTTTTTCAAAAAATGTGAGTTGCCAGGCATTCATTTCTTTGGGAAGTTGTTCATAAAAATATGATTTCACCTCTGCTTGTGTTTCTTCATTGATGGCATGCCCTTTTTCAATATACCATCCATGTATTTGAATGGTTAAATTTGAAAGTCTGCTGGTTGAGTAAGTAATGGAACTTCGTCGTGCCGTTTCCTCCAATAAGGTTTCCATTTTGTTTAAAACTTGTCTACTACGCGTAATATGCCTGGTTTCAATGAGTTTTTGAAATTCCAGTATCTCCAAATGCAATACATCCTGATGATTAGCAACAGCCGTACTTTTTATTTTTTCGAGCAAATGTAAACTCTGCATATACATACCTCTGGCATATAAAATTCTGGCAAAATCCAACTGCTCCCTTATTTGTAAATCTATATGCTTACCTGTATGTATAAGCCGCAGACTGATTAATATTTGGGTGAAAAGATGCCTTTTTAGATTGGCAAATTGTGTCATATTCTCAATAGGAAGTTTCTTTTTAATTTCTCCCTCGTCATACTTCTTTTGCTTTTCCATCATTTGAAATAAAGCGAGAAACTTTGTTTCAGGTCCTTGGCTCAATCTGCCTACATAAATGGAGAAATTTCGCTTTTCCGCTTTATTTAATGATTTTATTAAGGTAAATAGCGGGTCAGATAATTGATTGGACATAACATTTTATTTATCACAAAATATTGATTAACAATATTATAAATTAAAATAGTAAGTTTGAATATAACAAATATAGCAGAACATTGAATAGGGGGTATTTTAATACAAACTTAAATTTACCATCGTAATAAAAAAACATCCATTCTTACACTTAAAGATAATAAAGTCGGCAATTATTTTTACGGAAAATGGGGTTTTAAATTTATTCATTGGACTAAAATGATTTATTATGAAAAAAATTGAAGCTATCATTCGCCTTTCGAGGTTTGATAAAATCAGAGATGCACTGGCTCTCATCGGCATCAATTTTTTTACGTTACAGGACGTAAAAGGATTTGGACTTCAAAAGGGTGAGAAAATGGTTTATAGAGGCAGTGTTTACGATGCTGATTATATAGCCCGTTTACAAATCGATATTTTAACTACCGATGATATGGTCGATGCTGTAGTCGATGCCATCATTTCTTCTGGTAAAACGGGTGAAGTTGGTGACGGTAAAATCATTGTTTATGATGTACAAGAGGTAGTTAGAATACGCACAGGCGAGAAAGGGTCTGAAGCTGTATAGCCAATCCCGATGTACAATTTATTTCCTTAATTAAGTCAAGTAATATTATGAACGAATCTATTTTTATGACCAATAATTTATGGATGATGATTTCAACCATTTTGGTCTTTTCCATGCATTTAGGCTTTGCTACCTTGGAAGCTGGACTTGTGCAAAAGAAAAATGTGGTTAACATTTTATTTAAAAATACCATGATTGTATGTATTGGTTTATTAACCTATACTGTAATCGGTTTTAATCTTATGTATCCCGGAGCTGATTATGCCGGTGGATTTTTTGGATTCAGTGGTTTTGGTCTTTCAGTGCCTGAAGGTAATCCTATAGATTATGCGGGAGGTAATTATACCTATTGGACAGATTTTATTTTTCAGGGAATGTTCGCCGCTACTTGCGCAACTATTGTTTCAGGTGCTGTAGCTGAAAGAATTAAATTAATGCCATTCTTGATTTTCTCTGTTGTTTTCGTCGCATTTTGCTATCCTATTACGGGATTCTGGCAGTGGGGTGGTGGCTGGTTAAAAGAAGCAGGATTTTATGACTTCGCAGGGTCAACCCTGGTTCATGCAGCAGGGGGCTTTGCAGCCTTAGCAGCTATATTAATTTTAGGACCAAGAAGAGGAAAATATACTGCTCATGGAATCAGGCCGATACCTGGTCATAGTATGCCTTTGGCTACCATCGGTGTGTTTTTGTTGTGGTTCGGTTGGTTTGGTTTCAATGGTGGATCCGTGCTTTCTGCCAATCCAATGGCTGTTTCCCTGGTTTTTGTAACTACTAGTTTGGCTGCAGCGGCAGGTGCAGTAACAGCGCTATTTACTTCTTATTTCTTATTCAAATCCTATGATTTGTCTATGGTTTTAAATGGTATTTTGGGTGGTCTAGTTGCCATTACGGCTGGAGCAGATCAAATGTCTCCAACAGATGCGATTGTTATCGGTGGAATAGCCGGTATCATTATTCCATTTTCAGTAGTATTTTTCGATAAAATCAAAATTGACGATCCAGTTGGTGCCACTTCGGTGCACATGGTATGCGGCGTTTGGGGTACTTTAGCAGTGGGTATATTTGGTGTAAAAGGTGGTTTGGGTCAATTAGGTATTCAGTTCATGGGTGTTGCAGCA
>JAJTER010000158.1 GCA_021299835.1 Saprospiraceae bacterium | reverse complement strand
GCTAAATTGTAACCACACCTCAGTACCCATTCGGCTCAAGTGATCCAGGAAGGTGTCGGCGCCATCCACCATCATTAGGTTGGCTTGCGTGCCAAGTCCTGCTTCTAAAAATTCCGGTAAGTCGATATACCAGGTGTTGCTTTGTTTGTAAAATCGTTTGGTCATACGTAAAAATTTTGGTCAAATTTAAACGCGACACCCGGCGAGCCCCCTTTCCTTGCAAGGTTGTAAGGTGGGGAAATTACATAATGGATTGAAGTGACGAGAAAAACGATTGGGTAAGGTTGAGGGAATCCCCCCTACTCGCGTTTATTAATGTTTATAAGGATTGAAAGTCGATAGGTTTTTGCACATCTGAATTTCAGTTTGAAAATTAATAAGCGTTTATAGCGCATTCACTTTTACGGTTAAGTAACAATATGCTAATTTTCCTTCTGGATCTTTCTTGTATTTTACCTGACGAATAACTTGTCTTATTAAATCGTTTATGATGGTTTGATCATCAGTAGTTGTTTTATCCTTTATACATTCGGCATTCACAACATTACCTTCACCATCGACTGTAAGCTTTAAATGAACTTTTAGGTCAACTTTAGTATTGTATTTGGGTAATATTGGGTCATTGATTCTAATTCTATATTTGACATCGCCTAATGAATCGACCTTAGATCCATTTCCATCGAAAGGTCCATTTCCTCCTCCGATGCCTACACCATTTCCTCCGTTACCAAATGGGTTAGTAGTATTTAGGTTAACATTTTTCTCCGATTCATCACAACTCATAAAATTTGATGGGTATAACATGTAAACTAATTCATCAAGACCATCTTTAAATAAACTATTAAAGTGAATAGAGTGTGTAGAATTTATTTGGTAACTATTAGACAAGTCTGAAACAATAACTGCAAGTAAATCAAATCCTTCCGTGGAAGGAGCTTTACTTAATAGTTCTCCATTTTCATTCCAATATTTCGAACTAACATTTATTCCATTCTCCCAAAACGATTCTTCAATTAATTTTTCTTTATCGCTCCATTTTCGTTTAACACTATCTAGTACACCGTTCAAATAGTGCTCTTCTAATTTATTTTTACCATCCCTATAAAATTCCTTATTCGTACCATGTTTTTCACCGCATAAATAATTTAGCTCCGCAATTTCATGATCAGATTCATCCCAAAACAAACATTTTCCATTTAATTTCCCATTCTGATATTCAACAATACTTTGAATCTTTCCATTTAAAGAATATTCATTAATTTTAGTTAATAATCCATTCAAGTATAAATTCTCAAGAGCAATGGTTTTGTTTGGATAGTAGAGTATCAATTTACCATTACCGTTAACTAAATCCCCTCCTCCTAAGGAAACTCCATCCTGTGAGAAATATCTTTGCACTCCAAACAATGCACCTAATTGGTAATTTTCTTCGTACTTTAACTGATCGTGCTCTTCATACCAACCTTGACATTTACCATTAGGCTTTCCATAGAAATAATTGCATTTCGCATTTATTTTACCGCTAGAATAATACCATTCAAACGAACCATTCGGTACCCCGTTATAATAATTGCCAGATAAAATTAATTGGCCATTGGAGCACCACAATTTCATAGGGCCACTTTTCTTTCCTTTTAGATAAGATACTTCAAAGATTTTTTTATTTGAATTATTTTTGCCTTGAATTACCCCGGTGATTGGAATCATATCATTTCTCAAGTATACAATTGTATCCTCCAAATGCAGTGTTGTTTCTTTCACATCATAGACCTTAGTTTGCGAGAAATAATACTGCAAGCAAAAGGTAATACAAAAAAGTACCAGAAGTCTTGGTTTTAGTGTGCTCAACTTGATTAGTTTTTAATATAATTAATAATGAGAATCAAAAGTTATTTATACCTATTTAATTCCGCCACCAAATTGGTATGATCATCCAAATCATAGAGCCCAAATCGGGCCTGGCCTTGTTGCATTTTTATAGGGCGTGACTTAAAATCGAAGTCTTTAATCGTGACATCACTCGGTTTAAATCGAACATTGAAAAGTGTATTTTCGCTCGACATTTCTAGCAAATCTTTCTGGTATCTGGTGATATTGACATTGTCTAAATCTATTGCTGCTTTTTTACAAAATTCTTGTTTTTTATTAATCAAATCTTTGCTCCAATCGGTAGCATCTAAAACTTCAAGATTATCTATATAGCCTAAGAAATAATTAGAAGTCTTTTTACCATAACAAACTTTTGTATACAAGTAAACTCGTTGAATGAATCGCTTTGCTTTATTTTTTTTGTGGAACGCCTGAATGAAACCATAGCAATATCCTACCAGTTGCTGAGAAGGATTATGATAATCGTTTAAAAGCCATTCTTCCCATCCAAATCCAAATTCTCCTTCGTAGGGCGATTTTTTAATTAACCCGCATTTCCCATTGCTTCCGGATGGTTTTTCCCAATTATTTTGATTGGAGGTTAGTCGTGTCATGTACATTTTCATAGTAGTTGTTATTTGAGGTTAGTATGAATTTTCAGGTAATTAAATATCTTGTGGTTGAGTTTATAATGTTCCTTCAGTTATAATTTTAATCTTTAATGCAGCGAATGGAGAGCCCATAATTTTCATAGGTATGGCTTCTTGTGACACCGTCATCGTTGTTTCTGAGGATAATGCAATTTGCGCTATATTCTAGCCTTGATGAACTCCAATAACTACCCGTTGTACCAATAGATAGCCCCCTACTAGAATAACTCCAACATTCACCGCCAGGAAGACCTGAAAAACCGCTTTTGTTATTACCGTTACCATTTTGTGATACTATAGGCGCTGGGACATAACGAGTATCTCTACATGTATGACATGCTGTTTTCTTCCGATACTCGCTATTCCAACTTGAACATTTGGGACAAGTCTTAAGACCACCGTATTCATGCGGTTTCCAACCACTTGTACTTTTCATTTTTTTCCCTGCATCATCTCCCAAAAAACCAATTAAAACGGACCACTCCTCATCCGTCGGAACATGATACCCGACCGGAGCTAAGCCACGCGAATCATTCACTGCATACCAATTGTACAACTTCCCGTATTTTGCACCGTTATTGGGGTCATTATCATAGTAACACCATGCTGGTTGTTTGGCATCTCCTGCCGCTTTCCATTCTTCATCTGTTTTTGCCTCAGGAATTGGGTCCCCATTACGGAACGAGGAAACATTCAAATTCTCTTTCATCCAAACTTGAGTTCCAATGGTAACTGTTTTATAAGGTCCAGAAGGAGTTGCAACTACAGGGTTATTTTGTACGACCGGTTTTGGGGTTGGTTTTAATTTTTCAACTTCCACTTTCAAAACCATTAAGCTATCGGATTTAACGTTGATTAAATTCCTTAATTCCTCAATTTGCTTTTTATTAGATTCATTCTCCGAGTCCTTCTCTTGTAGCTTTATTTCCAATCTCGTGACATTTTCTTCAAGCTCAGAAACACGGCTGTTTAATTGCTCCACGCGTTGGGAATTATCCGATCTCTCAGCATTAATCACAAGGTTAAGGCTGTCTACACGGTTGGTTAACACCCTAATCTGTTCCTTTTTAGATTGCCCCAGGCTTACCCAACCAAGAACCATTAATAGTGTAAATATCGAATACCTCATTGATAGTTTTTATTCATACAAAGTAACGAAAAAATCAACTTCTTGCTTTCCAAAAGACATTTTGATATATTTAATATACAGCACCTTAATTTATGAGTCAAAACACCGAGCAGGCTTTGGAAAGAAATAATTAATTTTAGTCAACTTTAAACGAAAGAACCATGCGTTACCATTCATTTCTCCATGTTTATAAAGGTACCGGAGAACATAAGTTCATAGCTGAACACCGCCAGTCGTGCAGGTATTGCAATGAATACAAAGGGAGTCACTTTGAATTTACCTACCGTGAAGATTCTCTGGTTGTCCCCTATTGCAGCAAGAAATGTTTTATTGAAGATGGCAATACCTTAGAATCCAACGAATATACCCAATTTGTAGACCAGTGGATTGAATCCGGGGGGCGTGAACAGGCAATGAACTATTAGTATTTCAAGATAGCGATAAACCTATCGGCATTCCTGGAAGGCAGAATTAAAGATAATGCCTACCTCCTACTGATCCATTGATCTAATTTGGAATTGAAAGTGCTAATTTGAGTTTTTTACTTACTATTATAAATATTTTAATTTTATCCCAAAAAAAATATTTAAACATATGGAAACATTTATTTTTAGCGATCTTGAAAGTGGAACAGTAACAAATAATCGTTCAAGTCCTTTTAAACCTGTTCCAGATTATAAAGTTTTTTTGGATGAATTTGAGAGTTGCTATGATGTTGATCAACTAAGTGTTTCTGATAAACTTTTTTGGATTTCTTCTGAAAATGAGGACGGAATTATTTTAGTTATAAATGATGGGATTTTTTCAAATTCCTTTAAGGATGATGAAGATTCTCAGGCGATGTTAAATTTCATGAAAGAAAACGGAAATTCAGATCGAATGATTGAATTTATGAAAAATCATAGAGAAGAACTATATCCGGCAGATATTATTGAATTTATCGCACTGCCATTTCAGACAATAACAATACAGATAACTGATTTAGAATTCGGAAATTCGGAATTTAGGTTATATGTTGACCCAATAATTACTAATCCAAATATTAAAAAAGGGGGCGCAAATTCAGCTTGGACCGGTAACGATTTACCTATCTATTACCTTGATCTTACTAAAAATAAAAATTGGAAAGAATTGCTTTTTTCTCTCGACGAAAAGATTCCAATTCATCAGATTTTTCTTGATGGAAATGGAATTGAATCTTTAGAGGAGGTCATGCCAGCAATACTAAAGCACAAAGAACAGTGCTGGTGTATTGTTTTATCTGACAACGAATTGACTGAATTACCTGAAAGTTTTAGAGAAATGACTTTGATGAAAAGTATAAATCTTAGAAACAACAAACTAAAAACTTTTCCAAAGTCGATTTATGAAATGTCGAAACTTAAGTACTTAAACCTCTCATTTAATAATATCTCGAGTATTTCAGAAAGTTTGGGAAATTTGAAACTCTTACAGCATTTTATTTTTGTAGACGAAAATGAAACTGAAGAAATTCCAAATAGTTTACTTGAATTGAAGCAGCTTAAAAACCTTTATTTACGAACTGATTTTAATAAAATAAAGCACATTATTCCCGAATTGAAGAATATTGAAATATTAAATTAATGAAGGAAATGAAGCCTTAACAAAGGAAAAATTGGATCAAATTTCAATTGACATTAAGAAAAGTATTAATCCAGATCGGCTTTTAAAAATTACAATTGAAGAAAAAGGTGCCATACCTGAATGGCTAATTCGTGCTATGAATAGGGATCAAATATAGCACTATATAATTATTAAGGTACAACTTAAGAAAACGAAGAGCTAGAGATCTACAATATTGAAAAGTAAGTAGAACTATGCACTTGAATTTTATTGAATTAGATTTATCCCTTTGTTGATTTTTTTATCTAATTCATACCATATTCGATCTGAGAGTTCAAAAGGTATTTTTTCATATTAATCCCGTACTCTATTATGACTTCAGGTATTGCGTAGGTTACTTTGATTTATTTAAACCCAAAGACTTTGAACTACTGAAAGACGACACCAAGGAAATCTATGATCGAATGATTGATGCCTGTAATAGGTCCAAATAATCTAACTTTCCGTCATTGATATAGTTGCCTTTTCAACCACCGCATTTTTAAAATCGGTTGAAACCTTAAAGTCTTTGAACGCTTCGTCTACCGCCTCCGCAGATAATCCCTTCAAGGGTTGAAGCAATTCGATATCTGCACATTCTTTCATCTTTGGGAATTGATAGAAGCGATCGTTCGTTAATCCCTGACT
>JAJTER010000157.1 GCA_021299835.1 Saprospiraceae bacterium | reverse complement strand
AGGGTTATGAATTATAATAATAATGACCCTATACCTGACTCAACAAATAGCACCTGGGGAACGGCTATTATTGGAGCTCGCACGGGTTATGATGTAAGTGTAGTGCCATTGAATGACTATGTTGGAACTTTCGGCTATTTGTACAATTGGTATGCTGTTAATGATGCAAGAAAAATATGTCCTTCGGGTTGGCATGTACCTACGGATGCAGAATGGACCATTTTGATTCAAGCTCTGGATCCTTCTCAAGTTGTAAATGGTACGATATTTGGTACTCAGAGTAATACCGCAGGGACTGTAATGAAATCACAAGCAACAAACAGTTCTTTTGGTTCTGGTTTAGGATGGAATCCTGCTACTCCTACACCAAGCCCCGGGACTAATACAAGTGGTTTTTCCGCTCTCCCAGGTGGTATTCGCTTTAGCATTGGTAGTTTCGGCGGTTTTAGAAGCGAAGCTCAATTCTGGAGTGCTACTGATGACAACCCCAACACCGCCATCCGCCGCAAACTGCAATTCGGCGATGGCATTGTTTACAGGCTTGGGAACAATCAAAAGTCAATTGGTTACTCCGTTCGTTGCCTCAGGGATTGACTATTTGACTATTTTGGGTGAATCTTGCGAGGGGGTGACGCTGTGGTTTTTTTTGCCCCCTTTTATAAGGATTAAAAGTGAAATCACCAAAAAAGTTTTACACCAAGAATAGTTGATTTAGGCAGAAAAATAAAGAAGTTGATAAAAGTGCCCAGGGGAACCTTGTAAATGGATTCCTTTGGGCGTTTTTATTTTGAAAAATAGATGCTGTTTACGAAAAATTATGTACAAGACGATGCATGCATCATATTGTCCGCATAGGAACATCACAGATTTCTTGCCTCCCACAAACCTATAAAACGATTTTTCACTGAAACACCTTTTCGTATAGAAATAAAATATGTTTAGAATTAATTTTGGATATATTTATGATTATCTTTTATTTTTACAAAGATTAACGGTTTAATAGTAGATAGTTATGATATTATTGTTAGGAGGATTTGGTGTTTTTTTTTCGGCTTTAATAATATTTTATAATAAGGGTTATAGGTCTGCTAATATCTATCTGGGTCTTTTTTTGTTTTTTTTCAATTTCATTATTATATCCCATTATATTTATATTTTCAGCGAATCTGCTGAGGTAATCTCCTTTGTATTGCGTGTTCCAATTAATGCTACATCCTATGCGGTAGGTCCATTAGCTTTTCTTTATGTTAGGTCCATCCTGAGGGATAATGCAAAGCTTTCCAAATTTGATTGGTTTCATTTTATTTTTTTTGCTATTTTTTTTTCGGGAAGATTATTGAATAATTTATCAGGTTGGGATGGTCAATATCAGGTAACGGATGAAATTCTGAATAATTCATGGAAAAATTTTAGCCATTTTAAAATAAATCAATTTTTGCCTATGAGAATTAATTATATTCTTAAGGCAATCCATCTTTCTATTTACATCCTATTGATTTGGGTGCTTCTTGTAAAGAAGAATTTTAAAAAATCATCAATAGATAATGGTATAAATCATACCAAAATAGTTAAAAGCTGGCTTTATTTTTTTGCCTTAATTATTACCCTTTTATTCTTTTTACTTGCAACGGTTGGATTTTTGTTTTTTACTTTGGAGGATAAAATTTCTTTTCAACATGAAGGAAAATTGATATTTTCTTCAATTTTTATTGGCTTATTAATATTAGTTCTTGGACTTATCCTGTTTCCGCAAATCCTATATGGTATTCCAACGGATAGCTTAATGTCTGAAGAAAATGGAAATGTAAGTAACGGATTCGATGATAATGATAAAGAAAGCTTTTCATTTAGTGAAGATTACATGAACAAAATTAGGCTTTTACTTGAAAAATGGACAAATCAAAATAAATTTTTAGAAGCTGACACAAATGTTCATAGTCTGGCAAAAGATATTAATTTGCCAGTTCATCATATTCGATTTTTTTTAGATAAAATTAATAATGAAAAATATATTGACTGGCGCAATAGGATGAGAATTGAGTATGCCATAGGTATTATAAATAATCAGGATGAAACAGACAAGACCCTTGAAACCTTAGGTAAGGCGTGTGGTTTCAAGTCCTATTCAGCGTTTATGCAAAATTTCAAACAATTGACAGGGAAACTTCCTTATGAATATATCAGAGAAATTAAACAAAAAAAGAATAACATATAACGGGGCGGAAGAACAGGGTTAAGGTCTTTGCGTGTTGACCTACATCACAAAGGGGAACAGGGCCGCCATCTTCGTACCTCGCACATCCTACACCAAAAAGGTGTATCTTTAGACAATGAAAAGATTCTTTAATACCACTGGATTGTGTAATGCTGAAGATCACTACATGGTAGATCCGTTTCGTAATATGTATGATAATATATTGAATTTGATAGATTCAAAGCAATATTTTCTAATACATGCACCCCGGCAAACAGGTAAAACTACTTTTTTGCATGCTTTGGCTCACCGCCTGAATAAGGAAGGAAATTATGTATCTGTGGTATGTTCTTTGGAATCAGCGGGTTATAACAGTATCTCCGTGGAAACGGCCAATGAGGTGTTTATACAATCTTTGTATTTGACGTCTAAAATTTTTTTATTGCCCGATGCTTTACCGCCTAATCCGGATGGTTATTCACCAGGTAACTTATTACTAAGAAATTATCTTACCGATTGGTGCGATACACTAGATAAACCATTGGTGCTATTACTCGATGAGGTGGATGCTCTCTATGACGATGTGCTTATTTCTACCTTACGTCAATTACGAGACGGTTTTCAAACCAGACCTAAACATTTCCCACAATCTATTGCCTTGGTAGGACTAAGAGATATACGTGATTTTCGCACGCGAGCTAGAGCGGATAATCCATCGATAGGTTCAGGGTCGCCTTTTAACATAAAAGCAGAGTCCTTTTTTCTACCTGTTTTTTCAAAAGAAGAGGTACGTGGATTATTGAACCAACATACCCATGATACCGGTCAGGTTTTTTCAGAAGAGGTCTTAGAAAAGTTATATGCCTATTCGGGTGGACAGCCCTGGTTGACTAACGCGTTGGCCAATGAGGTGGTAAGTAAAATTTTAAAGAATGATTATTCCCAAGAAATTACCCTGGACTTGATTGAATTGGCCAAAGAGCGCCTCATTGAACAGCGACAAACCCATCTGGATAGCTTAGCGGACAAGATTGATGATCCGAGGGTTCGACCCATTATCATGAGTATCATCACGGGTGATTCTCCAGCTTTTGATGGAGCGGATGATGCCATAAGATATTGCCGCGATTTGGGCATAATCAGCACGGGAAATCCTATCCAATTTGCTAATCCGATATACAGAGAAATTATAACCCGCATTCTGACCATAGGCTTTTCCATTGGCATCAATCAGGATATTGCTCAAACGAGTTGGTATTTAAATACCGACGGCACACTGAATATGGACAAATTATTGGATGCATTCACCAAATTTTATCAACGCAACGCTGAATCGTGGATTGATAGATATCAATACAAGGAGGCAGGACACCAATTGATGTTGATGGCCTTTTTACAACGGGTCATTAATGGGGGAGGGCGCATTGAAAGGGAAATGGCAGCAGGAAATGGACGGACAGATCTGGTTGTTTTTTGGAAAGAACAAGTCATTACGATAGAAATTAAAATGCACCATGATAAATGGTCAGAACCTGAGGGTATTGAACAATTAGGCCGTTATCTGGATAGACTGGGTCAAAAAACTGGGTATATGGTGTTTCTCGAAAAGAAAAGCGCGGTAGAATTATCTTGGGAAGACCGTATTCGTCGGGAAGTACATATTGTTGACAACAAGGAAATCATATTATATGCCATGTAGGGGCGAATGGAATTCTCCCTTTACGGATACAGATGCATTACCCTATTGTCGGAATAATGCCACGGCACCGTCAGGTCATCCATCTCAGCAGGTTTCCATTTTAATAATCATAGTTCAGACAGGAAATGCACACTCAAGTTTTTAGCGTATTTTGTATTCTCAGCCCTTTTTTTCCATTTCATGTTTAATCGAAGTTACATAAATCTATTTTTCAGAAGCTCAAATTAGATGATGTGTAAAATTGGGCAATAAACTGACACGCAGGATGACTTAAAGTCACTTTGCGGGGCTGACCAACTAATACCCAAATAAGTAGTGATACAAAATAAAATAAGCCTTTTTTTATTGCCCCTTATCAATTATTTGAAAAATTCTCTCTTTAGATATTTTAAGAGATTTAGCAATGATTTCAACAGGAACATCATTTTCATTAAGCCCCAAAACCGCTTCTATTTCTTTATCTTCTTGAGCTTTTTTAATGATGTCCTTTGAGTCTATCTCTATCGAATGGTTTCTACTGGCAATACTCATCAAATGCCTTAAATATGCATCATAAGCTTTACGCTCCTTCTCGGGGAGTTTCATGGCATCCAATTTCTCATTGGCTTCTTTTAAACCTTTAGCTGAAAAAGTTGGTTTAATTTCGTCATTTTTCAGGAAGTATATCCACTCGTCTAATTTATCATTTATTTTATTCTTAAACTTCCCTATCTTAATTACCCAAAATTCTGGGTAAATTTCATGCACCCTTGTCTTATTGTACGCTTCGATTTGCCGGTCAGAAAGCCCCAAAATATCGCCCTTGTGTATGCCCTTAAATATTGTTGTGCCATGATAAACGTAATCTTTCCCTTGTCCCAGGTCAAAATAGGCAATAGTAATCGAAATGATCTTCTTCACGTTGGCATAAGCCTGGGTTTCCTTAATGTGCTCGGTTATGGCTTTTGACGCCCCAAAAAGCATCCGGTGAAAATAGTCATACTCTTGGGTATTCTGGACTTCGATTATGACAAGTTCTCCTTTGTGGTTTTCTACCAAGATATCTACTCGGTTGAACTTATCGTCTTCCTCTTCCTTGTTTCCCTCACTGTCGAGTATTTGTTTTATCCGTACTTCTTCGCCAAGCAACTCTGACAGAAAGCCTTCGAGTATGTCGAAGTTAGCTTTGTGGCGGAGCATTTTTTTCATCGCCCAGTCGAAGCGCACCAATTTTTTGACCATTTCGGTTAACTTTTTACCAAAGATAAGATGTTTTAGGGCATGAAAATGATAAATTTTTGTGTTAAAACTGTATTACATCGATCATGTCCATGTTCGACGATGCAATATTAGCACTTTTATTAATTTCCAAAGAAAACCTTGCAGAACAAGATTTCTGCTGTACTTTGATTTTGGCTGGAAATTAGATAAATTACATAGACAGTTTACAAAGACCAGTAGTGTCTTTTTGTAAGTTTTAAATATTTTACTAACTAATAAACTTAAG
>JAJTER010000046.1 GCA_021299835.1 Saprospiraceae bacterium | reverse complement strand
ACTTGCTAACTTTTATGATAAAAATAAGATTCAATATCAATTGGATAACCCTATCGTAAAAGCAAACGTTGTCGTTGTCCCAAAGATTATTTCCGTAAGAGATAGTTTAAAATACCTATGGAAAAATGCAACCGACGTTAATCTGGCACGGTTAAAAAATATTTGTGAAGAATATGAACTGGCTCATATTCTTGATGGTAGTAAATGGAACGAATGGGAAAATCTAGCCATTTTTCTGCCAAGAAATATAGATTTTGAAGCTTTTTCAAGAAAAGGAAAGGACTTCATTATTCAGGATGGTGAATTCGAAGTTTGGGTGAAAATACTGGATAGTAAAAAGCCGCAAGAAATTCCTCCCATAGAATATGTAGAGGAACAGCTCAAAAGAATGCTTCTTTTGAGCAGGAAAACAAAATTGCTCGAAGAAAAAAAAGAAGATATGTTTGATATTGCTAAACGGAAAGGTCAGATTGAAATTTTTTATCTAAAGTAAATTTTTAGTGTCTTCTTAGGTAATTAACCAACTATTCCTTTCATCTTTGTATCTTTTTAGATAATAACCTTACTTATGTTAAAATATATTCTATCTCTATTTCTTGCCTTACAGTGCTTTATCAGTTTTGGTCAAGTACAAGTAATGGATAAAATTATTGCTACCGTGGGCGGTGAACTTATATTGCTTTCTGAACTGGAGGAACAATTTGCCCTTGCTTTATCTCAAAAGAGTGATATACCTCAGAACGCGCGCTGTGAAATATTAGAGCAGTTATTAACAAGTAAGTTATTGATAAATCAGTCCAAACTGGATAGTGTTGAAGTGGGTGATGATGAAGTGGAAAATCAACTGGCCGCAAGAATTGACAGAATTTTGTCCTTCATGAATAATGACATCAAGCAATTTGAGGAATACTATGGTCAGTCTGTAAATGATGTAAAGGAACAATTTAGGACTGATTTAAAAAATCAGCTTCTTTCGGAAAGAATGAGAGGTGAAATTATGAAAGATATTACCATCACGCCGTCAGAAGTAAAATCATTTTTCTCCAAAATACCAAAGGATTCACTACCCTACTTTAACTCGGAAGTCGAAATTGGTGAAATTGTTATCGTCCCTAAAGTAAACGATATCCAGCGCCAGATAACTATGAATAAGCTGGAGGGGATTCGTAAAAGAATTGTTGAAAATAATGAAGATTTTGCTGTGCTGGCTGGAAAATTTTCCGCTGACGGATCTGCCCAGACTGGAGGTGATTTAGGTTGGGCCACCAGAGGAAAATATGTTCCTGAGTTTGAAGCGGCAGCCTATAAACTTGAAATAAATGAAATTTCTGACATCGTTGAATCTCAATTTGGTTTCCACTTAATTCAACTAATGGGACGCAGAGGTAATAGCATCAATGTGCGTCATATTCTTTTAAGACCTGAAATTACAGAGGAAGATTTCGATTTAGTCAGACAAAAACTGGATTCAGTTCGTACTCTTATCCTCAAAGATTCTATTTCATTTTCCTTTGCTGTTAAAAGATTCTCCTTCGACAAAGCACAGTCTTATAATAATGATGGCAGAATGGTTAATCCTGTTACAGGAAATACTTTCTTTGAAGTAGGTGATTTAGACCCTGATATTTATTTTGCCATTGATACGCTTAAAGTCAAAGGTATTACTGCGCCTCTTGAATTTAGAGACCCTTCTGGAGAAGTTCAGTTTCATATTATCCAGCTGCAATCAAAAACATCTCCTCATAAAGCAAATTTGCTTCAGGATTACTCTAAAATTCAAAAAGCGTCTATAGAATCAAAGAAAAATGAATATATAAATTTGTGGATAGACGACAAAATAGGTTCAACCTTCATTAGATTAGAACAAAAGTATTCGACTTGTCCAAACCTTGATATATGGATTAACCAAAGCAGGGGTGCCAATTAACAAGTAATTAAAAGGTAAAATATATAAAAAAATAAAGCCAGGGTATTACACCTTGGCTTTATTTTTAGGTTCAACAGCCATTTTCAATAAAAGTATACTTAATAGAAGAAAAGCAACTAAACCAACTACATCACCTGTTGATCCCATCGCATTTCCCCAACCTGTATTTATTTTAGACATGAGCGAAACTGGGTTACCCTGCGCATCATTACCAATATTAGTACCCATAAAAATGGCGACTAAAATACCCGTAAGTGCCCCGCCGGCAATCAAACCAGAACTAAATAATGCCCCTGGACCAATTTCAGAATCATCCTTTTTCTTATTAAATTTATCAGCGATTAGTTTAATCAATCCCCCCATGAAAATGGGTGAGGTAGTTGAAAGAGGCAAATAAGCACCTACGGCAAATGCAAGAGAACTAATACCACACAATTCAACCATTGCGGCAATGCCCATACCTGCGATAACCAAACCCCATGGTAATTGCTGATCCAATAATCCCTTAATTACGGTAGCCATCAGGGTTGCCTGTGGTGCGGGAAGAGGATTTGGATGCGCTGCAGTAGCTTCACCAATACCCAAAGTACGCTCTAATAACAACAGCGTAAAACCAATAGCTACAACAGAAGCCAGAACACCTATAAGTAAACCAATTTGTTGTCTCCAAGGTGTCGCACCCAGCAAATAACCTGTTTTCAAGTCCTGGGAAGTAGCCCCCGCATTCGCTGCTGCAATACATACCATTGAACCGACGACTAAAGCCACCGATTGATAGGCAGAATCAGTCCAGCCAATACCTAAAAAAATCAAAGCAGTAGCCATTAAGGTAGCTATGGTCATCCCGGACACTGGATTGGAAGAACTTCCAATGAGCCCAACAATCCTTGAACTAACGGTGACAAAGAAAAATCCAAAAACAAGGATTAACAGCGCGGAAAAGATATTAGTAGGCAGATTAGGTAAAACCATCATCAAAACCAATAAAACCAGACTTCCAATCAATACAAAATATAGAGGTAAATCCTTTTCTGTTCTGAGGATTGACTCACTGCGCTCAGTTGATTTTCCTTGCACTTTAAAGTCTTTTAAAGAATCTCTGAAAGCATTGACAATCGTTGGAAGAGACTTAATCAGCGTAATGATTCCTCCAAAAGTTACGGCACCGGCACCTATATATCGAATATATCTACTCCAGATTTCATCGGGAGACATATCGCCAATCAATTTTACCGTTTCCGGTGCAAAAGGAACAGTCAAACCCTCTCCGATGAGTGTAATGAGCGGAATAAGTACTAACCAGGAAAGAACACCTCCAGCCACCATGACGCCGGCAATTCTTGGACCAATAATATACCCAACGCCTAAAAGTTCAGGCGTAATTTCACCATTTATAGTACCATTAGGCAGTGCGGACGTCTTCTTGAAAATTAAGGCTGGCACTTCTTTCCAAAGTCCAAAAATGGACATAGCCGCTTTATAAATAAACGCAATACCAAGACCCAAAAATACTTTACCAGCTAAATCACCTCCTTTTTCCCCGGCAATTAACACATCGGCACAAGCCGTACCTTCTGGATAGGGGAGATTTCCGTGTTCCTTCACGATGAGGGCACGACGGAGTGGAATCATAAAAAGTACACCTAAAAAGCCCCCAATAAGAGCCAGCACGAAAATCTGGAAATATTCAAAATATAGCCTTCCCCCTTCTAAAAAAAGTAGGGCTGGTACAGTAAAAACAACACCTGCTGCCACGGATTCGCCCGCAGAACCTATCGTTTGCACCATGTTACTTTCTAAAATAGTGGCTTTTCCCCATTTTTTAAAAAAGGAAATTGCCAAAACCGCAATAGGAATGGATGCGCTAACCGTCAACCCCACTTTTAATCCTAAATACACCGTGGCAACACCAAAGATAATACCAAGGAAAATACCCGGAATGATGGCCTTTATAGTTAGCTCCGGCAGCTGTTGCTCCGCAGAAATAAACGGCTTGAAAGTAGATTTATCCATACCCATTTTGTATTTTAGAGTTTAATGCACACCGTGCATCCATTTTTTTAATGTAGGTGATATAAAAAACAAAACAGCTGCTACCCCTAACACGATATATACCCCCCAATTCATGTAAACGTCAATGAAGCTCTGTAATTCCATCGCTTTAGTGGCACCCTCCGGCGGCGAAGCTATTAATTTACCTAAATAGCCTCCAATCTTGTGCCCAAAGGCAATGGAAACAAACCAGGACCCCATAACAAATCCGACGGTTTTAACCGGTGAAAGCTTGGTAACGACAGAAAGCCCTACTGGTGAAAGACTTAATTCGCCCGTGGTATGGAATAAATACATACCTAAAACGAAGACAATGGGAATCAATCCTCCTTCATTTACTTCTGGAAGAATAGATTTAGCACCTACTACGATGATAAAATACCCCAATGCTATCTGAAGCATGGCATAAAAGAATTTCATAGGTGTTCGTGGTTCTAATTTTTTTCTACCCAGCACCGTCCAAATCCAGGTAAACACAGGAGCAAGTAAGATGATAAATAAAGCATTGACCGACTGAAACTGAGAGGTTTCAATGCCATGTTTGTTAACGTATCTATCTGTTAGAATATTAATAGAACCTCCGGCTTGTTCGAATAAAGCCCAGAAAATCATGTGGACAAAAAATAAGGCCATAAAAACGAGTAATCGTTGACCTTCTTCCTTTTCATCTGATTTAAATGCATTAAATAGAATATATCCCAATATACCAAAACCAACAAGGAGTAAAATATAGTCAGTTATTTCTTCTGCCTGAATAAGGAATGAAAAAACAGGCACCAACAAAAAGGCGCCAATAAGAACGGCCCATTCCCTGTTTATGCCCGCAATGAAAGAGGATTTCAAAAAAGGAATATCAGGCGGTAGACCCTTTCCTTCAAAAACAGCTCTGTTTTTATAGAAAACAAGGACTCCGGTAAGCATTCCTAAGCCAGCGAGTAAGAATCCAAGAGAATAATGAACTTCCCTGGCAAGATAACCGCAGGTTAACGGCGCAAGAAAAGCACCAATATTTATACCCATATAAAAAATGGTAAACGCACTATCCTTTCTATTGTCGTTACGGTCGTAAAAAGTACCAAGGAAACTTGAAATATTTGGCTTGAAAAATCCATTTCCAATAGCTAAAAAGCTTAATCCAACGAAGAATAATAATTCTGTATCGCCATTGAAAGCATTATAGGCAAGCACAATTTGGCCAAACGACATAAATAAACCGCCCGTAATAATAGCTTTTCTAAATCCAATGAGTTTATCGGCCAACATACCTCCTAATAATGGTGATGCGTATAATAAGGCATTAAAAGCACCATAAATACCGTAAGAAGCTCCGTCGGCGTCAGATTGGTTTAATTTATCAAATAACCTTGAGGTCATATATAAAATGAGGAATGCACGCATTCCATAAAAGGAAAATCTTTCCCATAATTCTGCAAAAAACAAAGTAAATAATGCTTTTGGGTGCATTTTTCTTTGCGATAGTACCACTATCGGTACCCAAATGAGTACGAATACCCATCCTGCAATCAATAAAGCTAAACCTGCATTCATTTTATATATTGATATTAAAGGTTGATGAAATTAAATGTTGAGAAAAATAAAGTTAACAAAATAGTTGAATAAATAGATAGCTTCATTAAATAAAGCCACTATTGATTCTCGTTTTTATCTTGTTTTGGGGTTAATGATTCCACTTCCACTTTCCAACCAGCTCCTTCTGCCATAAACCTTATAAGATCTAATAGTTCTAAACCTTGCTTTTTAGCCCTAACCATTAATTCTCCTGTAGCAGCCTTTTTAGCAATCATTTCCTTCGCATTTTTCTGAATCTTATTGTAATCCTTTTCAGAAAACGAATTAAAAGAACCCTGACTTATGTCATAATAGTCAATCTGATGGTCGATAGAAATAATTTCGGGTTCAGTGGGGACGTTTCGAATGTATAAAGTCCAGGTTTCTTTATCCAGGTCAAATTTCAGATTATTTAAATCGAACCCGACCGACACCTTGGCTTTCACCCGCATAATGGCCTTTTTCCGAAAGATCCACCAATCGTAGCCCCAAAAATCTTCATATCGGTAAAGCTCTGAATAGTGACCCTCTATGGTAACCATTTTAGCTACAGATTGTATTTTCTCCAACAGAATGGTCGATTCCTCTATTCTATTTTCATTATTTTCCTTTTCACTCAGATATAGTGCAAAAAGATACCCTGCACCAAATAAAGCCAGGACAAAAATAATACCCATAAAAAGTTTGATACCCTTCGTCATTGTTTTTTTCGAAAATATACGAAAAAAGCTAGCTATTTTATAGCACTTTCCATTGTTCCAAAATTAGTAATCAAGTAATATTAATACCTACAATTTATTCCACGTAATAAATTGTGAAGACGGTTTAACCTACGAGGATATCAAATAGCCCTTGATTATATGGCAAACCAACAACAATAAACCAAAAAATATTTTTTAGCCTATAGAACACTTATTTCCTATTGTTCCGTAACTTTCTATTTCTTAACTTAGAGAAATAAATAGGCTAAATGTTAACTAATAAACAAGTTATAGATTATCATCGGGATGGTTTTCTGGTGATTAAAGATTTCTTTTCATCCGCTGAAATTGATTTGCTATATCAGACGGCTACCGACGAATCGGTAGTAGATCATGCCTTCGATCTGAATGACCAGGATGGCAAAAAAACAAAACTAACGCTTTGGTTTACGGCAGGGGACGACCCATTTGGATTAATGTCTCGTTGTAAACGAATGATAGACAGTGTTCAATCATTACTTGGCGAGGGAGAGGTTTGTCATTTTCATTCTAAAGTCATGCAAAAAGAACCCAGAGTGGGCGGCGCCTGGGAATGGCACCAGGATTATGGCTATTGGTACAAAAATGGCTTTTTATTTCCCGAAGCCATGATTTCTGTCATGGTGGCTTTAACGGACGCTAATAAAGCCAATGGTTGTTTACAGGTATTGCGTGGGACACATAAAATGCAAAGGTTTGAACATCACTTTGCCGGTGAACAACAAGGCGCTGATGACACTTTTGTTTCAGAAGCAGCTAAAATTTCTGACCTCATTTATTGTGAATTAACAGCAGGAGACGTACTCTTTTTCCACCCCAATGTATTGCATAGATCTGAAGCTAACTTATCAGAGTATGCCCGGTGGTCTGTTATTTCCGCCTATAATTTGTCTTACAATAAACCTTTCAGGGAAAAACATACCTCGTGCATAACCCCTGTCTCCGTCGTTCCAGATGAGTCCTTGTTAAATGAAAAAAATAGCAAGGTAGAAAATGCTGATTTTTTACGAAAAGAACAAGAAATAACCCTAAAAATTGAAAAGTAATGGCTAAAGTATGCATTCTTGGTGGTGGCTTTATCGGTCGCTTTTATGCCGAATCACTTTGTGGAAGAAGAGGGAAAGACGAGGTTAAAGTCATTTACGCCAGAAGAAAAGAGACGGCTGAAAGATTTGCAAGGGACTATGAAGTTCCTTTTTTCACTACTGACATGGAAGAAGCCATCGTTCATCCAGATGCAGAGTTTGTTGTTATTGGACTGCCCAATAATTTGCATGAGGAAGCTGTTATGCTCTGTGTCAAACATAAAAAAGCGGTTTTATGTACCAAACCACTGGGTAGAAATGCGGCGGAAGCTCTCCGAATGACTTTGGCTTGCGAAGGAGCGGGTATTTTTGCAGGCTATTTAGAAGACCTTTGCTATACCCCCAAATTTCTGAAATCACTAAAAAGTGTTCAGGCAGGTGCCATCGGTAGAATATTGTGGGCAAAATCTAGGGAAACTCATCCTGGTCCACATTCCGATTGGTTTTGGGACATTGAAAAAGCTGGCGGTGGTGCTGTCCTGGATTTAGGATGCCATTGTATCGAAATCTCAAGAAGTTTTATTGGTAAAGATGTATTACCTGTTGAGGTGATGTGTTGGGCCGATACGCAGGTTAAACCCATAGATGCAGAAGACCATGCTATCGGTCTGGTTAAATATGAAAATGGTGCTATTGGTCAATTTGAAGTTTCCTGGACATTTCGGGGAGGTATGGATTTGAGAGATGAAGTAATGGGTACCGAGGGTACTATCTGGTTAAATTCATTTCTCAGGACTGGATTTGAAATGTACACCAGTGGAGCGGGAAATGCCTACGTTGCCGAAAAGGCTGAAAGCACATCGGGCTGGCAATTTCCTGTTGGGGATGAGGCGCACGAATTAGGTTATCCTAACATGTTTAATGATATGTTTGATTCCTTTGAAAAAGGCATATCTCCCCGCGAATCCTTTTACGACGGTTATGTGGTGAATGCCATTATTGACGCAGCTTATAAATCAGCCAAAACCAAATTGTGGGAACCCGTTGTGCTTCCACTTTGGAGAGGCCAGACAGGACTTTCAAAACCTTCTGTTTATGTTGATTTTGACGCACAGCACTGGTTCATTAAGGAAGAAATATTACCTAATGGAGATAAAAAAGTGATTTTGAAAAATAAGGAAACAGGGATAATTACAGAAAAAGTAACACGACAAGATTAATTATCGTTTAATCCTTATAATTGCCGTAGGTAACTTAATTTTAAAATGGCATGCTGCTCATTTTGATTTATGCCATCAAATCTTTCAAATCCTCGTTTGTTTAACACCAGATAAATAAACGAAAGAGGTCTGTATTCCCATGAAATACGAATGTTGTAATTTTTCAACTTGTTTTCTGCATTTTGTTGATAAAACCCCACCAGCTGAAGTCTTGGATTTAAGGCAAATCTTCCTTCAATACTAAATAAATCAATGGTTTCGGAGATACCATTTTCACCTAATTTTTTGACAACATTCCGATTTACCCGTCCCAGTAAAGAAAAATGAGGAATGGGAGCAAATTGCATGGTAAGATCCAAAGAACTCAATTTACCGTCAAAGTAATTTCCCCAGCTAAAATCAGAAAAAATATTTAACATTTTTGAGGGATCTGAACTTAGGAAAATCTGATTCCTTTGATAATTATACGTTCCTGTTTGAATGCGAACGCCGAGAGGTTCAAAAGGTTCCGTTAAGTTTTGATAAGCAAAATAAGTACCATATCCAATAAAACCACCATTTTGTAAATTGAAGAATAGCGGCCAAAGGTTCACCTGCCTTTCAATAAGTTTCCCTGTAGAAGCCTGGTGATAAATCTCTATATTCAGCCCCGGTTCAAAGGCTCGAATGACTTTTTTAAATGGCAAATGTTTTCCACGATAAAAAATATTTACACCGGGCGTCGATCCAATCACATCCGTTCTGGAGACAAATCCAAGTTCAGGATTAAAACTTTTATTGACGATAGATTGGGTCCACCAAAATTTCAATTGATTGGTAGCATAAAAATACTGGGCATAACCAGCAAATCCTGACTTTTCACCATTTGAATTGGTGGTATTCACCAACATCGTATTTAAGGAATGAGATTGTCCCATACGAAAAAAGCCATCTAACATACTGGTAGCGTGAATGCCATTTGGCCCTTCTTTTATGGCAACCAAGGCGCCAATCCTATGTTGTTCGCCCAGGTTTTCTGAAAATCTGCCTATGAAAAACCTGGTTGGATCCTCTCCATTAAAACCCCGTTGCTGAATGGCCATTACCCCTGCATTTCTCTTTAAGGAACGGTAAACGTATCTGCTACCCATATCAATGGGAATTGGATTGCCATTGTCATCCAGACCAATTCTTCTACTGAAGAAAGGTTGAATACGCATAAATCCACCAGAGAAATCGGGAGATGGACCACCACCAACGCCAAAAAGGGATGCATTTTCAAGGAAGAACTGACGTCTTTCAGGAAAAAGAATAGAAAATCGGGTAATATTATTAATCTGCCTATCCACATCCGCTTGAGCAAAGTCCGTATTAAGGGTAACATCGAGAACAGAATTAGGATTAATAGCCCATTTTAATTCACCACCTAATTTGAGCGATTGTTGTTTTTTATCCTTTATTTCCGGTGAATATCTATCCAAAGCCCCCAAAACATAAGGTTGAACTCGAATATTTGATTTTGGTGGGGGCGGTTTGAGATTAGTCAATAATCCGGCATAAGCCATTCTCAAAGCACTAAAAGAGCGGGGGAAAGGTGAAAATGCCGAAGTTTCGTTCGTAGAACGTCTGACTCTAATCATATTGAACCCCCATTGTTGAATGGAGTCCGTTAATTTTGGATATCGTAAGGTTTGCCAGGGAACGGCTACTTCTGCATACCAGCCTGAATCGGTCCTATTGGTGCGAACACGCCACAAACCATCCCAGTCTGAATCATAATAAAGGTCATCGAAAGACAACAAATCGCGTTGCACACCATAAGCATTCATGGTAAGTGCCATAGCATTTCTATTGTCATTAAAGCCGTCAAAAGCTAAGGCAACCAGGTCATGCGAATTGAAATTGAAGTCCCTTTTAAAATCTGTAGCACGAATGGCCTTTTTACCTAAAGAATCTGAGGCAAAAATGCCAAAATATAAATACTGTTTATTGTAAAGGACGCGTAAAAAAGTTTGTTGATTAGCAAGTTCGCCCTGATTAGGTTCAATTTGAAGAAAGGAAGAATTTGCTGGTGTATTTTTCCATTCTTCCTCATTCAACATTCCATCAATACGAATAGATTTTTCAATTTTTTTTGATTCAATGGCTCTTTTAACCTTGCTGGGTGGAAAAATTTCAGCATCCTGACACATCAATGTTACAACAAAAAAAAGTGAAAAATAAGAGCTTAGGAACAATATGCGAGTGAAAAAGGTCATAGGTAAGGATTAAATGTGCATAAAAGTAGGTATTAAGCTGCATAAAACGAAAAAACCCTTTGGTTTTTACCAAAGGGTTTTTCTCAAAAATCAAATGAATATTAATTTTTCACACAACGAACGGAGAATCCGTATTTGTTACTTTCTGTATATCTTATTACAGTGTCTGTATTATATTCTAATCGACGGGCATAGGAATTACTAGCATCAAATAAGGTTGAGGTCCACCAAAATCCTTTGTTATTTAGATCCCCAAAATTTAGTCCCCCACGACCACCCCCTGGTAGTGCTCCAAAGTTGGAGGAGTTCGTATTGGAATTAGGAGCTGTCCATAAAGTAGTTGCTTTTAATTCATTTCCAGCATTTGCATCTGTTCCATAATTAGCTGTTAAAGAAGTCCAATCTGCATCAGTAGCCACATGCCAACCTGTTGGACAAAGACCCTTTACATCTGTAACAGCATACCAGTTATACAATTTCCCTAAGCTACTATCATTATTTAAATCATTGTTATAATAAGCCCATGCACCCGAAGTTCTCAATCCCCAATCACCTGCCGTTGGAACATTTTCAATACTGTCACCGTTAGCATATTTAGTTGTTTTTAGATTTTCTTTAAACCATTCCTTACCATTAATCGTAATTGTAGTATATTGATTTCCAATAGTATCTAATACAGGTTGAGTAGTGAAAGTTAATTGATTACCATAAGCGATACCCACTGCATTGGTGGCATAAGCACGAACATAATAAGTAATTCCAGCGTTAAGATTTCCCAAATTGAGTGTGTATGACCCCGTTGTTGTGGAAGCATCTGTACGAATACTATCTGTGCCCACTGCAGGATTACCTGTTTTATTCCAAACGATACCCCTTGCTGTAATAGCAGAACCTCCATTAGAGGAAATATTTCCACCACTTATAGCCGTAGTGCTGGTTATAGTAGCAACTGGATTAGTTGTAATAATGGGTAATATAGGACCTGTGGTGAAACTATCAAGTACACCGTAGCTCGTTCCAATGACATTGGTAGCATAAGCGCGGACATAATATTTTGTGTTACCTGTCAAGCCAGTAATATTTGATACCCAATCCAATCCCACTGTATTATCTATTAATTTAGTATTTGAGATGGTTGGATTCGTTGTAGTACTGTAAACTACACCCTTCTCTGAATGTGGTGCACCTCCAGTTAAAGAAATGGTACCTCCTGTGGTAGCAGAAGTAGGAGTTATCGCCGTTACCGGCTTAGTAATTACGGTTGGGGCTACTGCTAATGTAGTAAAAGTTACTTCATCACCATAATTGGTTCCTATACTATTAGTCACGTAAGCACGGACATAATAGGTAGTTCCGGGAGGCGTTAAACTAGTTAAGTTACTAGTAAATGTACCTGTGCCTGTACCATCTGTAGTTTTGAAATGACTTAAGGTTGGTGTTGGTGAAGTATTCCAAACGACCCCTCTTGCTGAAATAACACCACCGCCACTAGCCGTTACATTACCTCCTGAAATGGCTGAATTAGATGTTATGGAAGTGATAGGGTTTGTAGTTACTGTAGCTAAAACAGCTTGGGCAGCGGTAAAATTAAGTTGGGAACTGTACCCGGTACCTGTTGCATTAGTTGCGTAGGCACGAACGTAATAAACAGAATCACCTAATAATCCTGTCATTTGACTCGTAAATGATGCTAATCCTGAGCCATCCGTTGTTTTTGAGTTTGAGATGGTAGGATTAGGGAAAGTACTCCAAACGATACCTTTACTTAAAATAGCAGCACCTCCGTCAGAAGTGATTGCCCCACCGCTTCTTGCTGAAACATTAGTTATTAAATCTATTGGATTAATGGTAACTGTAGGCACCACAGGAGTCAAAGTGGTAAAACTTACTTCATTTCCATAACCTGTTCCTGCACTATTGGTGGCATAGGAACGGACGTAATAAACTCTTGATCCAGCCAAACCTCTAATTGTATCAAGAAAAATATTATTTATTGACCCATTTATTGACTTGTTTTTAGTTACAACAGGATTTTGTAACGTATCCCAAACCACACCTCTTGCAGTAATTGGCGCACCCCCATTATTCACTACAGATCCGCCCGTGGCAACACTTACACTGGTAATAGATGAAAGTGTTGTAGTTGTAAGGGAAGGTGGTGTCGGCACAGGAGTAGTAAAAGTTATCTGATTGCCATAAGATACCCCCGTTGTGTTGACGGCATAAGCTCTCACATAATAGGTGGTACTCCCCAATAATCCTGAAATATTACTGGAAAAAGCACCTGTACCCGCGCCATTTCTTGTCGAATCATTTGTTACCGTTGGATTAGGTGAGGTGCTCCAGCAAATACCTCTGGCTGTCACCGGCGTACCTCCGTCAGAAGTTATATTACCCCCACTTATAGCAGTAATATTAGTCACCGAAGTAGCTACATTTGTTGTTAAGGTAGCAAAGGCAGGACCTGACCACACCGGAATACCAGTTTGTGATAGGAATAATCCCTGACCTGGAAGACCTTGCTGAATTTTAACCCACGCCGTTCCATTCCAATATAAAATATCTCCTGCTGTATTCCCAGTTTGTGGAAGTCCGACTTTTTGATTCCAACTGGAAGTATCTGCAGCGGTAATCCCTTTCGCAATACTGGCATTAAATAATGGATCATATTCTGAATTCCATAATGCGGTATCTGCAGCGGTAATCCCTTTCGCAATACTGGCATTGAATAATGGATCATATTCTGAATTCCATAATGCAGTATCCGCAGCGGTAATCCCTTTTGCGATACTGGCATTAAATAAAGGATCTGATTCAGTGAAACTACTTAGTTTTTTATTCCAATAAGCTGTATCTACTGCCGTAATACCATTTGAAATACTAACACTAAACAACGGATCAGATTCAGAGTTCCACAATGCAGTATCTGCGGCGGTAATCCCTTTGGCTACACTGGCATTAAATAATGGATCAGATTCCATAAAACTACTCAACTTTTTATTCCAATAAGCTGTATCCACCGCAGTAATGCCTTTCGAAATACTGGCATTAAACAAAGGATCTAACTCCGTTAACGGACCTGTTACCTTTTCTGCAGATTTAGCATATATAGAAAAAGGCACACTGAGAAGTTGAGAAACAACTACCAAAGTATAATTTTTGCCTCCTGTTGGATCTGTCTCAGATTTTACATAAAATGGGCCTTTTGACCAATCTATTCCTGACATAGTTCCAACCAAAGGAGCACCTGAACCTATATTTAGATAAATTAATCCGTTTAAGTTGGTTTTGACATTATGTTCCTCCTGATATAATAATACATCTGCTGCAGAACCCCTTAGAATACTGATGCGAGTACCCACCGATACATTGGAAACCAATTCATTATTACTATTTCTAATAATAGCCTGATAACTTATTAAATCAGGGGCTTGACCAAAGCCGATAATACTAATCGTACTAAAAAATAAGAAGAGAATACTTCCTTTCATTACTCCTTTCATAGTTTTAATTTTTTGAACTTTTTGCTGGTGTGCCTTCTTCCTTTTTGTCATCAGCTTTATACTGCTTGATAGCTTCAGGTTTAGACGTTAATTTAAAGGCTAGAAAAATAACATGATTCCCACCTCTTGAATAATCGTTAATGGCAGACAATGGCATTTCAAACTGATAGCCAATCACAAATGGATGCCAAGAAATTAAGGCATTCGCACCCATTGATTGCCTTCCCGTTAAGGCTGCATACCCATAATTCCTGAATACAGGAGAAACTGTAAAAAAGGAACTTGGTGACGATATAAATTTGAAATCTAACATCATATCAAATTGGTAATCCGAATTTCTTTGCGTTCGAATTAACACATTAGGTCTTATGACTATATTTTCTTTCGCTTTTAAATCAATTCCTGAATTAATAAAAACGGTAAAGGCATTTTGAATATCATCTTGATTCGTAAAGATAGTGCTTACTCTTGGTATAATATTGTAGGCAGACACACCCAAATTAAAGCCATTCGAATAAAAATTGAACCCGAAATTAGCGTTAGGGTATGAATCCGACCATTTTTCTGGATTATTAATAGTTAAATCATCTGATTCTTCTGGTTTGAAATTCGAATTATCAATACTATATTGATTAAAGGTTGCAGATAAACCAAAGGAAAAACCAGTCAATGGGTCTTTACCTTTTTTTCCACCACTAATATGATAAGCAAAAGTCGATTCTAATCCAGAGAATCCTGTGGCACCATTCTGGTCTTTAAAACCATTAATTCCTACACCTATTCTACTTTTTGAAAATGGATAATCCATTGAAATCGCCTGGGAATTTGGTGAATTATCAAAACCTACCAATTGTTTTTTATAAATCAAAGCGATATTTCCATTATTCTGTGAGCCAGCCAAAGCTGGGTTAGTTAGATATGGTTTAAAAAAATGCTGATTCTGAAATATGTAATTTTGTCCATTTGCAGCGATGCTACTGATAACTAAGAGGACAGCCAATAAATTTTTCATACGCTTTATTATCTTAGTAAGGTGAAATTTCCTTTCAACGGAGCTGTATCTTTTGATAGGTGAATGACATACCAATAATCCCCCGCCGTAGCAGGATAATTATTAATCATTCCGTTCCAGCCAGACGATGATCCGGGATATTCAATTAATAATCTTCCTAATCTGTCAAAAATATATACTTTTGATTCTGGTTTGAAAGCAAGGGCAGGTATAGACCATAAATCATTTTTGCCATCTTCGTTGGGTGTAAAAACGTTCGGTATTTTTATTTCACTATCAATCACTTTAACCATTACATTACAGGTTTTTTCTCCAATAGTAAGAGGGAAAAAGGCTATTCCAGCTGTATCAGGAGTACCTGTTAAATTGAAAGATAAAGTACCACCGCTACTATTTAATAGCAAAGAATCGGCCTTTAAGGTTAATCCCTTTACAACGGAAGAGGCAATATTAACAGGATATGATTTCTTATTATTCCCTCCCTGATAACTTATGGTTACTGCGCCGGAATAATCTAATTTTGAACCTACATCCTTTGGATTAACCACTACACTACTACAATTTAAAGTGGAAATTTTAGGTTCCAAAATGGTCACTGGCAAATTAAATGTACATGTTTTCGCACCAAATGTCAGGCTAAAAACAGCAAGACCAGTATCAGCAGGCGTACCCTTAATAACCAATTCAACAGATCCATTCCCATTAGCTAGTTTTCCAGGCTGTAAACTCAGATTCAACCCTAAAACGCCAGTTGATGGTAAATTAAGGCCTAAAAAATAAGCGCCATTACCCTTCAAATAAGGTAATATCATAACTCCATTATAAACTTCCCCTTTATATATTTCTTTGTTATCTAAAACGACCCCGCTACAAGATAATTCCTCTACTTTAGATACCAATTCATATACAGAGGGTTGTTGAATACCATGGTTAATATTAAAATCTGCACTTTTTTCATTCCAAAAAAAGACCTGCCCAACAGTTACCTGGGCTGAGCCATTAACATCACCAACAACACCATTTCCCCCCGATGCTGGTAAAAATGGGATAGGGTCTTGTCCGTTCGCCATATTGAATGAACCCGTTCCATAAAACAGGACGAATAATAAGAAATATGAAAGGTGTTTATACATCATTATGGTAGTTGTATTTAAAACTATTCAAATGTAATAAAATGCAATTTAAAGAAATAAATACAAATATAAACAAATAAATTATATATTGGTATAGTTATGAACTTAATATGTAATTTAAATTTTTTACCCTAAAAATGTTTTAATAAAAAATAATTATACTTTAAATTTTTTATTCATCCTCAAAATTGATATCCGACACCAAGGAAAGTGCCTAAAAATGAGTTTATTTTTACTGTATTTCTTTTTGATATGCCCATTTTAGCTTCAGCAAAAAAAGATAATTTTGAAGTAACCTGTAGAGATCCACCTATATTTCCCATCATCAAAATTTCAGTGGAAATCTTCTTGTTACTTACTTGATTATATTTATAGCTACTGTTATTGGAAAGTTCAATAAATTCATAGGTAATCTGAGCCGGCATAGTTATTTTAGCACCCAGTCCAATGCCTGAATATACCCTGATTTTATTCTTATTCAGAAAATAATAGTTCGTTGAAAAAGATGGTATAATATTTCTCTCTATTCCTTTTATTTCATGTAAAGTAAATGTCCCCAGTGGATTATTACTGGAAGAAAGCATCACTTTGTCACTGCTTACATCTTCTGTTTCAAAAAAATGTTGCGTAAAAATAAGAGAAGGTACTAAGTTAAATCTCGGCGAGATTACCCATTGTGTGGACCATTGCAATGCCACTGGGTTTTTTATCTCGTCTAAACTTAGGGGTAAAAATACCCCCGCTGACAGGCCAATTTTTAAGCTGGATTTTGATTCCTTTTTATTTTCATCTGGTATTTTTATATCTTCTTTTTTTTCAACCAGGTTGGCACTCAATGTATCCCCTGTCTGTAAAATAGATTCTTGCTTTTCATCTATCTTTTTAACCTCCGTTTTTATTTCTTCTTGACGGGTTAAAGCTTCTGATGGAACAGCTAAAATGGGTTGATTCACGAGAGGCGAAACTGCCTTTGCCTTAGACACACGATGAACATAAGCTACTTTGTAAAGCGTATCATAAATGTATTTTTCTTTCTCAACGATTATGGTATCCCTTACTATCGATTGATTATATTGGGTATTCACGGCAAAAGATTTTTCCAGTTTCAAATTATGTAAGGCAATGCCACTCCAAACGGCATAACCCGTTATAAAAGGTAATAAAATCCATGGTAAAACTTTCAGCCAACTCCGTCTCTTCGATTGAAAATGATCTAATTTAGAGGCCAAATTATGCCAGTCACCCTCTTCTGGATCAATGATTGAACGAGCATTTTTTAAATTTTCAGAAAATATATGGTCGAATTCGTTATCGGTCATGGTAAGTCAGGATTGTCAGTTTTTCTATACATATTGATATTTAATCATTAATGCTTTTAGTTGAATTCTTGCTTTCGCAAGATTAGATTTAGAGGTTCCTGTTGAAATATTTAACAATTGAGCAATTTCATCATGAGATAATTGCTCAATCACATAAAGATTGAAAACGAGGCGATATGCAGGAGAAAGTTTTTGAATAAGCAGTATCTTTTCCTCGATATCCATTTTATTAAGCCATTGTATATCAAATCGTTCTGACGTATCAGGAATTTCATCCTTTTCACTGGTTTTGATTTTATTCAAATCGGCCCTATATTTATCAATCGCCACTCTTTTAGCCAGTTGAGTAATCCAACCCTTAAAATTAGTACCCTGTTGATAAAGATTTAATTTAGTGAAAATTTTGAAAAATACATCATTTGTAACCTCCTTTGATTCCTCAAAAGATCCAACATAACGCCTGACAATAGAAAAAACAAAACTGTAATAGAACTCATATATTTCTTTTTGAGCGGCTCTATTATCAACCCTGCAACTATTAAGTACTTTCTCTAATTTTTCATCAATCATTGAAACCTATTCAATCTATTTCCTATTAACGGTAAGGAGCAAAAACAGGTTGCCTTGTTACACTGATGTTTTTCTGTTTACTACATGTATTATTATTCCGTAAAATAATAAGATTATAGTACCTAATACCCCAGACAAAATGGGGTCGATTGAACTATTTAACCAACTGATTGACTCGGGTAAATTTCGGGAAAAAGTACTCCATGAAATGACTATTATACTTAAAGAAATAGCCACCAATCCATGAAAATAGGATAATTTTATTTTGAGTAAAGCGAGTAAAAACAGCCCAAGTATGCCTCCTCCAAAAATACCAGATAATTGCCACCAGACATCTAGTGCACTCTTAGCTTGAATCATCCAAATGGCAAATAAAGTTCCAAGGATACCCCAAACCCACGTAGCTGATTGAAGGATGAACATTTGTTTCTTTTCACTTATATTTACATCAAATCTTCCTTTTAGGAAATCAATCCAAATAACAGTGGCTGAGCAATTTAATGCTGAATCAACGGTACTCATTGCCGCGGCAATAATGGCTGCAAGAATGAGTCCTTTGAGTCCCACTGGCATTTGTGTAGCAATAAAATAAGGGAAAACCTGATCTCCTTTGGTAATATTGGAAGGCAGAGAATCCTGTATCTGATAAAAATAAAATAAGGCTGTTCCAATAAAGAGAAAGCAAACAGTAAGAAACAAATAAATGATGGTCGCCAGTTTCATAGATTTTGCCGCCTCCTCATTATTCTGAACCGTGGCATATTTTTGAACATAATTCTGGTCTGCCAAAAGATTCCTTAGATTTTCAGTAAATCCATAGATAATCATCACCCAGATTGTTCTTTTATCAAATGAAAAATCAGATAATCCCCAGGAAAATTTACCCGCATCATAGGCTTGAGAAAAAAGTTCCGGAGAAGACAAAAACACCATATTTCCTAAAAATACTACGGTGTAAATAATCCCAGCAATCATAACAATAGATTGCATAACATCTGTCCAGATAACTGCCTCTACCCCGCCCATGAGGGTATATAGAATAGTGATAAACCCAATGACAATAATGATCCATATTAGATTTCCACCAACGAATGGCTGAATGAGTAAAGCCACCAAATATAGAATAACGGCCATGCGACCCACCATAAACAATAAAAAGGAAAATGCAGCATATAATCTGGCCCAGGAACCAAGACGTTCCTCTAAAAAGGTATAAACGGATATAAGATTTAATTTTCTGTATAATGGAATAATTATAACTACGGCCAACCAGCTTACCGGTATCATACAAAGGGCAAAAATGATGGGATGCCAGTCAGAGTCAAAAGCTTTTCCTGGTGTGGCGATGTAAGAAATACTGCTTGTATAGGCACTCATCACCGCCAAACCTGCTGCCCAACCGGGTATTTTCCCATTTGCCGTCATAAACTGACCCGCTGTTTTCATTTTTCTGGCAAAATAAAAACCCATACCCAATAAAATAATGCCATATAAAGCAAGAATAAGGTAGTCAAAAAAAGCTAAATTGCCCATTGTCAATATTTTAATAAAACTATTTCTTTAAGAATGGATATTTATCCTCTAAATACCTCATGGAAGATTCCAGCTTTTTTAATCCCTCCTTTGCCATTGGAAAAAGAGGCGGCATAGCCTTATTTTGGCAAATACCTTTCAAAGCGAGCGCTGCCTTTATCCCCTTCATGAATCCGTCAAAATATACTGCTCTGTCCAGCTCTTTAACAATTTGCTGAAATTCCATTACTTTAATCAAATCGCCTTGTTGAAAGGCTTCGAATAAACCGACAAAAAGCTGTGGATAAAGATTGGCCCCTCCGCTGACACCCCCATTTCCACCAATAAATAAAGTTTCCGCCAACAAAATCTCAGGCCCGGTAAAAAAACAAAAATACGGATTTTCAATACTGCCCATCAGGTTATTCAGAAAACTCATGTCTCCCGAACTATCCTTAATGCCAATTATTTTCTCTGATAAAGATAGTTTTTTCACTGCCTCCAATGAAAAAGATACCTTACAATGAGAGGGCATGTTGTAAAGTAAGGTAGGCAGAGGCAATTGAGGAATTAACCACTCGGAGTAGGTTAATAACTCCTGTTGGTTTATTGGTGAATAATAAGGTGGCGCAAAAACGAGCGCATCGGCACCATTATCTGCAGCATAACCAGCAATTTCCAACAATTCCTCCGGACTTGTATCGGTAACACAGACAAAAACGGGTTTCCTTTCCTGGACAAATGCCGCAGTATGTTTAATTATTTCCTTCCTTATTTTATGGCTTAGGTTAGGACCTTCCCCTGTGGTTCCCAAAATAAAAATTCCGTGAACCTGATGTTCAATAAGCCTGTTTAAAACAAGTTCCAGCCCATCAATATCTAAAGTGTTTGTGTCAATCAATGGTGACACTACTGGTGGAATAATTCCAAAAAGTTTTGTTGGCAACATAAAACGGTAAACTAATTAATTTTTAATTCCGCAAATCGAATCTTTCTTCTTTTCCAGGTATAGGTGACCTTTAATTGACCATCTTTACCTAAAATCATGGCAGGGTAACTAAACTCTCCTGAGTTTTCATCCTCTAAATGGAGCATTGAATCCCAATTTTTCCCATCTTTAGAAAAGGCAACGGCTAGTTTAGCCCTATCATTTGGCCCCTTTTCCGTAGGATTATAAATCAAATAATGTCCAACATTAGGTATGGAAACGGCATCTATGCCTGCACTTGGGTTGGGTAATGATGTTTCCGCCGTTTTAGACCAGGTTTTACCTCCATCGACAGACCACGATTCAATAATTTTATTTTGCCTGCTCCGACATAAAATTTGAAGCATATTTGGGTCATTATGTATTAGCAAAGTAGGTTGAATAATATCATACGCTGAATTATCATCGACGGCTATTCTATTCCATGTATTTGCCTTTGGATTAAAAAGCTCAAAATGAACTGACCATTTTCCGTCGGGGATTTCCAGACTGGAAGGGCAAAGAATATTCCCATCAGGTAATTCAATGGGTTTTGCTCGTATTGGTCCAAAAAATCCGTCGGGTATTCTGATCGGTTTCGACCAGGTTAATCCATTATCTTTAGACTGGATACTTTCTCCCCACCAGGTAGTTGGAGAGGGTCCCACCTTGTAAAAAAGATATAAGATACCAGACGAATGATTAAATAATACGGGATTCCAGCATGCATATCTCAATTTATCATTTTGAATACCCGTGGCAACTTCCCTGATTTCTCCCCATTTCCCTTTAGAAAATTCCGCAAGCCATATAGTGACATCCGGATTTTTTTCCCTGGTTCCTCCAAACCAGGTAGCTAATATTTTACCCTCATTTACTTCTACTAAACTTGAAGCATGACATTCCTTAAAGGGAGCTTCCTCATAGATAAAAGAACTGGATAATAAAGAAAGAGAATGCGCCTTGTTTTGTGCAGAAAGTAAGGTTCCCATCAAAAGGAATAGGCAAAGTGGCAAGCACCATTTTAATTTATTCATTGTCAAGTCGGTTTTAGGCAAAATTGAAATTAATAAATAAAATCTAAATAAAAGAGTGTATTCTTATTTATTTGGTGACCTGATGGGTAGCAAGATAAAAAAACCGATGACAGCAGGTATAAACAAATTAAATATAAATAGCATATAACTTGCCGTCATTGCTGTTATGGGAGCAATGCCCCAAATACCCCAAATCAGTACAGAGGTTTCCCCCCGAACGATTAAGCTATAAATAGGAGGAAGTGGAATAATGGTTTGAAAGAGATATAAACTAGCGAGCCCTACATACATAGGAAAAAGAGGCAGGTTTACTCCCCAGAGGTTAAGTACCAAATAGTATTGGAAGCTAAAAACCA
>JAJTER010000156.1 GCA_021299835.1 Saprospiraceae bacterium | reverse complement strand
TTTCGTTTGTTGAACCGTTAAAGAAGTGGAACTACCGATAAATAAATTCACATAAATATCTTTTTCAGAAACACCGTAAACATAATCACCCAGGGAGGCAACTAATCTGGCAATATTAGAGGGACAACAAGCGGTACCGAACCATTCTTTTCTAAAATGCTGCCCATTTGATGCGAGCGGATTCCCATAAAAAAACCGATCTCCTTCAAAGGACAAGCCATCTAAAGCACTATTGTACAACACCTTTTCCAGCACATCAATATACTGTGCATTTCCACTTAACGCATTCATTCTCTGATTCCAGAAAACCATACCTACGGAGGCACAGGTTTCGCAATAGGCCTTTTCATTGGGTAGGTCATAGTCGATACTAAATCCTTCATTACTTCCCGACGAACCAATACCGCCGGTGACATACATATTTCTATGAACGACGTCTTCCCAAACTGTTTTCATTGCCTTAAAATATTCGCCATCACCAGTCATAGCGGCAACATCGGCGGCACCGGTATATAAATACATGGCCCTAACGGCGTGACCTGTAATTTGGGTTTGTTGTTTTACCGGCAATACATCCTGGGCATAAGCGGTGTCCCTCCAATCGGTCCAGGTATAACCGACGGCATGTTTATGACCTCTTTCAGAAAGGAGCCAATCTGCCAGATTCAGATATTTCTTATTTCCTGTTGTTTTATATAACTTCACTAAAGCCAGTTCCAATTCCTGATGACCGGTCACCCAGTGTCTTTTTCCAGGACCAAAAAGAGCGTCGAAATGGTCTGCAAACTTAATAGCCACATCCAACAATTTCCTTTTTCCTGTGGCATTAAAATAGGCGACGCCAGCTTCAATCAAATGCCCTCCGTTATAATCTTCGTGCATACTCATGTCGCTCCATTTCTTGTCTGGTTCCTTCAATGTGTAAAAAGTATTGATATAACCATCGGATTGCTGGGATGCCGCAATTTTATCGATCCAACCATCGGCTCTTTTTTCAATATCGGGATTAGCTTTTACTTTCAGGGAATAGGCGATCGCCTCAAGGGCTTTAAAAACGTCAGAATCGTCATAAAAAATACCTTCAAAATCTCCTTTGCGCAAGCCCGCCGTAATTTCAAAATTTCGAATACGCGGCGTTTTAAATTCTGTTTGATCCATACAAACGGGAATAGTAACATCTGCTACTTTTTCCATTCGGGGCTTCCAGAATGCGTCTTCAATAGTAACCTTTGAAAAATTGATATTTTCCAACTTCCTGGTAACATTTTGACCAAAATGAGGATTGTAAAAGGCTATAAAGAGAAATAAACCAATGATTTTTCGCATAATGTATTATTTAATTCTTAAAGTTGCGAAAAAAAAGGAACAACCTGTAATTTTCGGGATTCATTTTCCATAGCCGTAAAAGATATCTTGATTGTATCCTCAGGTAAAAGCTCTGACATAAGCTCAGGCCATTCAATGAGGCAATAATCTCCACTTTCCAAATAGGACAAAATACCCATTTGTAAAGCCTCCTCCAATGATCCTAATCTATACAAATCAAAATGATAAATTTTACCCCTTCCCTCATTATTGACGTAGTCATATTCATTCACGATAGAAAAACTTGGACTACTAACCCAGTCTTTACTACCAAGGACTTCACAAAATACGCGGGCGAAAGTTGTTTTACCTGCCCCCATTTCCCCGTGTAAAGCGAATATCTTATAATCCTTACATGCATTTAAAATTAAAGTAGCTGCCGATGATAATTCACTTAAATGATTTATTTCAATAGACAAAAACACATCTGATTTTTTCATAAGTAGATACGTATAGGAACTAAAAAATTCTTTCCCACAAATCTAAAAAATAGCATCATTATGTGATAATTAAAGCAAAAAGACTTCACTATTTTTTGTATATTTGCATTTATGGAAAACGAAATTAATCAAGCACATATAGAACAAAAGACGGACTATGGTGCAAGCAATATTCAAGCACTGGAAGGTCTTGAAGCGGTAAGGAAAAGACCTGGAATGTATATCGGAAGTACCGATACTAAAGGTCTTCACCATCTTGTGTGGGAAGTTATTGATAATTCCATTGACGAGCATCTTGCAGGTCATTGTGACACCATCGATACCATAATCCACTTAGATAATTCTGTTTCTGTCAAAGATAATGGTAGAGGTATTCCTACGGGTATGCACCAAAAACTGGGAAAATCCGCTTTGGAGGTTGTCATGACCGTATTGCATGCCGGAGGTAAATTTGACAAGGACACGTACAAAGTTTCCGGAGGTTTGCACGGCGTAGGTGTATCTTGTGTTAACGCACTTTCCGATTTATTGGTGGCAAAAGTGGAGAGAGAAGGGAAAATTTTTACCCAATCTTATAGCAAAGGAAAGCCTATTACCGAGGTTCAGATTATTGGTGACTCTGACCGAAGTGGAACAACCATTACGTTTAAGCCCGATGCTACGATATTTGAAACCACAGACATCAAAAGTGAGGTTTTAACAGGCAGAATGCGTGAGTTGAGTTTCTTAAATAAGGGATTGACGCTCACTCTTTACGATGAACGAACGGAAAAAACCGAAACTTTTCACTCGGAAGGGGGGTTAGTTGAATTCGTTAGGTATGCTGATAATAATAAGGTTTTATTAACGGAAAGACCCATTTACGTTTTAGGCACTAAAGATAATATTGAAGTAGAAGTAGCGCTTCAATATAATAATTCCTATCAGGAAAATATTTACTCTTACGTTAATAACATTCATACCCGCGAAGGTGGTTCCCATGTAAAAGGGTTCCGCTTAGCCCTATCCAGAGTATTAAAACAATACGGTGATGATGGTGGCTTTTTTAAAAAAATAAAAGATGAGATTTCCGGGGAAGATTTCAGAGAGGGTTTAACAGCCGTCATTTCTGTAAAAGTGCCCGAGCCTCAATTTAAAGGTCAGACTAAAGGCGAATTGGGTAACTCTGAAGTTACTTCTGTCGTTTCTCAGTGTGTTGCAGATACTTTGCGTGCCTATTTGGAAGAAAATCCAAGGGAAGCCCGTAAAATTATGGAAAAGGTCACCCTGGCCGCTGCCGCTCGTCACGCCGCCCGACGTGCCAGAGAAATGGTTCAACGAAAAAATGTATTGACAGGTAGTGGTTTACCAGGAAAACTGTCAGACTGTGCTTCTAAAGACCCTCACGACTCTGAGTTGTTCCTCGTGGAAGGTGATTCTGCCGGTGGAACTGCTAAACAGGGCCGCGACAGACACACCCAGGCTATTCTTCCCCTAAGAGGTAAAATTCTTAATGTGGAAAAAGCCATGGAACACAGAATCTATGAAAATGAGGAGATCAAAAATATGTTTACCGCTATTGGCGTAAGTATTGAGGAAAATGATCAGGGTGAACGCGTTTTGAATATTACAAAACTTAGATATCACAAAGTAGTAATTATGACCGATGCCGATGTGGATGGAAGCCATATCACTACGCTGATTCTTACTTTCTTCTTCCGCTATATGCGACCTCTTATCGAACAAGGCTATATTTATATCGCAACGCCGCCCCTCTATTTGGTGAAAAAAGGTAAAAATGAACGCTATTGCTGGAATGACGAAGATAGAAAAGCAACCATCCTTGAATTTGGCGGAAGCTCAGAAAGTGATAACTCTGTAAAAACACAGCGCTATAAAGGTTTAGGTGAAATGAACGCCGAGCAGCTTTGGGAAACTACCATGGATCCAACCAGAAGAATTCTGAGAAGGGTGACCATAGAAGATGTTATTGAAACCGATAGGGTCTTTACTATGCTTATGGGTGATGAAGTTCCACCAAGAAGAGCTTTTATAGAAAGTAATGCTAAATACGCACGTGTTGATGCTTAATATTACTCTTTTCCTCTTCGTTTTGTTGTAACTCTTGTACAGCAAAATACAGGAATTTAGGTAATATAGTATTGTGTGTCCTTTTTATTTTGTCGTCGTCATATAAATGCTCGAGCATCTCGAAATATTTTTCTTCTCCATGGTGAGAAATGACTATTTCCTTTTTTTCATCCTGTTTCAGATAATGTGCCATTCCCACGGGATCTGCTTCAGGATGAAATTGAGTTCCTATCATTTCTTTTGAAAAGCGAATGCCCATGATAGCTCGTTCTAATGGAATGGTAGGTCGGAATTTTTCAAGACAAATTACGCTGGCTCCAAACTCCTGTAACTTACTTCGATTAGGTTGAACAACCTGATAGTCACGCGAATCAACCACATAAAAAGGTTCATCGAGCCCTTCAAATAAAGGTTCTTCCAGTCCCATGCCAATTCTATGTACAGGCATGACACCAAATGAGGTTGATTTTCTTTTGTTTACCTCCGCTAGTCCCCAGTGCTGGACCATAACCTGAAAGGAATGGCAAATAAAAAATATATACTTCTTTCTTGAAGCCGTCTTATTGTGCTCCAGACAATTATCAACTAATTTTACATATTTATCTTCCCAGTGCTCACCTATTAACTTTGGATCACCAGGTCCACCTGACGAAATAAAAATATCATATTCATTTGGGTTAGGAATTTCACCCTTCGCCCTGACATCAAAATAATCTACCTTTTTAACCCAGGAATTACTGGCAGTTAATTCTTCCAACAACTGCTTAATACATCGCATCCCTTCATTTGGGAATTGATTATATAAATCCAAAACAGCAATATGTATAGGATTTTTCATTTCATTTTCATTTAATTCCGGAAAATCCCTTGCTGGATAAAATCAACCCAAGCCAGGTACTCGTTCTCCAATGACTGCATGGGAAACAAAGGTTCCCCAGGTAAGGTTCATGGTATTTGGCTTGAAAGCCTCCGCCCTGCGGATAGCCAGATTTGCAGCAGCCTCAACCACCCATTCAAAATTTTCCTGTCCAACAGAGTTAATATCTGCGTCAGGTGCTGGATTACAAAAATCGATAGCATAAGGAATTCCAACTCTCACTGCAAATTCTACCGTATTGAAATCATACCCCAGGGCAGTATTTAACCTGAGAACATAATCTTCTATAGTTCTTAATAATTTCTTCGCTTCCTCTCCTTTTGCCTGAATAGCCGCGTTGTAACGAGACTCATGTGGATTCAACGGATTATATGGCATAATCCTTACCTCACTTCCTCCAATAGCATAACACCTAAAATAATCGTCAAACTTTATCTCTTCTTGTAACATCATAACCAGTTGACCCGTCTGGTTATGCTTTTGCCACATATCCTCCAGACTATCCACCTGATAAACATTTTTCCACCCGCCACCGTCATGTGGTTTCATATAAGCTGGAAAACCAACCTCGTCAGACATTCCTTGCCAGTCCAAAGGCATTTTTAAATTCCTAAACGATTGTGAGGTGGTACCATCCGGATTATCTTTTGAGGGCAGCAACGCGGTTTCTGGTACGGGAACGCCTAATGATTTAGCTAAACAATTATTGAAAAATTTTTCATCGGCACTCCACCAGAAAGGATTATTTATGACGGCAGTACCTTGTAATGCCGCATTTTTTAAGTAGGCTCTATAAAAAGGAACATCTTGAGAAAT
>JAJTER010000155.1 GCA_021299835.1 Saprospiraceae bacterium | reverse complement strand
ACTTATATAATAAGCCATAGCGGCAGCGGTGACACCTGTACCACAAGCCAAAGTTTCCGCCTCTACGCCTCGTTCAAAGGTGGCAATTTCCAAACCTGTAGGTGCATCGACCAAAAAATTTACATTAGTTCCACCCTTTCCAAACATCGAATCTAATCGTATTTTTTTACCCTTATTATGTACATCAAAACCGTTTAAGTCATCAACAAATTCAACCCAGTGAGGACTTCCTGTATGAATAAAATAACCATTTGGCATAACTTCTACCTTATCTACATTTTTCAATGAGATAGCATATTCATTATTGTCTAACACTTTAAACTGATGAAGACCATCGGTGGCACTAAAAGAACCCTCTGAAGGTATAATTCCCAAATCATTGGCAAAAGCAACAATACATCTACCCCCATTACCGCACATAGAACCTTCATTTCCATCGGCATTAAAATAGCGCATTTTAAAATCAGCCACCTCATCATTTTCCAATAAAATAAAGCCATCAGCCCCTATTCCAAAATGTCTGTGGCATAAATGAGCTATTAAATCAGGCGTGTTAAAATCGAACAGAGCTGGTATTCTGTTATCAATCATCACAAAATCATTGCCTGCCCCATGATATTTGTAAAAGGAAAGTGTATTATTCATAATTTAATGTATCTGTTTTTTCAGGTAAAATCATAGGATTTACCTCCATTTTTTGCTCATCAAAACCTACGGGAACGCCTCTTTTGTAATGTAGCCAAGCCAACCAAAGACTTAAAAATAGAATAAGGCCCAAACCGAAAAGGGAAAATTTCCAACCCCAAATATTACCCTCAGGGACAACAAATTGACGCAAGAAGTCATCCTTTTCCTTTTGAATATCTTCTTTACTTTTTTGCATTCATATATATTTATTCTGTAAATATAGTGAAATAGTACATTTCAAAGGATACTCGTTTTATAAGGTACGATTCATTTCAATAAAATGAAGAGGAACTTTAGGTTTGCCAAATGCTAAGGGCACCTCGAAAGGCATTATCTTATCTGATGTAATAAATCCTAATTTTTCATACCACAAAATAAGTTCTTGCCGAAGATGGACAACCTGAATCTGAATTTTTTCCAAACCCAGTGATTGACCATATTGAATAGCACTTGACACTAAGAGCTTTCCAATACCATTTCCTTGAAGCGTTGGCTCAACAGAGAGCATTCCCATGTACAAATTTTCATTTTTAACTTCCAGATACACTGAGCCAGTGATAACCTCTTTATCATTTTTTGTAATAAGAAATACTGCTTTATCATTAGAAAACAACAAAAACAGGTCATTTTCATCTGTTCTTTTATCCCCTTCTATAAAATCGGACTCAAATGTCCATCCTTTTTTTGCTTCCTCGCCACGATAGGCATTATTGGCTAATATGCAGATATTGGGTAAATCGGATAAAATTGCCCTGGAAACTTTCATAATTTATTTATTTTACCTAAATTCCCAAAATTAATAAAAATTTGATACCATGTTCAAACTGATTTCCATCCTTTTTTTTTCCAGTGTATGTTTACTCAATGGACAAACATTTTCCAAAAATGAAATAAATGAATGGACTACAAGAGCACAAAATGTCACTATAATAAGAGATAATTATGGTGTTCCCCATATTTATGGAAAAACAGATGCAGATGTTGTTTTTGGTTTAATGTACACCCAATGTGAGGACGATTTTAATCGGGTGGAAGAGAATTATTTAGATGCATTAGGCAGATTATCAGAATCTCTGGGTGAAAATTATTTTTATCAGGACGCACGAGCAAGGATGTATGCAGATACCCTAATTGCGAAAAATAATTATTTAAGTTCTCCCGCCTGGTTAAAAGCTTTATTGGACGGTTTTGCCTCTGGGATTAATTATTATCTGCATAAAAATCCAAATATAAAACCCAAAATCATACATAGATTTGAGCCATGGATGCCTTTATTATTTACCGAGGGCAGTATTGGAGGAAACATTACAATTATTCCAATTCAGGGAATCAAAGATTTTTATGAGGGAAATGGTATGGGCTATCATGTGCCTGAAATACCTGAATGGGAACAGGAGCCAGCAGGCTCAAATGGATTTGCCATTGCGCCAGAATTAACAAAAAATGGGTATCCGTTACTACTAATTAATCCACATACTTCGTTTTATTTCAGAACGGAGGTTCATTTAGTAAGTGAGGAAGGCTTAAACACTTATGGTGCTGTAACCTGGGGTCAATTTTTTGTTTATCAAGGGTTTAATGATAAATGTGGCTGGATGCATACCTCCAGTGCCGCTGATGTGGCAGATGAATATTTAGAAACTGTAGAAAAAAGGGGGAAAGACTATTTTTATCTTTATGAAGGAAAATGGCTACCTGTCAAAACCCGAAAGGAAATCATATATTTTCAAACTAAAAAAAGTAAATTATCGAGAGAAATCACCTTGTATTTTACGCATCACGGACCAATTATAGCAAGAAAAGATGGAAAATGGGTATCTATACGAATGATGACAGAACAGATTGACGCATTAGCCCAATCTTTTTTAAGAACCAAGACGGAAGATTTCAAATCTTTTGAAAAAGTAATGAAGTTAAATACAAATTCATCTAATAACACCGTTTTTGCAGATAATTCAGGAAATATTGCCTATTGGCATGGAAATTTTATGCCAAAAAGAAACCTCGATTATAATTGGAATGGCCTTTTAGATGGCACAACTTCAAATACAGAATGGAAAGGATTTCATACGGTTAAAGAACTGGTACGAATAATTAATCCTGCAAATGGATGGATTCAGAACTGTAATTCAGATCCTTTCACTGCCTCAGGAAAATATAGTCCCGAAAGGAAAAAATACCTTGATTATATGGCACCAGATGAAGAAAATTTCCGAGGCGTTGCAGCTTTAAGAATACTGGAAAATGTAAAAGGGAACTGGACGCTTGACAGTTTAGTTAAAGCAGCATTTAATCCTTATTTACCTGGATTGGCAAAGATTATCCCGGATCTTCTAAAAATTTATAACGGAGATTTGTCCTCTCCATTTACTGATCCAATCAATGAGTTATCTACCTGGAACTTTGAGAGAGATTCTTTATCCGTTGCCACTAGTCTGGCTGTTTTTTATGGCGAAAATATTATGGACATTGCCAGAGTTAAAAGTGGCTATGGTGCAAAATCTATGATAAACCTGGAGGCTTATGTTTTAAAAAACTTATCGGCAACAGAAAAAAGGCTTGCTTTCGAAAAAACCATAAATCAGCTCTCCAGTCAATTTGGTACTTGGAGGACTAAATGGGGAGATATCAACAGGTTTCAACGAATAAGTGCAGGTATTCGCCCAGAGTTTAATGATGATTTAGAGAGTTTGCCAGTAGGTTTCACCTCATCTGCCTGGGGATCACTTGCTGCATTTGGTTCAAAAACACAAGCGGGAACCAAAAAAAGATATGGGACTTTGGGAAATAGTTTTGTTGCTGTAGTAGAATTTGGCCCCAAAATTAACGCACATTCTATCGTCACAGGTGGTTCATCCAGCGACATGAATTCACCTCATTTTAATGACCAATCCCTTAGGTATACAAGAGGACAGTTTAAAAAAATTCATTTTTATAAAAATGAAGTGGAATCCAACGCAGTAAAAACCTATCACCCTTAATTTAAACCATTAAAGAAAACAAATAATCATGGATAAAAGGACCTTTTTCAAACACTCCATAGCCATGGGCTTAGGTGCCCCTGCCCTATTTAACACCTTAGAAAAGTTAAACCTTACCGTTGCCAATAAATCGGTGGAAGAAATAGCTGAAGACGAAAATTATTGGTTAGGAATCAGGGGAGGCTACAGATTAAAGCCGGATTATATAAATCTTGAAAACGGTTATTATTGCTTTATGCCACAAGCCATTCTGGAAGACTATCTTCATCATATAAGAGAGGTAAATTATCAGGGTTCACATTACATGCGAACCGTTCAGTGGGATAATAAAAGAGCTGTTTGTGGCCAACTTGCGGATCTAATCCAATGTGATGCGGAAGAAATTATCATAACCAGAAACACTACAGAATCTTTAGATACTGTTATTGGAGGTATTCATTGGGAAAAAGGTGATGAGGCTATCATGGCAAACCAAGACTATTTCGCTATGATAGAACATTTTCGCCTATGTGAAGAAAGATATGGTATTGTTAGAAAAATAGTAGATGTGCCGAATATTCCAATATCTGATGAAGAAATTGTCGCGGTCTATGAGAAAGCGATAACCAGTAAAACGAAATTGATCATGGTCTGCCATATAGTAAATATTACAGGCCAGATACTCCCCATCAGAAAAATCTGTGATATGGCTCATAAAAAGGGTGTGGAGGTACTGGTCGATGGAGCACATGCTATTGGACATTTTGCCTTTGACATCAAAGAATTACACTGTGACTACTATGGTTCCAGTCTCCATAAATGGCTTTCTGCTCCCTTAGGCGCTGGTTTATTATATATCAATAAGGAAAAAATAAGCGGCCTTTGGCCAATGTTTGGTGATTTTGGCTATCCTTTGGAAAACATAAGGAGAATGAATCATACGGGTACGCACCCTGTTGCTACAGATTTAGCGATAGGAAATGCCATTGAGTATTTACATCGCATAGGATTAGACAAAAAAGAAGCCAGATTGCGCTATTTACAAAATTATTGGACCAGCCAGGTGCGGAATGTACCGAATATAATAGTTAATACTCCAGCTGACCCACAAAGAGTTTGTGGTATCGCCAATGTGGGTATAAAAAATATGAAAACATCTTTGATGGCAGAAAATCTATTGAAAAAATATAGAATATGGACGGTAGCCATAGATGGCCAAGGAGTTCAAGGTTGTAGAATCGTACCTAATATTTACACTACCACCAAGGAACTGGATATCTTTATCACGGCTTTAAAGGAAATGGCAAAAAGTTAACTTATTGAAGTAAACTTTGATAAATATTCACTAATTTATCATTTACCACTTGTGCATCAAATTTTTTGACATGCTCTAAACCCTTATTTACAGCGTGTTCTCTTTGCTCTTTATGTTGCATAAGAAAGAGAATCCCTGCCCTTATTTCTTCATAATTAGCTGGATCTACCAAATAAGCACCCGGACCACCCACTTCAGGCAATGATGTTGTTTTACTTGTAATTACAGGAATACCGCTATACAATGCTTCTAAAACAGGAATACCAAAACCTTCAAAATAAGAAGGGTAAATAAAAATTTCTGCATTTTGATAAACGATAGGTAAATGTTCGTTCGCTACGTTTCTAAACATAATTTTATTGGAATAAATCTCTTTAAAGAGATCCAATTCTTCTTTAATTATTTTAAAATATTTACGATTTGGCTTACCAATAATTAGAAAAGGCCTTTGATATTCAGTAGGAAGACCTTTCCAGGCTTTTAAAGCCGATAGTAAATTTTTTCTTGCTGTAATACTTCCAACCGATAAGAAATAATGATTTGGTAATTGATAAAGATTTACAACATGCTGAAATTCATCATTTGTGTAGATCTTTTTGAAAATATCGTTTACTGTTTGATATACTACCT